>CAIKZY010000033.1 GCA_903832025.1 uncultured Actinomycetes bacterium
ATCAAGGCCTCTCGGACCGGCAATCGCGAGACCCCGAGTTCGGCGGCAATGGCATCCTGGTCAACGCGTGTGCCCGGGCGCATTCGGCCGGTGAGGATCGCCGCGCGAATGTAATCGGCCACGTCCTGGGCCAGATTGCGACGTCGAGGAGTCGGTGCCGTGGCCATCGTGCTCAACTCCCCTGCCGCTCGATTTGATAAATGATACAAATAGTCTCGTGAAACTCAGCGAGCTTCCCGAATATGACGATCTGCGCTCAGGCGTGCGACAGATCTGCGACCAGTTTCCTGGACAGTACTGGCGTGACCTGGAACCGGACACGTACCCCCAAGAATTCGTCACCGAACTGACTGCCGCCGGGTACCTGGCCGCGTTGATTCCCGAGGAGTACGGCGGCGGCGGAGCCAGCCTGACCGAAGCAGCCATCATCTTGGAGGAAATCGCAGCCTCCGGCGGGAACCCGGCCGCCTGCCACGCCCAGATGTACGTCATGGGGACGGTGCTTCGTCACGGCAGCGCCGCGCAGAAGCAGGAATTCCTTCCCAAGATCGCTGCAGGGGAGCTGCGCCTGCAGGCCTTCGGCGTCACCGAGCCCGAGGCCGGGTCGGAGACTACGGCGATCCGGACCAAGGCAGAACGCGTGCCGGATGGGTGGCGGATCAACGGGCAGAAAATCTGGACCTCGCGCGCCATGTATTCGGACCTGATGCTGCTCCTGGCGCGCACAACTGCCGTTGAGCAGTGCGCCAAGCCGTCAGACGGACTGTCGACCTTCTTGATTGACATGCGTCAGGCAACCGGCATCACGATCAATCCGATCAAGACAATGATGAATCACAACACCACCGAGGTGTTCTTCGATGACGTCATCGTTCCGGACGATGCGCTGGTGGGCGTTGAAGGCAAAGGATTCAAGCAAATCCTCGATGGCATGAACGCCGAGCGCATTCTTATCGCATCCGAATGCCTGGGCGACGGCCGATTCTTGCTGGAGCGCTCGGTGAACTACGCCAAGGAGCGCGTGGTGTTCGGCAAGCCGATCGGGGCCAATCAGGGTGTGCAGTTCCCGCTCGCCCGCGCGTATGCACAGTTGCGTGCAGCCGACTTCGTCCGGCTGGAGGCAGCTCGCAAGTACGACGCGCACCTGCCATGCGGTGAGGAAGCGAATATGGCCAAATACCTGGCATCAGAGGCATCCTGGGCGGCGGCGAACGCGGCGATCGACACGCACGGCGGGTTTGGCTTTGCCGCTGAGTACGACATTGAGCGCAAGTTTCGTGAGACGCGGCTCTACCAAGTCGCACCGATCAATAACAACTTGATCCTGGCCTTCCTCGGGCAGCATGCACTAGGACTGCCCAAGTCCTATTAGTTCAGCTTCTCGGTTCCGCTGAATTCACTGACGCCGTCACAGGCCTTGGTCATTGCGCGCGGTCACTTCGCTGTCCTCGGCTGACCACCTCGTCGATGGTTGCCTGATCGTGCTCACCCAATGCCGGCACCCATGACGATTGGGGCTGCCAGAGGCTGATGTTAAAGGGAGCGGTCAGCATCTCCATCGGGCCGCTTGGGGTGGGCACGTTGCGCAGGCGACCGCGGGCGCGCAACTGTTCGTGCTGCCAGACGTCGGCCAGGGTGTTGACAGATGCCGTGGCGATACCAGCCTGCGCAAGCCGTTCGCGGACGTCGTGAGCGGGTTGGTCTGCGAGCACCGCACTGATGATGGTCTCGAGCTCGTCCACGTGCGCAATCCGGTCGTCATTGGTCGAAAATCGAGCATCGGTCCCCAGTTCCGGGAGCCCGAGCACCTGAGAGGCCAGGGACAGCCATTCCCGATCATTTTGCACGGCGATCAGGATCGTTGACTGGTCGCCGAGCACGAATGTGCCGTATGGAGCGATGGCATGGTGACGTCGTCCGGTTCGTGGTGCCTGGCCAGGTCCATGGACGGCCGTGTAGAGCGGTGCGGACATCCACTCGGTCAGTGATTCCAGCATCGACACCTCAATGACCGCACCGACTCCGGTCCGATCCCGGCGCACGATTGCCGCCAGGATCGACGTCAGGGCGTACATCGCGGCGGCGATGTCAGCAGCGGAGAAACCGACCTTGGATTCGGTGGCATCACCGGTCACCGAGAAGACTCCCGCCTCGGCCTGGATCGCTAGGTCATAGGCCTTGTCCTCGCTGCGAGGTCCGGCCGATCCGTATCCGGAAATCTCGCAGGCAATGACATGCCGGTACCGCTCGTGCACGGTCGTGGCATCGATACCCAGCCGCTGTGCCGCTGCCGGGGCAAGGTTGTGCACGAAGACGTCGGCACCGGCAATCAGGGCCTCAAGCCGCGCCCTGCCTGCTGGCTGCTTGGCATCGATGATGACCGATTGCTTGCCGCGGTTGGCCCACACGAAGAATGCCGACTCACCAGCGACATCGTGGTCGTATTGACGTGCGAAATCACCCTCCGGGCGCTCGACCTTGATCACGGTTGCACCCAGATCGGCGAGTTGTCGGGTAGCAAAAGGCGCGGAGATCGCCTGTTCCATGGACACCACGATCAGGCCGGCCAACGGTGCTTGATCGCGGTCGTGATCGGTCATGCATCCACCTGGGCGATCTCGCGAAGGAACCAGTCGACCAACTGTCGGCAGTTGGCTTCGGTGACCGGCTGTGCCTGGGTCAGCTCCTGGATGAGTTGATCACCTGAGGTGTAGGCAGGGATGTGGTCTGGGCCGATCCGAATCCAGCCGGCCACGGTGGCAACATCGGCCTCGGGATGAAACTGCGTTCCGACTGCTCGGTTCTTGCGAAAGAGTTGGACAGCGTTGTCGGTTCGTGCCAGGACCTCGATATCCTCCGGCAAGACCATGCGGTCCTCGTGCCAGGTGAACCATGGTCCGGCCGGGATCGGCAGCCGATCGGCATCGGAGCCGATGCTGACCAATCCGATTTCCTCGCTCCCCTGGGGTGCGCGCTCGATCCAGCCTCCGACGGACTCGGCCAGCAACTGCCCGCCGAAGCAGATGCCCAAATAGGGCACGTCATCGTCGAGCGAACGTCGAATGAGGTTTATTTCGGCTTCCACCCAAGGCCGATGCCGTTCGTCATAGGCGTTGGCGAAGGACCCGAAGGCAAACACCGCGTCGAAGGTGTTGATGTCCGGGAAGTTGACATTCGGTGACGAGGCATCCGCCAGCACCACGTGCGTGTGAATGTCGTGCCCGGCCTCCTGCAAGATCCGCCCGACAATGGCCGGTGCAGCTTCCGGCTCATGACTGATGAGCAGCAGCCGAGCCACCTAGATGACCGCTCGGTAGCGTGCGATCTCCCATTGACTGACATCGTCGGACTGCTGGGCATTGTCGGCAAATTCCTGTGCCTCGCGCTGCTGCATGATCAGGAAGTTTTCCACGAAGGTGTCTCCGAAGACCTGCCGGGTAAATGGTGCGTCGAAGTTGGCGATTGCCCCATCGATGTCACCGGGAAGTCGCTCCCAGCGATCGTCGACATGGGGATCGCCGACCACCTGATCCATCAGTTCGTAGTCGTGCTCCAGTCCGTCCAGACCTGCTCCCAGGCAGCCAGCCAGGACCAGGTACGGATTGGCGTCGGCTGCGGCCCAGCGCGCTTCCAGGCGATTGCCCGCCCCTGCTCCCACGATGCAGCGGACGCCGACCAGTCGGTGATCCAGTCCCCAGGTGACCTGCGTGGGGGAGAACGAGTAATCCTGCACGCGCTTGTAGCCACTGATGGTTGGCGTGGCGATCAGCTGCAGTTCCTTGTGATGAGCAAGCAGTCCGGTCAGGTACTTGCGCATCGTGGTGTTGCCCAGGATCGAGTCCTCGTCTGGTTCGGCGAACACGTTCTTTCCCTCACGGGTCAGCGATTGATGCACATGCATTCCGTTGCCGGCTTCTTGAAGGAATGGCTTGGCCATGAAGGTGACATTCAGTCCGTGCCGCTTGGCCACCAGGCGGACGATGTACTTGAAGTAGACCGTGTCATCGGCCATCTTCATCATCGGGCCATAGCGCAGATTGATCTCCGTCTGCCCGGGACCGTACTCCACGTTGCATGCCTCGACTTCGATGTCGGTCTTGCGCAACGACTCTCGGATATCGAGCATGAATGGCTCCATCTCCGCCCCGCGAACAATGGAGTAGCAATTGATGTCGTCGTAGAGCGGCTTCCAGTCCTCGGTGAAGAAGTGGCACTCCAACTCCGTGGCCGCATCCACCCCGAACCCCATCTGAGCGGCCTTGGCCAATTGGACCTTGAGCATGTTGCGGGCATCCATGGCGATCGGCTCGTGGGTGTGCACATCCACGGTGTCACACATGACGATTGCGACCCCATCGGTCCAGCCGGCGATGCGAAAGCTGGACAGGTCCGGCACTGCGTGCATATCCGGAAATCCGTCGGTTTCATCAACCCAGGGAGTGGCGAAGATAAAGCACGTGGGATCCCACGTATAGATCACGTTGGCGATGGCGTACCCGCCGCCGCGCAAGAACTGCTTGACCGGGATGCGCTTGCCGCGGGCCATGCCCCAGGTGTCGACGATGACGCACTCCACGGTGTGGACAGCGAATTCCTCGCACAAGGCCGCGACTCGATCACGCTCAGCCGGATCCCAGAACATTCTTCCTCCAAAACCCCACAATTAGATACTTGATAAATGTAGTGTCCGCTCAGCACGCGGACTCCGAATTCACGAAAGAAGGTGCCATGCGCGCCGTCGTCCTCACCGCACCCGGGTCCCCCCTGGATTGCACCGAGGTGCCCGATCCAGTCATCGGACCCGACAGCGGACCAGACCCGGTGATCGTCGATGTACTGGCCTGCGGCATCTGCCATTCGGACCTCCATGCCGCCGCCGGTGACTACCCGACCACACTGCCGGTGATCATGGGCCACGAGGTGGCCGCCATGCACCCCAAGCTCGGGCCGGTTCTGGTCTACGCATGCTGGGGGTGCCGTCAGGCGGACTGCTGGGCGTGCGCTTCAGGTCAGGAGATGATCTGCCCCCAAGCCACCGAGGCAGGCCTGCTCAGGGATGGCGGCTATGCAGAGCGGATGGTCATTCCCGATCAGCGATATCTGGTGCCGTTGGGATCCCTTGATCCGGTGCAGGCCGCGCCACTGGCATGCGGCGGACTGACTGCGTATCGCGCGGTTGATCACACGCTGCAAACCCTGGCCGATGCGCGCCAGGCACGCGCACTGGTCATCGGCGCCGGTGGCCTGGGCCAGTTCGGATTGCAATTCCTGAAGATTCGCAGCGACGCTGAGGTCACGGTCGTGGATCCATCACCGGAAAAGCGTGCCATCGCGCTGCAGTTGGGTGCCGATTCGGCCCTGGCCCCCGAAGAGCTGGCCGGGTCGTTCACGGCCATCGTGGACTTCGTCGGTGCGCAGGCAACACTGACGGCCGCACGTGATCACATCACCCGTCAAGGCATCTGCGTGACCGTCGGATTATTCGGCGGATCGATTCCATTCGGTTTTGGCCTGGTCCCACACGAGGCTCGCTTCATGACCAGCGTGTGGGGAACCCGCGATCAACTGGCCGATCTGGTTGCCCTTGCCCAGCAATACCCGCTGCACTCGCCGGTGGAAGTGATCGGCCTGGATCAGGTTGCCCGCGCGCACCAGCGGCTGCACGACGGCCAGGTCTCGGGTCGATTCGTCATCACCCCGGGAGACGGCGCATGAGCGCAGCGCCCGATATCGAGATCACCGACGCCACGGCATATGACGATGGCATCCCCCACGAGGTCTTCACCTGGATGCGGCACAACGACCCGATCGCTCGGCGACACCATGCAGGCACGCCCTACTGGGCGGTCACGCGGTACGCGGACCTGGTCACCGTCACGCGCGACCCGGCAACCTTCTCCAGCGCGCGCGGCATGACCAATCTGTGGGACCTGTCGCAAGAGGCAATGGACGCTCGTCGCTCCATCATTGACACCGATCCACCAGAGCACGTTCGCCTGCGCCGACTGGGGATGCCCGCATTCACCACCCGTCGTGTCAAGAGCTACGAGCAAGCCACGCGAGACATCGCCGATGAACTGCTGGACGACGCTGTGGGTGCGGGAACCATCGACGTCGTGCGCGCCATTTCCGCACCATTGCCCATTCGCGTGATCGTGGACATCCTCGGCGTTCCCGCCCAGGACGCCGACTACATGGTCGAGCTCAGCGACCACCTCGTCGAAGGTGGTGAATCCCTGGCACCGGATGCCTACGGAAACACCACCCCGCTGGAGCTGCTGCCCTTCAACTCCCCCGCGGCACATGCACTGTTCGAATACGGCCGAGCGCTCGGCGATGCCCGTCGCGCTGATCCGCATGATGACCTGGTGACCGCGCTGATCCAGGCCGAAGTTGATGGCGACCGACTCAGCGCGGTGGAGTACGCGAACATGTTTCAGCTCCTGGTGTTCGCCGGGAACGAGACGACGCGCACGGCGATCAGCAACGGCATCTGGGCGTTCATCACCAATCCGGATCAGCTCGAACTGCTCCATCAGGATCCGGGCCTGATCGATGGCGCCGTCGAGGAGATCATCCGCTATGCGACACCGATACTGCACATGCGTCGCACTGCCACGACCGACACCGAGCTGGCCGGCGTGCGGATCGCCGAAGGCGACAAGGTGGTCATCTGGTACGCGTCAGCCAACTTCGATGAAAGCGTGTTCCCTGATCCGCTGCGCTTTGACATCACCCGGCCGGTCAAGCCGAAGATGGTCTCGTTCGGTGCGCAAGGCCCCCATCAATGCCTGGGCGCCCCGCTGGCACGTCTGGAAATCAAGATCCTGCTGGAGGGAATCGTCGCTCGGGGGTTGCGCTTCCATCACGCCGGGGACATCGTGCGAACGCGATCCAACTTCGTCAACGGCGTCGCTGCCCTGCCGGCCCGCGTCAGCCAACGCTGATGCATCCGGAGCAAATAGGACGCAAGCGACACATTTGGGTTTTACCCCGCACGGTGACTTCAGTTTCGCCATACTTCCGCAATCACTTTGGAGGCAAACATGCGCGGCGCGTTCTTTGACGGCACCAACGTCCAGATTCGCGACGTGGAGTTGCAAGCGCCCAAGGCCGGCGAAGTCCTCGTCGACGTCACCGCGGCGGGAGTCTGCCACTCAGATTTGCACGTCATGCGCGGCGAGTGGGAACTGCCGCTGCCGCTGATCATGGGCCATGAAGGCGCCGGCATCGTTCGCCAGGTCGGCCCGGGCGTCACCGAGTTGTCCCCTGGTGACCATGTTGTGCTCTCATGGGTGCCGAACTGCGGAACCTGTCGCTATTGCCTGATCGGCAAGCCCGCGCAGTGCCAGGTCGTGGCAACGGTCGTGGCACCGGGAGGTGTCCTGTACGACGGCACCAGCCGCCTGTCCGTCGACGGTGCCACCGCGTACCACTACCTGGGTGTGTCCTCATTCGCCGAGCAGGTCGTGGTGCCGGTCTCGGGCGCGATCAAGGTCCGAGATGACGCACCGCTGGACCTCATCGCCCTGATCGGATGCGCAGTGGCTACCGGCGTCGGTGCAGTCCGCAACACCGCGGCCCAGCCGGCCGGGACCACGTGCGCGGTCATCGGCTGCGGCGGAGTGGGTCTGGCGATCATCCAGGGAGCTCGCCTGCAGCAGGCCGAGGTCATCGTGGCAGTCGACATCGATGCGGCCAAGCTCGATCTTGCACGCACCCTTGGCGCCACGCACATTCTGCATGTCACACCGGGCCTTGATGTCCCGGCCGCGCTGGCAGAAATGGTGCCGCAGGGCTTGGACTTCGTCTACGACGCCATCGGCAAGATCGCCACGACCGAGCAGGCCATCGCCGCACTTGGTCTGGGCGGAGCTGCGGTCATCGTCGGCCTGCCACCCACCGGCCAGCATGCACGATTTGACCCACTGGCCCTGGCAGAGGCAGACCAGCGCATCCTGGGCTGCAATTACGGCTCCGCCGTACCGCAGCGCGATATCCCGGCGCTGGTGGACGAACTGATGTCCGGTGCGCTGGACCTGGAGTCCATGGTCTCTGCGCGTCGACCCCTGGCCGAGGTCGCAGAAGCCCTGCGTGACCTCGATGAGGGAACGGCACTACGGCAGTTGTTGATCCCATGACACACGTCGACATCCGACATGTGGGTACCCGGTGAAGGAGGAGCAGTGAGTAACACCACCCAGGATCACTCCGGTGGTCTGGCAAAGGGGAGCATCACTCCCCTGGAAGTCGGCATGCAATCGGTGGCCAACGTGGCACCGTCGGCAGTCATCGCATTCACGCCGGCAGCCATGGCTGCCTACGCCGGCAACGGCACCTGGTTTTCCTTCCTCATCGGCCTGGGCATCGTCCTGGTCATTGCCTACAGCATCTCCCAGATTGCCCGGCGTCGTGCTGGCGCAGGATCGCTGGGCATCTTGGCGCGACCGGCGCTGGGCGCATCGGGCTCCTTTGCCACCGGATGGGCCTTGTTCATCGGCGTGGTGGCCATCACCGCCGGGTCCTTGCCCGGTGCGGCGTACTTCCTGTCCCGAGCACTGGACAACGTCCACGTCACCGGCTTTGACGGCAAGGGCGGTCAGATCATCCTGAACGTGCTCGTCCTGGTGGTCGCCACCTACCTGACCATCACGTCAATTCGACTCAGCGCTCGGGTCTCATCGATCCTTGAGTTGACGTCCATTGCGGTCATCGTGGTGGTCTTGGTGATCGTGCTGGTCAAGAGCGGCAACTTCTTCGACACCGCGCAGTGGAAGCTGACCGGGTCGACACTGAACGGCATCGTCTTTGCCATCGTGCTGGCAATCTTGGGATTCGTCGGCTTCGAAAGCGCTGCTGCCCTGGGCGAGGAATCACAAAACCCGTTCCGCGCCATTCCCAGAGCAATACGAGGCAGCGCCATCCTGGCCGGCGTGCTGTACATCTTCGCGGCGTATGCGCAGGTCGGCGCCTTCAAGGGCGGCCCATCGGCACTGGCGACCAGCGCCTCACCGATGGATGACCTCGCGGTGCAATACGGCATTAGCTGGTTCCAGCTGCTGTTGAACCTGGGCATTACCGCCTCGTTCTTCGCCGTCGTGGTCGCCTGTATCAACGTGGCCGGCCGCCTGCTGTTCACCTGGGGCAATGAAGGGCTGATGGGCTCGTGGCTGGCACAGGCGCACCCCAAGCACCGCACTCCCTCACATGCGATCTACCTGGTCTTCATTCCGATCCTGATCCCGCCGGTGTGGTGCCTGCTTGCAGGGCTTGCACCGCTGGCTGTGGTGACATACATCGATACCGTCGGAGTCTTCGGCTACATGGTGGCGTACACCCTGATCTGCCTGGCCGCCCCGATCTTCCTCCAGAAGATCAAGGCCAGGGAGGTTGCCCGTGCCTGGGTGATCGGTCTGATTGGTGCTGCGGCGCTGATCTACGTGTTCTACCGCAACATCTGGCCCATTCCGCCAAGCCCGGTGAACACATTGCCGTACTACTTCCTGGTGCTGTTCATCCTGGGGCTGCTGGGCTTCTTCCTGGTGAAGATTCGCAGGCCGGCCGTGGCAGCCCAGGTGGGCACCTTCGCCGACGACAACCCGTCAGCGGTCTAGTCACAGTTCACGCACGACCACGATCGCCGATCCCAGCAACCTGCTGGGATCGGCGATCGTGCGAGGTGGCCCAGCGAGGATGAGGGTGACGGTCTGCGATTGGATCAGTTCGCAATAATTCGTTCGGACCCGAACCTTTTGCGTTACAGTTGGCGTCCATGAGCGGACTGCACGGTTTCCTTCCCCCCTTCACTGCAACCGGCGGCTCAGCCTTGGTGCCGCAGATGCCCTGGCACTACTCCGGCACGCTGATGACGGTTGAGTACCGCACCGATCCCGCCAACGTGCGCGCCATCCTGCCGAACGAGCTTGACCTGGCACCGGAGGATCCGGGCGCAGTGGCGTTCATCTGGGCCGACTGGCAGTCCTGCTCCACCGGCGGAGCCGAGCTGCTGGACCCGTCGCGATCGCAGTACCTAGAGGCATTCGTCGTGGTGCGCTGTGCCTACCAGTCAGTGACGTACAGTCGATGCGTCCTGATCTGGGTGACCACTGATTTCGCGATCGGTCGCGGCTGGTTCCAGGGATACCCGAAGAAGCTCGGCAGTGTCCACGTCACTCGCCCCTACGCCAGGGGCATCGCAGCGCCGCGCATCGCCGCCGGGGGAACCTTCGGGGCCTCATTGGCCGCTTACGACCATCGACTGGCCAGTGCGAAGGTCACCCTGCGCGAGCCTGCGGCATCCAACGGTTTCGTCAACGGACACAAGATGCTGCACCACCGGGTGATGCCATCCATCGTGCCCGGCGCGGGGCTGTCGCTGAATCAAGTGGCAACCATGGGCGGTATCGACCTGGACCTGGGTCAACCGTGGGTCGGGGACGCCGAACTCACCTTGCATGACTCGCCCTGGGATCAGCCGGCATCACTGCTTCCGGTGCAGGAGATCATCGCCGGCTACTTCTGCGAGGTCGGCACGACCTTCAATGGCGGAACTCTGCTTCACGATGACTCTGCCGCGATCTGATTTCGGAGAACGAACCCGATGAGGCCCAAGCTGGTGAGCGTGCTCACTGAGAACTGGACCATGACGGATCCGCGAGATATTCGCAGCATCGTGCGCATGGCGCAGGAAGCTGAAGATGCCGGCTTCGACATGGTGATGGTCAGCGATCACGTGCTCCTAGGTCCATCGGCAGGCGCGAATGGTCGCATGGACAATCCGCGCGATTATGCGATGCCGGGCAATCAGGATCCGGCGACTGAGTGGCCATCGTCTCTGGTGCTGCTCAGCGCCATCGCCGCCGCCACCACCACGATTCGCGTCGGTGCGATCGCCCTGATCGCGCCGTTGCGTCATCCGCTGGTCCTGGCCAAGGACCTGGCCACCTTGGACTTGCTGGCTGAGGGCCGGCTGGTCATCCAGCCCACGGTGAGTTGGCACAAGGATGAGTACGACGCGCTCGGGGTTCCATTCACCAAGCGTGGCAGGATCCTCGATGAGGATCTGGAGATCTGGAGTCGGGTCTGGGCAGCATCGCCGGCGTCCTTCCATGGCGACTACTTCGACTTCACCGATGTCTATGTCGACCCCAAGCCACGCACTCCCAGCGGTCCGGCGATGTGGTTCGGCGGTGAATCACTGACCGATCCGGTGCTGCATCGCCTGGTGAAATACGGCAGCGGTTACCACCCGCTGGGTCGACCGAAGGCAGATGATGTCGCCAAGCTGCGGGATGGGCTGGCTGCTGCGGGTCGGTCACTGGACGAGATCGAGATGGTTGGTGGCACCCGCGTGGAATTCCCCGATGACCATTCCCTCGCCCCACTTCCCGAAGCCCTTGCCGGCATCCCGGAGCAGATGGCCATGGGCTTTGGCACCTTTTGCATCAAGCCGTCGATCTTCATCGATGAGCGTGACCGTCATGCGCAGTTCTGTCGCGAGGTCGTGCAGCGGGTCGAGGCTCTGACGTCGACGCGTTGACGTCGACGCGTTGACGTGGAGGCGTTGACCGCATAGGGAAGCGCTTGCCAACACGTCCGCGGGTCAACGACTCCTGGTTGTTCACTCATGCCCACGGGCCTGCAGGCAGTGTGCGTGACACCAAGCCGCTCGTCGACACATGTTCGACCTCATCCGCTTGTGCAGAACACATCAATTGACGTCACCGCCGTCTGTTCTCACTGCAAAGCTTCACGTGTTCATGCCCTTGTCCGCCAAGTCCTCGGTGACCGGTGCACCGCACGCCTGGACAGCCGAAATTCTTGACGTTAGCGTTCGTGCATGAGCAGTGTGGGTAAGTGCTTCCGAGTTGCCACCGCGGTTCTCCCGCTTTTTGCTGCAACGGTCTTCACCGCTCATGCAGCATATGCGCGCACAGCAGACTGGGTGGTGACCACCAGTTGCGATGGTGACGCGCAGTTGCCGCTCCAAGCGCAGCCCGGTGACGTTATCGAAATTGATCTGGTGAATTGCACCGCGGGCGGAATTCTCGTGAACGTCAATGGGACGTTCCGCGCGCCGAATGCCACCGGGACGTCCTCTGGCTACTTTGGCGATCCCAACGTGTTCAACTCCCCAGGGCATGGTCCGACCGGGTTCCCAGAACTTGGCCCGGTCAATGACTGGTACGTCTTTGCGGCAAATGGTCAAGTGACGACCATTTACGCCGAGCTGCAAGGCACTGATGGCGCAGGCAATCCGCTGCGACCCGGGGTGGCCCTTGCTGGGATTGGTAACACCGGCAACCCCAATTTCGTGCTGCGCTACGGCCCCCCGATAGATGCCGTGCCCGTGCCGATGTGGCTGCAAAGTTATGGCAGGAATGCGGCGGATGCCCCATGCCGTGAGGGGTGGGGTCCTTCGTGGGCTCAATGGATGAATGCCGGTGCTGGTGGTTGGACCTGCGATCGGCAGATTCCTGCGTACGGCCAGTAGTTGTACCAATCGGGAACTGCACAAGCGTTGTTCACCCCGATACATTCTCGCTTGCGCGGCTTCCATCAATTCCACGCGCCTGGGGGCACCGTGGGCGTGTGCGAGCCACGCCATGAGCCACGATGACGCACACGAGCATGGGTACCGAACGGGGGTGATCTTCCAGGTGCACAGACCATCGGGATTGCTCACCACGCACGCCACCACCATGTACGCCACATCCCGGGCGCCGTCGCGCCCCGAAGCAACTCGCAGGGCCGACGTCATGTGGCCCGCAAGCGGGATCACGTGGTCGGAGAACCAGCGGCAGAGCCAAAGATCTGTGGCACAGGCGCCTCGACTGCCATCACGTGACGGGCCTAGAAATCTTCCAGGTATTCGGCAATCTCCCACTCGGTCACTTCGCGAGTAGTCGGATCCGCGACCGCTTCCTCATATCGGCGGACCTCATCGCGCTTGAGAGTCTCGAATGCCTGCACGAACGGCTCACCGAGCAACTCGACCAGGAACGTGTCGGCGCGCATGGCGTCCAGGGAGTCGGTCAAGGTCATGGGCAGCGTCGGGCGTGAGTCGTCGGTGTAGGACCAGCCTTCGGAGGCCGGCGGGCAGTCGAGCTGCCTGCGCAGTCCATCGAGTGCGGCAGCCAAGATCACTGCGATCATGATGTACGGGTTTGCCGCGCCGTCGCCGATCCGTACCTCCAACCGCGTGCCCGCCCCGCGCTCTGGCGGGATGCGCACGAAGGTGGTCCGGTTGTCATATCCCCAACTCGACCGATGCGGGGCCATGGTGTCCGGTCCCAGTCGCTTGTAGGCGTTGATCGTGGGGTTGCAGAAGGCCACCAGCGCCGGTGCGTGCTCCAAGATCCCGGCCATCATGCGCATCGCGATCAGCGACAGGCTGCCATCTGCATCACCCATCAGATTGGCGCCATTGACATCGGTGACCGACAGGTGGAGATGGAATCCACTGCCGCCTTCGTCGCTCCATGGCTTCCCGATGAAGGTGCTCATGAGGCCACGACGTGCCGTGACGTCCTTGATGGCGGTCTTGAACAAGAAGGTGCGGTCAGCGGCATCGAGTGCATCGCCATGCCACAGGTTGATCTCGTACTGCGACGGACAGAATTCATGATTGCCGGCGAAGGCACCGATGTTGAGCCGATCCAGCATGCGCAGCAGGTACAAGAACGTGCCATCAGGATCCACCAGGGCCCCGGTCTGGTAGACCCGACCGGTCTTGTTCAGCACGCGCTCCCATTGACCGTGTGGCCTGTGCGCCAGGTAGAACTCCAGTTCCGGACCGACAACCGGCAGCAGCCCCAGGGCCTTGTATTCCTCGATGACTCGCCGCAGCAGGGTGCGCGGTGCGATGGCGTTGGGCGATCCGTCCGGCTCGTCGATATCAGCGATCGCGTACGCGACTCCCTCCTCCCAGGGCAATGGTCGAATGGTGGTCGCATCCAGTCGGGACACCATGTCGGACAGTCCGTCCTGCAGGCTCCCATGGCCATCGAGGACATCCCCGCGCGTGGTGGTCGTCCAGGTCGCCTGGCAGAACGCCGGTCCGTGCCCGGCGGCCCGCTCCAACTGCGAGACGGTGATGTCTTTGGAGCGCGGCAGGCCCAGCACATCTGGCCACAGCAAGCGCAAGATGTCGATGCCCTGGGTCTCCAGATCCCTTCGGACGTCTGCCAGTTCTTGCTGCATGTGCTGCCCCTTGTCGCCGGTACCAGTATCGTAGGAGATCGTTCGGCCCCCAACGATCTCGAAATCCTATGTCGAATCGTGCGCCGACGGGGCCACTTTGGGAGAGGATGTGCCGCATGCGCGTCCTATTCATGCAGCACGATGCCTTCAGCCCGCCCCGGCTGCTGTCCGAGCGTTTCGCCGAGCTCGGCTTTGAGGTCGTGGAAGAGCTCATCGTGGAATCAACGCACTACGACACACCCGGCACGGTCACCTACGACTTTCCTGACCCGAAGAGCGTCGACGTCATCGTGCCTATGGGCTCACCGTGGGGTGCCTGGGATGACGACACCATCGGCTCGTGGCTGTTACCGGAGTTGCAGTGGCTGCGCGACGCCGATGCCGCAGGCGTTCCGGTCCTGGGCATCTGCTTCGGCGGCCAGCTGCTGGCACGGGCACATGGCGGATCGGTCGGGCGCGCACCGGACTGCGAGATCGGCTGGACCAGCGTGTGGAGTGAGGACGAGACCATCGTCCCGACCGGACCGTGGTTTTCATTCCATTTCGACCGGTGGGCACTGCCACCGGGTGCGACCGAAATCGCCCGCACCTCGCGGGCATCCCAGGCGTTTACCCTGCGCAAGAACCTGGCACTGCAATTCCATCCCGAGCTGACCGGCCCGATGCTGCAGGGCTGGTACGACTCACCGGGCGATGCACGCTCACTGATTTCCCGCGACGGCCAGGACCCGGACGTGCTCCTGGCCTACACCTACGCCGAGCAGGCCAAGGCCCGCATGCGCGCGCATCACCTCGTCGACAACTTCCTGATCCATGTTGCCGGCCTGGGACATCTGCTGTCGTAGCGGCCAGCAGTCCGTGTAGCAGTGCGTGCAGCAGTCTCCATCACCACGTGGTCGCGATCGCCAGCCCTGGCGGACGGAGCTCAGGCCTGGCGGACGGAGCTTAGGCCTGCCGAACCGGCAGGCGCTTGAAGCCATGCACGAAGTTGGACAGCACGTAGTCCGGTGTCCCATCGGGTTGCAGGTTCACGTCCCGGGCAATCAGGTCCTCGAACATGATCTGAATCTCCAGTCGTGCCAATGAGTTGCCCAGGCACATGTGCGGACCGCCGCGGCCGAAGGACATGTGCTCATTGGGATGGCGTTGCACGTCGAACCGATACGGGTCGGCGAAGACGTCCTCGTCTCGGTTGCCCGAGCCGAACCACACCACCACCTTGTCACCGGCGGCGATCTCCTGACCGTTCAGCACTGTCGCCTGTCGTGCCGTACGCCGGAAGTGATGTACCGGCGATGCCATCCGCAAGAACTCCTCCACCGCCCAGGGGATCAGCTCCGGGCGCTCGCGCAAGATGGCCAGTTGGTCCGGATTGGCCATCAGGTTGTTCATCGTGTGCGTAATGGTGTGGCGTGTCGTCTCATTGCCGGCAACCACCAGCAACAGGAAATAGTTCCGGAAATCACGGGCATCCAGCGGGATGCCGTCTGCGGGCTCGGTGTTCAGCAGGACCGACACCAGGTCCGAGCCGTTGCCGCCCTTGCGATTCCATGCCAGTTCGTAGCCGTACTCGAACACCTCAAGTGCTGCCGGGGAACGGAACGGCAGGTCACGGAACTGCTCGCTTTCGGGGCTGTCAGCAAGGACATCGGCATGCTCGGGATCCTGGTTGCCCACCATCTTGTTGCCCCATTTGATGAGGTTCGGGATGTCGGACTCAGGGACATCGAGCAACTGAGCCAGCACGCGTATGGGGAAGTCGGCCGCAACCTCGGCTACGAAATCGAATCGATCCTGTGTCAGGGCCCGATCCAGCGTGGTCGCGGTGATGCCGCGCAGGAACGTCTCATATCCCGCCAAGGCACGCGGGGTGAACTGCGGCTGGAGCATCTTGCGCAGCGTGCGATGGCGATCACCGTCCGTCTCAAGAATTGACTTGCGAATCTCCAGCTGCCGGGTGTCCAGTTCCTCCAGGTTGGCCGCGCCGATCTCGCTGGAGTACGTCTGGGTGTCCCGGAGGACTTCGACGATGTCGGCATACCTGGTCACCGACCAGAAGCCATGGTTGGGGGCTTCCTCGACATTCCAGTGCACCGGTGACTGCCGACGCAGCTCCTCGAACACCGACCACGGCGCCCCGTTGCTGAACAGGCTCAGGTCAGCCAGGGTGATATCGGTCAAGGTTGCCATGTGTTCCTCCGGGCACGTTCACGATCGTTCGGGTCCGAACTATCTGCATAGAGTAGACCTGCCAGGGGCGATACGGGCACACTTGGGCAAGTTCGGTCCGATGGCCGGGCGTTCAACCTGTGTCATGGAGGTCCGGTGCCCGGTCAACACACGCTCGCTGAAACCGAGAATCAGGTCACCACTCGACTGGCCGGCATGGACTTGGACTTCGATGCCATGGCCGTGACGTCGAACCTGTTTCGCGCGGCAAACTCAGCCCGTAACTACCTCGAACGCACGGTGCTTGCCCGGGTGAACCTGACGTGGACGGCATTTGTCGTGCTGTGGGTGGCGTGGATCTGGGAGACCGGTGAGACGCGCGAGATCGCGGCGGAGACCGGTGTATCCAAGGCGACCTTGTCCGGAGTGCTGGCCACCCTCGAAGGGCGCGGCCTGCTCACGCGCACGCGTGGCAAGCACGACGGTCGATTGGTGGTGGTCGAGCTGACACCGGCCGGCAAGCGCGTGATGAAGCGGCTGTTCCCGGAATTCAATGCCGCCGAGCGCGAGGTGACTCGGTTGATCGCCAAGGAGCATCTGGGCGATGCCGCTCAGTACCTGCGGACCATCACCACCGCAACGCAGGTATAGCCCAACGCAGGTATAGCCCAACGCAGGGATAGCGCGCGGCCAGGATCGTATGAGTAACGCGCGCGGGGCTTGAGCTCGCGCGTTACCGCCGGTCGCATGCTGCAACGAACGCCCTGGCCACCGAGAGCTGGTCAGGATCAACGTCCCAGGTGTCCTCCGGATGCCACTGGACTCCGGCGGTCCATGCCGGCGCCGGACACCACACGGCTTCCACCGTTTCGTCCTCGGCCCTGCCCACGACCTCCAGGCCTTCGGCAACGACGTCGATAGCCTGATGGTGATAGCACGATCCGCGAACAGTGTCACCGCGCAGACCCATCATCGGGGCATTGCCGGTCAGCGCGACGGTGCGAACCTGGTGCCGGTGGTGCTGCGGCATGTCCACGATCAGGCGTCCACCCAGGGCGGTGTTGAGCACGTGCAGACCGCGGCAGACCGCAAGGAGGGGGATTGCGGTGTCCAGGCAGTAGCGCACCAGGGTGATATCGGATTCATCCTGGACATCGTCCATGTCGTACAGCGATGGATGGCCGTCCGAGCAGCCGTAGCGGGTCGGTCGGATGTCACCGCCGCCGGGCATCAGCACGCCATCAACCCCGGCAAGCCGTTCGGCCCAGTTCAGGGCATCCGGGTCGTTTCCCGGCAGCAGGGTGATCGGGTCGCCGCCGGCGGCCCAGATCCATTCGGCAAGTGCTCGGGAGGTGACCACTCCCCGGTAGCGCAAGGCGCTGGCCGACTCGGTGAACCTGCCGAGGATGGCAATCTTCGGACGTGGCATGAAACCTCCAAGTAGGTGGTGGCCGGGCCGATAATTTGTTAGGGTCCAAACGATTTCCCTGAGAAGTATGGCACTGCCGACTTCTCATCGTCTCGAACATGGAGCAGCCGCATGTCCCTGATCACCGTCGCCGGAGTGAGCGTCGACACCCGCCACTGGATCGGTGGTCAACGTGTGTCCTCGTCGTCAACGTTTGAATCCGTCAGTCCGGTCGACGGCACCGTGCTCGGCGCGGTGGCACGAGGGGGCAAGGACGAGGCTGATGCCGCCGTGGCCGCAGCCAAGGCGGCGTTCACCCAATGGTCTCGCATGGGCGCCCAGGCCCGTGCAGAGATCCTGTTCCGACTGGCCGACCTGGTCGAGGAGCACGTGGAGCCACTGGCACAGCTGGAAACGATGGACAACGGCTCACTGCTGCGCAGCCACCGACGCGGAGTCATGCCTCGGGTCGCGATGAACATTCGTTTCTTCGCCGAGTACGCCGCGACCTCGTTGCACCATCCGGAGTTCCAGACCCGCGGGCACACCAACCATGTGAGCTGGGATCCCTCGGGAGTGGCAGTGATCATCACCCCGTGGAATGCCCCGCTGATGCTGGCCACCTGGCGCATCGGCCCGGCACTGGCATCAGGGGACACCGTGGTGGCCAAGCCGCCGGAGTGGGCACCGTTGACAGCGTCGTACTTCGCCGACCTCACCCATCAAGCCGGCCTGCCCGCCGGGGTGTTCAATGTCGTGCAAGGCCTGGGAACCGAGGCGGGAGCGGCCCTGACCGCGAACCGGGACGTCTCGCGCATCTGCTTCACCGGATCGGTGCCGACGGCCAAAGTGATCGCGCACGCCGCCGCCGACAACCTCATCCCGTGCTCATTCGAGCTCGGCGGAAAGAGTCCGACCGTCATCTTCGATGATGCCGATCTTGACCTGGCGGTTGACCTGGCCATCGAGCAGTACGACAACGCCGGGCAGGTATGCCTGGCCGGGACGCGACTGCTGGTGCAGGACACCATCGCCGAGGCCTTCACCGAGCGCTTCGTGGAGCGGGCACGAACGATCCGGCAAGGCGATCCCCGTGATGAGGACACGCAGATCGGTCCGAATATTCACCTGGCGCACGTGGAGCGGGTGCGCGGATTCATCGATCGCGCGCAGGCCGACGGTGCCACGGTGGTCTATGGGGGCCAGGTCAATGCCGAGCTCGGGCCGCACTACCTGCAACCGACCTTGATCCGCGATGCCGCACCGGGCAGTGAAATCCTGACGCAGGAGGTGTTCGGCCCGGTGCTGACCATGCAGACATTCAGCACCGAGGAGCAGGTCCTGGAACTGGCCAACGGCACCGAATTCGGCCTGGCGGCATGCGTCGTGACCGGTGACCGCAGCAGGGCCGAGCGATTCTGCGAGCACCTGGTGGCCGGCACGATCTGGGTGAACTGCTTCTTCGTCCGCGACCTGTCCGCGCCGTTTGGCGGTTCGAAGAAGTCCGGCATCGGCCGCGAGGGCGGACTGTGGTCCTTCGACTTCTATGCCGACGTGAAGAACACCGTCTATGCGCCCACCGGCTGGAAGGCCTAGCCATGGGTGAGGTTGTCGCGGCAGGACTGCTGTCCCACGTCCCCACGATCATGCTGCCCAAGGCCACGCGCCTGGAGCTCAATGCGGGCAAGGAGATTTCCCTGGTCCCCGCCCTGGAGCAGCTGCGGGCGGATGTGTTCGACACCTACGACTACGACACGGTGCTGCTGATCGACTCGCACTGGTTCACCACCGTTGAATTCGTCATCACCGCCCAGGATCGTCGCTCGGGCCTGTTCACTGCCGAGGAGCTGCCGCGCGGCATGTGCCGCATTCCGTACGACTGGCGAGGTGACCCGGAACTTGCCCATGCCATCGCCGAGCAGGGACAGCCGCATGGCACCTGGATCACGGCCAATGATGACCACTACCTGCCGCTGTACTACCCATCGGTGAACCTGTGGAGCTACCTGGGCAAGGGCAACGATGACAAGGCCTGGATGTCGATGAGCGTGTGCCAGACCGGTGACACCGAGGACTTCCTGCGCGTGGGCCGCGCGATCGGCGCCGCGATCACCGCCAGTGAGCGCAAGGTGATCATCATCGCGACCGGCTCGATGTCCCATACCTTCTACCCGCTGCGCGAGCTGCGCAAGCACGAGGCCAGCGATCCGTCCCATATCTTCAGCCCCCAGGCACGCGAGGCCGACCTGCAGCGACTGCAATGGTTTGCGCTGGGCCGCCATGATCTGGTGCTGGACACCATGGGTGAGTTCATGCAGTACCGCCCGGAGGGCAAGTTCGCGCACTACCTGATGATGGCGGCGGCCCTGGGTGAGGCAGACTTCTGCGCACCGGGCGTGCAGCTCTCCGATTACGAGAATTCCATCGGCACGTCCCAGGTCCATGTGTGGTTCGACCGGCCGGCCACTGGCTGGACACGAAAGGAAGCAGCGGTATGAGTGAGTTCCGACGGATCCTGCTCGGCGGAGCACCGGTGCTCACCGAACGCCACGGTGATGAACTGGTTGCCGGTGATGGCCGTACGGTGGACATCAACCAGGCCATCCACCTGGCACCGGTGGAGCCAACCAAGATCATCTGCGTGCACCTGAACTATGACTCGCGCACCCGGGAATTCATGACCAAGCTGCCACCGGCGCCGACGTACTTTCATAAGCCCATCACCGCGCTGAACTCGCACATGGGTGAGGTGGTACGCCCCCAAGGGTGCAAGTGGCTGAATTACGAAGGCGAGATCGTCATCGTGATCGGTCGGACCTGCCGCAATATCTCCCCCGACCAGGCTGCCGACTACATCGCCGGCTACACCGTGGGCAATGACTACGGTCTGCATGACTTCCGTGACACTGATGCCGGCTCCATGCTGCGCGTGAAGGGAGCGGACACCCTGGCGCCGATCGGTCCGGGCCTGGTGACCGACTGGGATTTCCGCAACAAGGGCATCCGCACCATCGTCAATGGCCAGGTCAAGCAGGACTCCACCACCGCTGAGATGGAGTGGGACATGCACTACCTGGTGGCCGATATTGCCCGCACCATCACCTTGGTCCCCGGCGACATCCTGTTCTCCGGCACCCCGGCCTTCTCCCGGACCGTGTACCCCGGCGACGTGGTGACGGTCGAGGTGGAAGGCCTGGGCGCACTGACCAACACGATCGTGGAAGGCCCGACGCCCATTCGCGCCGACGTCGGGGCTCAGCCCACCGAGAGCGAAGAGGTCATCTCGACCGCCATGGGCGGGGACTGGGAGTTTCGCGGCATCCGTACCCCATCGAAGGATCTGTACCCATCAACGATTGAGGAGAAGTCATGAAGGTCACCGTTGACATGGACAAGTGCCAGCACTACGGACAGTGCTGCTTCGAGGCACCGGACGTCTTCGAACTCGATGCGGACGGCAAGTTGCAGTACGTGGCCGACGTCGCCGAGGAGCGACGCGCCGATGTGGAAAGCGCCGCTGACGTCTGCCCCATGCAGGCAATCGTCGTCGAGTAGTCGATGACCGGCATCGTCATCGTCGGCGCCGGCCTCGGCGGCCTGCGCACCGCGGAGTCTGCTCGTGCAGCGGGCTACCAGGGACCGATCACCATCGTTGGCGAGGAATCCCATCTGCCGTACAACCGTCCACCCCTGTCCAAGGAAGCACTGTCCACCGGTGTGGCAGTGGACGACCTGCATTTTCGGCGCAAGCCATCAGTCGACGATGTCACCTGGCATCTGGGTGCACCGGCAATCGGCAGTGACCTGGTCGCACGGACGGTGACCCTGGCCGATGGAACCGTGCTTTCCTTCCAGGCCTTGGTCGCGGCCACCGGCATCCGCCCGCGCCGACTGCCGATCGATGGTCCTCAGGCCGGATGCATCGTGCTGCGCACCGCAGATGATGCCCTGCAGTTGCGTGAGCGACTGATTCCCGGTGCGCAGGTGGTCATCCTGGGGGCAGGATTCATCGGCTGCGAGGTTGCCGCCACGGCGATCAAGCTCGGCTGCACCGTGCATGTGGTGGCCATCGATACCGAGCCGATGATCCGGCCACTGGGAGCTGAGCTCGGCTCGGCCATGCGGGTGCGGCATGAGCACCACGGCGTGCACTTTCACCTCGGCCGCTTCGTGACCGGCTTCGTCGGCGATGAGCAGATCACCCGAGTGACCGTGGATGACGGAACCGAACTGGCCGCAGACGTGGTCGTGGAGGCCGTGGGGTCGGTGGCCAACGTGGAGTGGCTGGCCGGGAACGGACTGGACCTGTCCGACGGGCTGCTGGTCGACGACGCCATGGCGGTCATCGATGCACCATGCCCGATGTTTGCCGTTGGCGATATCGCCCGCCATCCCAACGCCTGGTTCCCCGGCCCGGCCAGGCGCATCGAGCACTGGAATATGCCAACCGAGACCGGCAAGCGGGCCGGGCAATCACTGGCGGCGGTGCTGTCCGGTGCGCCGATGGACACCGCCGCATTTGCTGCCATGCCGTCCTTCTGGTCCGACCAGTACAGCCACAAGCTGCAGTCATTCGGCATGCCGGGCCTGGCTGACCACATCACCGTTGTCGCCGGATCACCGGACGGCCCGTGTATCGCTGAGTACCGCCGTGACGGGCAGCTCGTCGGGGTGGTCGGCATCGACATGACGGCCGAACTGGCTCCCTATCGCAAGCAGCTCATGGGTCAGCAGTAACAGGGGTTATCCTCGTGCAATGGCCGACGACCAAGCGTCAGGACTGCGCTTTCCGGCCGGCTCAGACGGCCACCGCAGTACCAGTGCCACCGGCCGGGCGCTGTTCGCCGATGCCGCGCGTGCGGTCAACGCCGACCTCGCCTCGGCGATCGAGCACACCAGCACCTGGCGCACCGGGTATATCCCCGCGCTGAGGGATGTGGTGATCGCCGAATCGGCGTCACCGAGTGCGGCATACGCTGTCGCTGAGGCGGGACTGGCATCTGCCCATCGGCGCTTTCGCGCGCGCAGCAACAATGACGACATCTCGGTCCACCTGTGGATGGGACAGCGGGGCGAGTCCGTGGGCTCAGTGGACGTGATCGGCCGGGAAGCACCTGCGGAAGGCCTGTCGGTGCCCTACGCCGGTCGGCTGCTGCAGGGGGATCACCTCCGGCGACAGGTCGATGCCTGGGTGGACCGCGGAATCGCGGAGCCGGGATTCGCCGAAGCGATCCATACCGTGATCGACAACCCCGACTGGCTGCAGTTGCACGGTCAGACGTTTGCCATCCTGGGTGCCGGCGCCGAGATGGCACCCACGCGCGCACTACTGCGCTGGGGTGCCACCGTCCAGGCAATAGACCTTGCTCGTCCGGCACCATGGCTGTCGTTGATCGAAGCGACCCGGGCAAGTGCCGGCCGGTTGCGCATTCCGATCGTGGCCGGTCCCGATGGACAGTTCCCATTCACCGTCGAGGGCGTGGTGCATCCGCAGGACGACGACATCATTGCCGGGGCGGCGGGGCTGAACCTGCTGACGCAGGCACCGGCGGCAGCACGATGGCTGTCTGCCATCGATGAACCCTTCGTGCTGGGCACCTACGCCTACGCCGACGGTGCAGCGCATGCATTGCTGTCCATGGCCGCAGACGCCATCATCAGCGCAATCCACGACCACGGCAAGGATCCCGCACTGGCGTTCCTGGCCACCCCGACCGATGTCTTCATGGTGCCCATTGAGGTGGTGGCGATGGCCCAGCACGCATGGGACACACGCGGCCTGGCCGGGCTAGTCCAGCGGCCACTGCGGCTGCTCGGCCAATTCACTCCCAACTATCCCGATGTGTATCTGACTCCAGCAGACCGCGCGGTCGGATTCAACGACAGTCTGGTCTCCCAGCAAGGGCCCAATTACGCACTGGCCAAGCGCCTGCAACGCTGGCGGGCAGTGCACTCACGCGCACGTGGATCGGTGGTATCGATGAACCTGGCACCGGCAACGCGCACCACATCCGTGGTCCGCAATCGAGCCCTTGCCGCTGCGTATGCCGGCGCCGGCCGATTCGGTGTGGAGGTATTCGATCCGGACACCAGTTCGACCCTGATGACCGCCATGCTGATTCATGATCTTCGCAATCCTGAGTCCGTGGCCCAGCCCGGCACCGCATTGGACTCCCCGCTGGATCAGTTCAGTGCCTGCGCGCTGCACGGTGGGCTGTGGCGGTCGGCGTACGCACCACGATCGGTGATGACGATTGCCGCATTGACCGGCATGCTGGACCGGGGATCATGATCAGCACGTCCAATCACCCGGCCATCTTCGGCAGGCTGCGCACCGGTCGCGTGCTTCCTCCACGCACGGGTCGCATGACTGGTCGGCTCATTGGCATGATGCCCGGCTTGCTCGCCGGCTTGCTTGCCGGCTTGCTCGCTGTGACGGTGGCCACGGCGCCCGCGCACGCCGATACCGCAAACGCCGGCAGCGGGAATCTGAGCGATCTGCATCTGACGACCAATGCTGCCGGGCCGCAGGTGATGCTGCTGCAGGTTCGGTTGAGTTGGCTCGGGTACCACCTGGATCCCCAAGAGACCGCCGCCATGGTGTACGGGCCATCCACAACGGCAGCGGTCACGGCCCTGCAGGAAAAATGGCAGCTTCCTGCCACCGGTGACGTCGATGGCACCACGTGGACCACGATCCGCAGCGCGGCCGGTTCCGTGGGGACGGTACCTGCCGCCTGCGTGCGCGCCACCGCCATCTGCGTGGACATCACTGCCCGTCTGGTGCGCCTAGTCCGCAACGGCCGCATCGTGGCCAGTGGTGACGCTCGGTTCGGTGCAGCCGCCGACGCAACGGCCGTCGGCGTGTTTTCCGTGCAGTCCAAGGATGCCCGGCACGTGTCTACCGCCTATCACACCCCGATGCCGTACTCACTGTTCTTTTATCGTGCACAGGCGATCCACTACTCCCCGATGTTTGCCCGGGATGGCTACAACGGCGCCTCGCATGGCTGCATCAATCTGCGCGACCGAGCCTTTGCCCAACGCCTGTTCGCCGTCAGTCCGCTGGGCACACCAGTGGTGGTCTATCGGTCAGCGTGAATGATCACTCGGGCTGGTTGCCCGTAAGCCCTCAGGCGAACACCGATGACCATTCTCGGGCACTGCATGCTCGGACGGTTCGAGAGATGGCCCTGCTGAATCGGCCCCCCGATCGGGCCTGCTGCGTCGACGCCAAGCGTCGTGGCTGACACCCAGCGCTCCTAGTTGCCGACGCTGGCGATGAGTCTTCCCGGCCGGTCAACGCCAGATCCCCGGGACAGACCATGATCAGAGCACGGACTCCAGGAACAGCTGGGTGCGCTCATGCTGGGGGTTGTCCAGCACATCGGCGGGCTTGCCGGATTCCACCACCACGCCGCCATCCATGAACACCATCCGGTCGGCAACCTCACGTGAGAAGCCGATCTCGTGCGTCACCACGATCATCGTCATGCCGCTGGCCGCCAGGTCCCGCATCACGTCCAGCACGTCACCGACCAGTTCAGGATCAAGCGCCGAGGTCGGCTCATCGAAGAGCATCAGCTTGGGCTCCATGGCCAGCGCGCGCGCAATCGCCACGCGCTGCTGCTGCCCGCCGGACAATTGGGCGGGATAGGCATCGACACGATCGGCAAGGCCCACGCGCTCCAGGAGGGCAACCGCGCGCTCGCGCGCCTGCGCCTTGGGCACGCCCGAAACACCCTGCGGTGCTTCCACGATGTTGTCTAGTGCCGTCAGGTGCGGGAACAGGTTGAATCGCTGGAAGACCATGCCGATGCCTCGGCGCTGGCGCGCGATTTCCTTCGGCTTCATCTCATGCAGCTTGTCCCCGCGCTGGGTGTAGCCAATGAGCTCGCCATCGACGGAGATTCGACCACCGTCGATGGTCTCTAGATGGTTGATGCACCGCAGGAACGTGCTCTTGCCTGATCCCGATGGTCCCAGCAGGCACAGCACCTGTCCGCGGGGCACTTCCAGCGAGATCGACTTCAACACCTCGTTGCTGCCGAACCACTTGCGCACGCTGCGCGCCTCGACCATGTTCTGCGACGGCTGCGTCATGACAGCGACCCCTTCTGCAGTTGCGCCACCTCACGTCGACTATTGGATCGACCGCGACCACGAGCGATGGCTGCCTTGAGTTGCTGGAACGGGGTCAACGGCAGTTCGCGTGCAGTGCCACGGCCGAAGCGGCGCTCGAGGTAGTACTGCGGGATCGACAGGACCGTGGTCATGAACAAATACCAGGCACTGGCCACGATGAGCAGTTCGACCTGGCGCAGATTCTGGGCCGAGATCTGCGTTGCCGCCGTGTAGAGCTCGGCAACGGCAACCACCGCCAGCAACGATGTGTTCTTCAGCATCGAGATGGTCTCGTTGCCCATCGGGGGAATGATCACCTTCATCGCCTGCGGCAGCACGATGCGACGCAACGTGTACCCGGGGCCCATGCCCAAGGAGTACGCCGCCTCGCGCTGGCCATGGTCAATCGACAGCAGGCCGGCCCGAACGATCTCCGCCGCATAAGCCGCCTCGTTCAATGACAGGGCGATCACCCCTCCGACCAGGGCGGGAATCAGGGTGTTGGTGTCAATGGCAAAGAACTGGATGCTGGTGAACGGAATCCCGGCGGCGATCTGCGAGTACAGCAGGCCCAGGTAGCCCCAGAACACGATCTGCACCAGCAGCGGGGTTCCCCGGAAGAACCAGATGTAGCCAAACGACACCGCACGCAAAACGGGGTTGGCGGACATGCGCATGACTGCCAGCACGATGGCCAAGATCGTGGCAATCACCATCGAGACCACGGTGATGAAGATCGTCAGTCCGACGCCCTTGATGATGCGGGGATCGAACAAGAACTCGGTGATCGAGGAATGGATGATGTTGGTGTTCGTCCACAACGAGTGAATCAGTGCAGCCAGGACCAGCAGGATTGCCACTGCGGCGATCCACCGACCCGGATGACGAAGAGGGACTGCCACGACATCATCGGAGTCGTCGAAATCGACTCGATCGGTCATGGCAGTCCCTTCCTCGTGCGGTGACTGAAGTCAGTGTCCCTTCAGCCGTCGTTGGCGCGTGCTTACTTGCCGTTGATCGTTGCCGAGGTCACCGCGTAGGCGCCCAGGTTGTACTTATCCAGCAGCTGCTTGTAGGTGCCGTTCTGGATCAGGTTCTGCAGCGCACCCTGCAACGCCTTGGTCAGATCGGCGTCCTTCTTCAGCACCCCGATGCCGGTGGGAACCGTGGAGACTCCGGACGGGTTCGCCGGATCGATCACGACATCGAAGTACTGGCCATTGCCCGCGGTCTGGGCGCTGTAGGCGGCAGTGGGCGCATCGAGCAGGTCGGCAGCAGCCTTGCCTGCGCGCACGGCGGTCTGTGCATCGCCGTCGGTGGGAAGCAGCATCAAGGTGATCGTCTGGCCATTGGGGCACTTGGCCGAGGCCGCCTTGATCAGGTCGATCTGCGACACCGCGCTTTCCTCCGCGACGGTCTTTCCGCACAGGTCGGCCAGGGTCTTGATGTTCTGCGGATTGCCCTTCTTGACCAGCAGGTTGAACCCGCCGTTGAAGTAGTCGACGAAGTCCAGCACCTTCTCCCGGTCGGGGGTGTCATTCATGCTGGACATGATGATGTCGTGCTTGCCCGACTGCAGCGAGGCGATGATCGTGTCGAAGCCCTGCTTGTTGAAGGAGAAGGTCACGCCCAGCTGCTGCGCCAGTGCCTGCGACAGGTCGTAGTCGAAGCCGGTGGTGGCGCCGCTGGCAGTGGTGAACTCCATCGGCGGGTATGGGATGTCGCTGGCGACGTTGACCACGCCCTTTGCCTTCCAGGCGGCCGGCAGCAAGGACGCCGCCGAACCTGCACCGGCAGATCCGGCCGCTGCCGGTGAGCCC
Organism: uncultured Actinomycetes bacterium; assembly: GCA_903832025.1. Taxonomy (GTDB): domain Bacteria; phylum Actinomycetota; class Actinomycetes; order S36-B12; family S36-B12; genus CAIKZY01. Next base: position 27,724 of record CAIKZY010000033.1, read on the forward strand.
GAGGCAGCCGGGGCTGATGCAGCAGCCGAGGCGGCAGGTGCCGAAGAGGGTGCAGATGAAGTGCTTGATGAGCCCGAGGAGCTCGATGAGCAGGCGGCCAGCAGCAGGCCTGCAGCAGCCACGGCGGCCAGTGCGGCGCCGGTACGACGATTAACCATGTATGTCTCCATTTATCGCGGGGCGTGCCCATGAATACCGAGCGGCTCTGAGCCTATGCGAGGTGCCTTTCCGATGGGTGTTGGATTGCGATTTCGTCCCGTATGTGGCTTTACCCCGGCTTAATGGCGCATTGACCCACCTCGTAACGCTGCCAGGAACACTGAGACCATGACCGATCACGTTCGGCTGCTGCCGGCAGACCCGGCAACCCGACGCCTGCTGGACCTGCGGCGCCTGGAAGCTCACACTGCCCACTTCGGTCCGCTCCCGACAGTGCCCGGCCCCAAGGAGGGTCGACCTGGCCCCCTGGCCGAGCAGGTGGGGATCGCAGGACTTCGCGGGCGAGGCGGCGGCTGGTTTCCCACCGCCCGAAAGCTGCATGCGGTGGTGGAAAGCGCCGGGGCCAAGGGCGCGATTGCTCGGGGCAACAAGCCGGTCGTGATCGCCAACGCCATGGAGGGTGAGCACCTGAGCAACAAGGACAAGGTTCTGATCACCCATGCCCCCCACCTGGTCCTGGACGGTATCCAGGCAGCCGCCACGACGATCGGGGCAACCAGCGCGTTCATCGCCGTTCACCGCGGCTCGCCGCTGGTATCGATCCTGGACCTGGCGATCGCCGAGCGCGCACGCATCGACAGTGTCAGGGTCGAAGTCATTACCCCGCCGGAACGGTATGTCGCCAGTGAGGAGACCGCACTGGCCCACTGGGCTACGGACGGCGTCGCCGTGCCGGTCTACGGAGCACGGCCGTTCCAGAAGGGCATGAACGGCCGACCGACCCTGGTCGACAACGCCGAGACACTGGCCCACCTGGCGCTGATCACGCGCCACGGCGGTGCGTGGTTTGCCTCCATCGGCGATCCGCAGGCTCCGGGAACCACGCTGGTGACCGTGGCCGGTGCCGTCACCCACGCCGGGGTCATTGAGGTGGCAACCGGTACCCCGGTGGTCGACATCCTGGCGCGCTGCGGCGGCGCTGCGATCGGCGTGCGCGGATTCCTCACCGGCGGATACGGCGGAGCCTGGGCGCGCACCGATGACGTGCTGGCTGCACAGTGGACACCGGTTTCCATGGCCGCCCAAGGAGCAGTGATCGGCGCAGGCGTCCTGTGGGCACTGGAGCCCGACAGCTGCCCGCTGCGCGAGCTCGCCCGCATCGCCGCCTACATGGCCGGTGAGTCCGCCGGGCAGTGCGGACCATGCCGGTTTGGCTTACCGTCAGTGGCTGACGACCTGTCCCTGCTCGCCACCGCGCATGTGGGGCCCGAGGACACGCACCGACTGCACGAGCGGCTGGCCCTGATCGTCGGCCGCGGTGGCTGCAAGCATCCCGACGGCACTGCGCGGCTCATCAGCACCGGGCTGCATGCATTCCAGGACGAGGTAGCCCATCATCTGAATGGGCGCTGCTCGGCCCGGACCACCGCACCGTCGATTCCGCTACCCCCGGGTCGATCCATTCCCGTTGCCCGTGCGGGCAAGGACTTCAAGTAGGAGCCTGCATGAGCACCCATCGCGTGACCCGACTGCACATCGATCCCACGGTGTGCGACGGCAAGGGATTTTGCGCCGAGCTCCTGCCCGAGCTCATCGGACTGGACGAATGGGAGTTCCCGGTCATCTTGACCGGGGGGCTGTCCACGGATGTGCCCGCTGAGCTGCTGCCCGATGCCAAGCGGTCCGTCGCGGCATGCCCCGTGGGCGCGATTCGCCTGAGCAAGGCAACCAAGTAGCACGTTCGCTTGCCCAACCGTCAGTTCTGCGGGAAGTGTGGGGCCACGGCAAGCGATCCGCCGTGGAGGCCGTATTCGATCCGCGCATACAGCAACAGCGAAGCACCTGCTACTCCGACAGCGCGCGGTACCGGGCGATGATCTCGGTGCCCGTGCGGCCCGGTTCGTCCATCGCAGCGTCGTAGGTGTCCCGCATTGCCTCATGCACCAACTGCGCATACAGGTCCGGGTAGGCATTGGTTGAACCGGCGTATGTCGCATCCAATGCTGCGCGCGCGACATCCACCGGATCGGCCTTGGCGATGTCGTAATCAGCGATGATGTCGGTGTTCGTGAATCCTGGATAGACGTTGGTGACGGTGAGACCCATTGGCGCCAGCGACTCGCGCAGTCCCAGACCCAGCATCATCGATGCAGCCTTGCTCGCGCTGTACAGCGGACCACCACGGGACAGCGACATTGCCGCGGTGCTGTGCACCAGCATGATGCGACTCCCACCGGGCATGCCGACAGCAAGGCCTCGGATCAACCGCAGCGGACCGTGGACATGCACCTCGAACAGGTCACGGACGTGATCGTCGGGGAGGGTGAGCACATCGCCGTACCCCTCTCGACCGGCATTGGAGATCACCAGGTCGACCTCGGTGCAGGCCGCGACCACCGCATCGATGTCCTGGGGCTTGGTCAGGTCCAATCTCAACGGCACGACCACGTCGGGAGCCGATTCCACCAGCGGCTGCAGGGATGATGTCGATCGCGCACAGGCATACAGCCGCTGCACGCCTGAGGCAAGGAGTACCTGGCAAAACGCCCGACCGATGCCTCGATTGGCCCCGGTGACGACCGCGACGTTCGACGACTGCAGCACCGACACCCCTTAGTCACGGTTCCTTGACGCCGCCATCAGGCACCGCAGGAAACTCAGGTCTTGTTCCGCCTCGAATGGTAACTTGACTCAGTGTCCAAAAACTCCGCTTTGATCGACTCGATCGAGTTGGCTCGTCGCGCACGCATCAGCGCGGTCACCATGTGCGCGACCGCCGGTGCCTCGCACATCGGCTCGGCACTGTCGGTCATCGACATCCTGGCCGTGCTCTACAGCGGGTCCGCCAATGTCGATGCCGGGCGTGCCAACGATCCCGATCGTGACTTCGTCCTGATCTCCAAGGGCCACTCCGCTGCCGGGGTGTACTCGATCCTGGGCAACACCGGCTACTTCCCGATGCAGTGGCTGGATCAGTACTGCGCTGACGGTGCTCCACTGGGCGGGCACGTGACCGCGCACGGTGTTCCCGGGGTGGAGTTCTCCACCGGCGCCCTGGGTCACGCACTTCCGTTCGGCGTCGGCATTGCCTTGACCAGTGCGCGCGACGGCAACGACCGCCACGTCTTCGTGGTGCTGTCCGATGGCGAATGCCAGGAGGGCAGCAATTGGGAGGCAGCGATGCTGGCCGCCCACCATGGACTGGGCAATCTGACGGCGATCATCGATCGCAATCGACTGCAGATTCTGGACTCCACTGAGGGCATCAGTTCCCTGGAGCCATTCGCCGACAAGTGGGCGGCATTCGGCTGGGACGTCGTGGAAGTTGACGGCCACGATCACGATCAATTACGGGCACGGCTCAGTCAGCCACACGCGCAGCCAAGGGTCATCATCGCCAACACCATCAAGGGCAAGGGTGTTGACTTCATGGAGAACCAGGTTCCCTGGCACACCCTGTCTCCCGATGCGGCGCAGGCAGCGGCCGCCGTGGCGCAATTGGAGGCCGGCGCATGAGAGACGCATTCATGGCCGTGCTCACCGAGCAGGCACAGGCCGATCCCACCGTCAACCTGATCATCGCTGACATCGGGTTCAAGGTCGTCGATCCATTCGTTGCCGCGATGCCCGACCAGTTCCTCAATGTCGGCATCGCCGAGCAGACCATGATCGGGGTTGCCGCGGGCATGGCGATGCTGGGCAAGCGGCCATTCGCGTACTCACTCGGCAACTTCCCCACCATCCGTTGCCTGGAGCAGATTCGCAATGATCTGTGCTACCACAACCTGGATGTCACCGTCGTCAGCGTCGGCGCCGGACTGGCGTACGGATCACTGGGCTACACCCATCACACGGTGGAGGACATCGCGCTGATGCGCGCGCTGCCGAATATGCACGTGTACTCCCCTGCTGATGCCCAAGAGGTTCGCGGCCTCATGGAGCTCATGGCCAGCACGGCCGGCCCGAAGTACCTGCGCCTGGGCAAGAACCGAGAACCGGTGCTCCATCGGACGGTTCCGGACTTGCGTGCCGGTGAACCGGTCCTGCTGCGCGATGGCTCCGACATCACCCTGGCCGTTACCGGGCCGATCGCCTCGACCGTCCTGGAGGCAGCAGCATTGCTGGCAGCTCAGGGGATCAGCGCACGCGTGCTGAGCGTTCCGGTGGTCAAGCCGTTGAATGCGCAGGCGCTGGCTGACGCAGCATCGGGCACAACGTGCATGGTCACCGTCGAGGAGCACAACGCCATCGGCGGCTTCGGATCGGCGGTGCTGGAAGGGTTCAACCGGCTGGACATCGATATGCGAGTGAAGATCATGGGTCTGCCGGATCTGGCGACGTCAGCGATCGGCAGCCAGGAGTACCTGCGCGACCAGGCCGGGCTCTCCGCCGCCGATATCTGCACTCAGGCCCAGGCATCGCTCGCTCGCTGACGCACCGGGCCCACGGAAACAGTTCCGGCTGGATCAGCGCGGTCGGACGCAACCGTGTGCACTGCCTGAGCCATGGACGAAGTGCACCTGCACGCGAAGAAGTGATGCCCGAATGCTCACATGGTGCAATCGACGAAGCCTTCGGGCATCGGCCACCGGTCAGCACGTGCGCGTCCACACTGCATCGTCAGGAAGTGAGATGCAGCACCGGAGCTCAGGTCACCGAGCGGATCAGCTTCTTGTTGATGAACTCCTCGATTCCCAGCGTGCCCAGTTCACGACCGAAACCTGAGCGCTTGGTGCCACCGAACGGCAGGTCAGGAGCATCGAGTCCCACACCATTGATGAACACCATGCCGGTATCCAGCCGGTTGGCTACCCGCATTGCCTGCGCCTGATCGGTGGTGAACACGTATGAGCCCAAGCCGTATGGTGTGTCATTCGCGAGCCGGATGGCGTCATTCTCATCAGCGGCTCGATACACCTGCGCGACGGGGCCGAACAGTTCCTCGCGATAGACCGGATTGTCCGACGTGACCTCGGTGAGCACGCCTGCAGGGAAGAAGCAGCCCTGGCGTTCCCCGCCGGTCACCAGCTTCGCTCCTGCGGCAACAGCGCGATCCACTTGGCCTGCCAGGTTTGCCGCTGCCGCCGCAGAGGACAACGGGCTGGCTGCCGGTAGCGCCAGCATCTTGGCAGTGAACGCCTCCAGGAACGCGTCATAGAGCCCATCAATGATGATGAACCGTTTCGCGGCGTTGCATGCCTGACCGGTGTTATCGGTGCGAGCGAAGACTGCTGCGTCAACCGTTGCCTCAAGGTCATCCGTGCTCAGCAGGATGAACGGGTCAGATCCGCCGAGCTCAAGCACGACCTTCTTCAGGTGTCGACCGGCGATCTCGGCCACTGCAGCACCGGCTCGCTCGGAGCCGGTCAGGGAGACTCCACGGATACTCGGTTCGGCAATGATGTCGGCAATCTGCTCATTGGTCGCATAGATGTTGGTGTACACCCCGTCAGGCACCCCGGCGTCGACGAAGATCTTGGCAATGGCTGCCGCCGATTCCGGACATTGGGGCGCATGCTTGAGGAGCACGGTATTGCCCAGGGCAAGATTCGGTCCGGCAAAGCGCGCCACCTGGTAGGCAGGGAAGTTCCACGGCATGATGCCAAGGATCGTTCCCACCGATGATGGTCGAATGCAGGCCGTTCCCTCACCGTCGGCCATGGCGATGGGCTGGTCCGCCAGGAGTCGCTCGGCGTTCTCGGCGTAGTAGTCATAGATCGCCCCGCTGAATTCGACCTCGCCGACCGCATCCGCAAGTGGCTTGCCCATCTCGCGCACGATGATCGCGCCCAGTTCCTGCGCACGCTCGATGTGCAATTGCCCGATGCGGCGGACCACTGCCGCGCGCTCGGCAATGGACCCAGCCGCCCACGCTTCATGGGAGGCTGCGGCAGCATCTACCGCGGTTCGAATCTGGGAATCGGTCGCGGTTGGGTAGCTCTGCACCGTCTGGCCGGTGGCCGGGTCGACAACTGCGTACATGGGACTACCTCTCATTCATTGCTGCTACTGGCTTCGTTCTCCGGGGCGATCAAGCGCTGAAACCACTCTACGACGGTGTCGATCACACCGTGCCATGTTTGACCCATCGGCGGCCCCAACGTAGACATTCATCGAGGCCCCGCTGCCACACGTGGCGGACGGTGGCAATGCGTTGCGCTCCTAGAACCGTGGCGGGCCATACCGGCACGGGTCCTACCGGGCTATGACTTGCGCGGTGAAGTCCTGCTGGCTTGGGTCTTACCTTCGGGGCGATCGATGGGCACGGTGATGCCCGGCCCGCGTACGGGAAAGTTGACGATCGCCCAATGCTCGAATGGTCAACGAACATTGCCTTTCACGGACAAACTGCTGGTGGGTCGCCCGGGGCTCGAACCCGGAACCTACGGATTAAAAGAGGATTTGGACGAAACTCCAACACCCCAAAACGTTTGAAAACAAAGGGTTTTCGCGCATCCAGGCACACCGAGAACCGCTCAGAATGATAAAGAAAGGGCCAAGAAAGGGCCACATATTGGTTGCATTCGGTTCGCGTGGAAACCCGCCTTGCAAACGGAAAGTAATCCCAAACGGCTGCAGACGGATCGTGCGTATTGTCTCGCGCAACTTCGTCAATTGCGAGGAGTCAAGGCGTCGCATGGCACCTCAAGGATCCTGCTCCACGTGGCCGTTACTCAAAGTGCCAACCGTGACCTGCAGTGTTAATAGACTGGCGCGAGTTTGGACGGCTCAGAGGCATACCTCCTCACCCATCCGAACCGATCACGGATCAGGGGGATATTCGAATGTTGAAGAAGTTCGTGAGTATCGAAAACCTGGGGCTTCTGCACGATTCTGGTAATAGCCCAACTTTCAAGAAGACCACCCTCATATTCGCCGAGAATGGTCGCGGCAAGTCCACTCTCTGTTCCTTGCTTCGATCGCTCGAATTGAACGACACGACTGAGCTGAAGAAGCGCCAAACGGTAGATCGCTCAGGAAACCCAGCCGCCCATATCGTGTTTGGCACTGGTGCCAACGTCAGCCTCCTTCAGAACGGTGTGTGGGACCACCCTCGCCCGAATATCCGCGTCTTCGATACTGCGTTTGTACGCGCCAATGTCCACGCTGGCCCTGGTGTTCAGGCGGAGAATCGACGGAGCCTTCTCCAATTTGCTCTTGGTGACACGGCAGTCGAGGCAGCGCTGGCAGAGGTTGCAGCCAACGGGCTTGCGCGAGATATCCGCGAACGAATCCGTCAACACGAAGCCGCGCTCTCGTCACGGCATGTAGGAATAACGCTCGACGCATTCATTGCGCTGCCGACATTCACCGACATCGCGGGCCTGCTTCGAGAAGTCGATGCCAAGATCCGTGCTACGGAATCTGCCGCAGCAATCTTGAGGCGATCGTCACCGGAGGAGATCGCTTTACCCACATGGGACCTCTCAGCCCTTTTCGGCCTTTTTTCACGCGATATCGAAACAGTCAGCGCATCCGCTCAGGCTCTAACCCAAGCGCACCTCACGAGAATCGGCTTGCCGAATGCGGAGGGTTGGATCCGAGAGGGCCAGGAGTTCGAGAAGGAAGCCTTGTGCCCATACTGCGGTCAGGACATCGAGCACTCAGATCTACTCGCGGCTTTCCGTGCGATCTTCACCGACGAGTACCGCCAACTCGTTGCCGACTTAGACGCGGCTGACATCTCGTATTTGGCCGCGACCTCCCCTCAGTCGCTCGAGGCGATTCAGGCGGGATTGCAGGTTCAGAACGCACGCATCTCCGCGTGGGCAGACGTCCTCGACCTTGAGCCAGTTACTGTTTCTGACGAAGACGTGATCGCCGCTCTCTCGACACTTGACTTGACCATTCACCCGCTCATTGCGGCCAAGCGCGCAGCGCCCCTGGAAACCACGACCGTTGAAGACCTCGCTGAGGCACGTGCGAAGGCGGAGGCCAATTGGGCCGCCGTTCGCTCAATCTTCGACAAAGTCAACGAGGAGCTGCGCGACCGCAAAACGAAGATTGCTGAATATCGGCTGAGCCTCACGGCAGCGGACATCACAGAACTCAAAGCCGAGCGGGCAGGCTTGCAACGAAGCGAATCCAGGCACCTCGCTGATGTCACTCTCGTAGTTGACGAACTCCTGAGTGAGAGAGTCCAACTCAGAATTGCCGAGCGCGCTGCGGACGAAGCCCGCGAAGCCGTACGAGCCTTGATGAATGCGACGCTCACTCAATATCAGAGCAAAATCAATTCGCTGCTCACCGCCTTCGGCGCAGAATTCCAGATCGAACAGATGCGCGCCAACTTCAGAGGCGAACCACCACAGTCTGAGTACCGTCTCAACCTGCGCAATACGTCAGTGCCTCTGCAACATGACGAAGGCCCCGATTTCGACTCGGCCCTGAGCGATGGCGACAAGCGGACCTTGGCGTTGGCCTTCTTCACGGCCTCGGTACTCAACGACCCGAATCTCAGTTCTCAGATTGTCGTGATCGACGACCCAATGAGCAGCTTGGATAGAAATCGCAGGGAACATACTGCCAATCTTCTTTGCGAAATGAATGACAATTCACTGCAATTGATCGTGAGTGGGCACGACTCGCTCTTCCTCCGGCAAGTACAGCAGCAGGTCCGCCGGGCCGACTCGGCGGCCGAAATCGCCGAGATCGCGCTTCAACGTGGGGCCCATGGATACAGCAAGTGGGAACCTGTGTCTCTCGAAGAACTCTGTGAATCCGAGTGGCTTTCGAAGTATCGAGAACTCGAGACATACATCAAAGATGGAACCGGTTCACCGCGAACCGTCGCTACGCACATCCGTCCAGTGCTTGAGGGATATCTGCACAGGCGCTTCCCAAGGCACATCTCTGAAGGACTCATGCTGGGACAGGTACTCACATTGGTCCAGGAGGCAACGTCACCCAGCCCACTAGTCTTCGCCTCGGGTTCACTCGATGAACTTCGGCAAATCAACGCCTACGCGGGCAAGTTCCATCACGAGACCAATGCTGGCTTCGCTACCGCCCCGGTTGTAGACCAAGAGGTCCTCACCTACGCCCGGCGAACGATGGACGTCATCCACGGGAAACCCTAAGGTCCGAAACTGGACAACAGCGCAGGTCCCGCATTTCACAAACCGCCTGAAATACAAGGGTCTTGGTGGACCCGCACGAGAGCAACTGCTGGCCCTAGGTTGGTTTTCCAGGTTGGAACCTGCGACATCCCAAGTTGGCAGGCCATCGTTGTCTTACCAGCCAGGTGCAATTTCGACCCGCCTTGTTGCTCTCTACTCGGCGTCGGGTCCGACGAGTGCTTCGGCAATAGCCGCGAACTCATTCAGCGCGGCCTGCAGTTCCTCGACGATCTCCTGAGCAATGACCTCGGGCGCCGGGAGGTCTTCAGCGTCTTCAAATGAGTTGTCCTTCAGCCAGATGATGTCGAGGTTCGCCTTATCCCGCGCCATGATTTCGTCGTATGTGAAGGATTTGAATCTCTCGGACTCCACGCGTTTGTGTTGCTTGCCTGGCTTGTAGACATCCACGAAATTCTGAAGATGCTCTCGGCGCAATGGGTTCTGCTTCATCGTGAAGTGCTCATTCGTGCGGAAGTCATACACCCACAGAGTCCGCGTCCATGGTGCTTCGGCTGCAGGCTTCTTGTCGAAGAACAGCACATTTGCTTTCACGCCGCCGGCATAGAAGATTCCCGTCGGGAGTCGAAGAAGGGTGTGAACATTGAACTCTCGAAGGAGTCGGCGCCGAAGAGTCTCCCCGGCTCCTCCTTCGAATAGAACGTTGTCCGGCAGGACAACTGCAGCTCTACCATTGATGTCCAGAATCGTCTTGATATGTTGTAAGAAGTTCAACTGTTTGTTGCTTGTTGTCACCCAGAAGTCGTCTCGGACAATCTCAAGATTGCTCCTCGACTCACGTCCATCGGCGCCGATCATCGTCACGCTGGACTTAGTGCCGAACGGTGGATTAGCAAGCACCACGGAATATCGAGTGCCAGGATCGGCCGTGAGCGCATCCTTCACATCAATCAGACTTTCTCCGTCGGCGGTGCCGATCCCGTGAAGCAGCATGTTCATCGACGCCAACCGGGCAGTTCCATCCACTAACTCAACACCGTGAACGAAGGTGTCCCGCAGGTGCGCGCGCTGATCGGGAGCAAGGTTCTCAACATCCCGCGTCGCGTGCTCATATGCAACGAGCAGGAATCCACCTGTCCCGCACGCCGGGTCACACACAGTGTCCTCAACACTCGGACGTACGACATCGACGATGGCGTGAATCAACGAGCGAGGAGTGAAGTACTGGCCAGCACCGGACTTGATGTCCTCAGCGCCCTTCTGCAGCAACTCCTCATATGCATCGCCTTTGAGATCCACTCCAGACGCAGACCAATTCTCCTTATCAATCAGATCAACGATCAGCCGCTTAAGTTTCGCCGGGTCTTGAATTTTGTTCTGAGCCTTACGAAAGATGACCCCGAGGGTTCCCTTGGAACGCCCGAGGCTTTCAAGGATGTAGCGGTAGGTCTTCTCAAGTTCCTCCCCATCCGCATCCAGTAATCGCTGCCAAGAACAATCAGCGGGAACGATGTGCTCGGGATTCAGGGAACGTGTCTCACGCTCATGCGCCATTTTCAAGAACAGGAGATACGTGAGTTGCTCGGTGTAATCGATAGTAGACACCCCGTCGTCACGAAGGACGTTGCAGTACGACCACAGTTTCTCCACAAGCCTTCTCGATTCATACATCGGAGTGTTCCGGTGCCTTCCTTGTCAACTCACCTGAAAATGCTGCCTGGAGGAGCGAGCGGCGAAGACCGTGCGATTTTGCTTCTGCCCGAGCAAGTTCATCCTCCATCCTCATTCGAAACTGTGTGATTGTCGATGTCTTGAATAGAAGCTGCTCGCGAAGTGTTTCCTGTGGTATCGGCACTTGAATGGCCTTGATCAAACCCAAATTCAAGTTCGGTTGCACCCCACCTGCAGCTAGTGTTCGAAGGGCGAAGTAGTTAACTCTAAGTACAAGATGCACCCAATCTTTGAGCGACGCGTATCGATCCAAGAAAGTTATAGCCGCGCATGCCTGATTGGTAGTGGCAGGGACACCGAGTTCAGCCACAGTACCCCGCGTTTTCCCCTCGCCATACATTGCAACGAGCAAGGACCCCGCAGGGAGCATTTTGATCGAAGTTTCGCTCAATGCAGATTCGGTCACGTATTGCTTCGGCAGAGTTACCAACCCCTGCCCAAGTTCACCACTAGTTATCCAAGGGATATTCCCACCTGTGTAATATCCCCGGTTCGACTTGAGTGGTGTAGCACCACTGGTCACGCGGCCAAGGTCCGCGATAGTCAACGAAGTTGACCCGGGATCTTTGGTAGCTAGTCTGACTGCAGACTCAATAGAGGAACGCTCAAGCGCTATCAATTGAATGCGCGTCCGGGCTAAGGCGCTGTCAGCGGAGTTCAGTCGGCTGACTTGGTCGTCGAGAATGCCGACAATGCGCAGCTGCTCATCGAGCGGCGGTAAAGGTACTTCCTGCTTGAGGATTCCATCAGCCTTGGCACGAGTATGACTTCCTGTTACCCCCGTGACCTCCGAAACTATCCACTCTCTAAAGCGAGGGCTGGATAGAAAATATTGGAGATACATCGATGACACGGCTGACTTGTCGCGCGCGCGCAGAACGAGCCACTCCGGCGACGCTATCCGCGGCAGACCGCTCTCCCTCTCAGTCACTCGCCACACTCGATTGATTCTCGGGTTTATTTTGCACACAAGCACGTCATCGACTTCCACCGACAATTTGGCGCTTCCAATATCCTGGCCAGCCGCGATCTCAGGGCATCCCTCAGCAAATGAAGGAACACTCCACAGCTCATATGTGACACCTGATTGAGGACTTATTGAATCCCGAACTGAAACACCAAGTTCACTCAAAGGGACCAAATCCCAGCCTTCTTGCAACTCACTCATGCCGTAAGTCCTTGCTGTAGCCCGTCGAGCACCGACGCCACTCCCGCGCCGAGGTCACGGACGGCCCCGTCTGTGCCGCCGCGCTCAGTGAAGGGTGGAAGTTCGAGATCGGTGGTGTTGAAGTCACCCGATTGAATTACTACGTCCTTGATGCGTTCGAGCCACCATATTTCGGTGTCTGTGAACTCGATTCCCGCTAGTGCCTGCTGTGCAAGCCAGTTACTCCAGCGTTGCTCGATGGTGCTGGCGTATGGGATGAGCTCGTTGTCGTAGCCAAGGGCGAACCGGATGAGTCCGACGAGGTCGGTCGTAGTATGGCGAGCTGAACGCTGCACTCTTCCTTCGTCGATGGCTTCGTACGCATGCCAGAGGCTGTCAACGGTCCACCTGTAGGGCGGGCGTTGGATGCGTTCGGCGAGGTCGCGCAGTTCGCCATAGGCAACTTTCAGCACTTTGGGTTGGGAGTAGACGGTCTCGATCGCGGAGATTTCATCGCGATGTTCGTCGAGGAAAGCCCGCCACGAGGTGACCGTTTCCCGGGCCTTGTCTCGATCGACATGACCAGAGGCTTCTATGAGCGTGTCTTTGGAAGCTTCGTCGATGAGGAGGTCGTGCGCTGTTCTGAGTTCAAGGAGTCGCTGCCGTAAGGGCGCGTTACCAGCGATGGGTTCAATGGCCTTCTGGACGAGAGCGCTCATTGCTGCGGCCTCATCTGGCTTTCCGCTCTTCATCGGCGCGACAGCAATTGCTTTGGCGATCACGTCGGGGTCAGTGACCGTGATCAGGGAAGCGATCACTGCGGTGAACGGTTGGCCTGCGACTTGGTTAATCTCGGCGCGCTCGGCGGGGGTGAGCTGACGCTCCAGTCGTGCAAGTCGCGAAGCCAGCGTCGATGTTTCCTCGGAGGTGATCGTGAAAGTCGCTGCTTTGTCGAGAAGTTTCTTCAGGCTGATGATGCGATCGCGTTGCAGAGGTGGATCGACAAAGGCGTGCTCCGTGACACCTACTGCGTCAACGATGACAAACCTGTCCTTGGATAGCGCGTCAGGGGTCATCGTTTGAAAGGTGGCACTGTCGATAGTGCGAGCGCCACGCCCTTTCATCTGCTCGAAGTAGGAAGCCGACCGGACATCGCGCATGAAGAACACGCACTCAATTGGTTTTACGTCAGTACCGGTGGCGATCATGTCGACGGTGACAGCGAATCGAAGTGTCGAGGAGTTACGGAACTGCTGAAGCAGAGCCTTAGGATCTTTGGCGTTATAGGTGATCTTGGCTGCGAAATCGTTGCCTTTGCCGAAGACCTCCTTGATCTGAGTGACGATCTCCTCGGCGTGGTTATCGTCCTTGGCAAATACGAGGGTCTTTGGAACAACTGACCGGCCGGGAAATATTTCAGTAAACAGTCGGTCCTTGAACGCGGTCAGCACGGTGCGGATCTGGTCTTTGCTCATCACTTTGCGATCAAGTTCGCTGGAGCCGTAAAGCACATCTTCGTCGAGAGCTTCATATCGCTGCCGGCGGGTGCGCTTATCCATCACCGGGACCACGATGCCCGCCTCAATAGTCGAGCCACCCTCAGTAATCTCAGTTTTGATGCGGTAGATATCGAAATCTACGTTCACGCCATCGGCTACAGATTCCGTGTAGGTGTATTCGGCGACAAGGTTCTGATTGAAGAAGGCGAACGTCTGCTTCATCGGGGTAGCCGTCAATCCGACGACATGAGCATCGAAGTACTCGATCACCCCCCTCCACAATCCATAAATGGATCGGTGGCATTCATCAACGATCACCAGGTCGAAAGCCTCAGGTGGCAGCAAAGGGTTGTACTGAATTTCCACAGGTGAATCCGGTGTGAATTCATCGATGTTTGGGTCTTCCGTGTCCGGAACCTCCTGACCTTTCAATACTGACCAGACGCGCTGGATAGTGGAGATAACGACCTTGCTCGACCCAAGAGTGCCTGCTGAGGTGAGCTTGTCCACGTTATACAAATCGGTGAATTTCCGGCCATCATCCGGGGTGGTCCAGTCCCTGAACTCGCGCAGTGTTTGGTCAGCCAAATTGTTGCGATCAACGAGAAACAGCACGCGGTTCACTCCACCGAATTTCAGGAGTCGGTAGCACTCGGCCACAGCCATGCGGGTTTTCCCAGCACCCGTGGCCATCTGCACGAGCGAACGCAGCTTGCCACTCGCCATTGAGGCTTCAACTGCCTTCACGGATCGCTCCGATGCTGGGCGAAGGTCATAGTCATCCAGCGGTGGCATTCGACGAACCTTGGCACGCCACGTTGCCGCTTCAGGATCCGTTTCCGCATCACGAATGAAACGAGCAAGAGTTTCCGGTCGAGGGAATGCGAAGACCCGCCGCGATGCCGAGTCAGGGTCAAAGAGGTTCGTGAAGACAGTCTCTGAACCACTTGCCTCAAACAGAAACGGAAGTCTTCCTTCGACGAGAACTGCTCCCAAGCGCATCTGCGGGGGAAGTCCTTCGGCGTATCGAGAGGTTTGCCACTGCACGCCCGTCAGTGGAGTTCCCTCAGGTTTGGCTTCGATGACTCCGACGACGCGCCGTTTGACGTACAAGAGATAGTCCGCCCGACCGGCGTCCCCGAGCGTGACTTCTCGAACGGCGACGCCCTCGTGATTCACTAGGTCCACGGCGTCCTGGTTGCAGACGAACCAGCCGGACTCTTCAAGCTGTCGATCAATCGTCAGTCGGGCAGACGCCTCCGGCGTCAATCCCCCAGGCGTCATACACCCCCCAAACTGCCGTTAAATGCCTTAGGTTAACGGCTTGGACTTCCACAGTAGGGAGGGATGGCTCCGAATAACTGCCCGTGTTCACAGAGTCGCGTGATATCGAGAGATACAAGACTTGAAGGGTGGCTTTTCTATGCTGAATGGAAGACGCCCGAGTGGTCTTTCTTGATGGCCGAAATTGACAATCCGTCGAATCCCGAGAGGTCTGGCAGACCTCAAGTTTCAGACGCGACCCAATCCCAACAGACGTAGGTGCCAAGCCCCTATTTCGTGACTATTTCTTATCCACAGGGTATTTCGGATTTCTACGCTCACCGAGGGTCAACTCTTAGGTGGCCGTCCACAGACGGCTCCACATGTATCCCCACAAATCTTGAGGTTTTGTACAGGTTATCCACAAAGATATCCACAGGATTAGTTGCACTCGTGTAATTCGCTGCCTAGCCTCAGTAATGAACGAACCCCGCTCGAAATCCGACGGGGGTCGAGTATCGAGCGGGGTTCACGAATTTGCCGGGAAGCAAGACGTGAATCTACATCGGCCTACGAGCCGATGGCGCCAATTGGCAGGTCGAACTCGCGTTCGGATGCCCACGGGCAGAAGGGCCACGTCATGGCCAAGTCGAATAAGCCGGGAACCCCGGCACCAGCCAGCGGACAGTACAAACCCAGCGGCGGTGGTAAGACTGAGATCACAGCGATCCAGGGCAAGCCGCTTCCACCTACCCCCAAGCCGGGACAATCGTGGAATTTGGTCGACCCGACTAAGCACAAGAAGTAGGAAGTGCCAGGGGTGGGATGCGGCTGCTTGTCCCACCCCTGGCATCCCTGTCTTATAGAGCAACTGTCAAGTCGTCCTGACCAGCGAATCTGTTGAAGTCCATGAATCACCCACGACCTAAGCGCACAAAATGCGTGTTCTGCGGCGGAACGCGAATGAGTAAAGAGCACGTATACCCAAGATGGCTTCGTACAAACTTTGGTGAAGTTGAGAGTGTCACGACACTAATGCAAGTAGCGGATGGCCCCATCAAGCGAGGTGCCCCTGAAGTTCCGTTTGATGCCACCGTTCAGTCCGTGTGTCAAGTTTGCAACAACGGGTGGATGTCGCGCTTAGAGCTCGATGTTCAGCCGCTGGTAACTTCGATGCTCCGCATGGTGGAACTCAAACTCGCAATTCACGAGCGGCGCTCGTTAGCGGCATGGATATTCAAGACGGTTCTCATGCTGCAGGAACAAGTTCGCGCTGAAGTACCGCTAATTCCTCAATCGCATTACTCGCAACTTTTCATGCAACACGAGCCGCCAAGCGCCGCAAGAATATGGCTATGTTCGTTGGATGAACCGCTTTCGGCCGACCTCGTAGTTGTCCGAAGTTTCGGCCAAAGATTGATGTATTCCGGTGAGAGTTTCCGCGGAATGGAACAGGGTGTCCTGTTTTACGGCTATTCCATTTCGCTGGGTCCGCTTATGACCTGCATACTCGGGAACACCCAAGGCTCATTTGTGCCGAATCGGGCCATGGCTCTAATCGGTGAGCCTATGGCCTCGCTGTGGCCACTCGCCGAGTCGAAGGATCTTGTGTGGCCGCCGAAATCCACTGTCAGCAAGTTGGGTGGCTTCAATGGTGTACATAGCCTGATGTTCATGCAATGAATGGAGCAGCGCTCGTAGGGCGTGAGAGGAATCTCTGTAGTTGCGAGGTACCGAGGCCGCCGCACCGTTAACTACGCATGACTCGAATTTTGCGTCGAATACCAATCGTCCAAGAAGTAGGACTCACTCCAAGACCACCATCACATTTCACAGGCCAAGAACCCAAAACTAGAACTCAAGCCAACCCAGACGAATCAAGACCATTCAAACAAGGCACGACCCACTCACGGACTGAAATCATCTATCCGGCTTGGAATCCGGATTCTCCGGCGTCGTCGTGAGTACGCATGCGAAGGTCACGACGATCGCACACACTGCCGCGGGGATGGGCCAGGTTTGGTACCGGGTAACCGGGCAGGTTGGGGTGGTCAGTGTTCAGGTCGCTTACCGATCTGGGATCTCGACCGCGAGCGTTCGTCGGGTGCGGTTTGTCGGTGCGGGTGGGACCGCTGATCTGTTGGGGTTCCGGCCAGGTGAGCTCGTGATCACGGAGGCTGACCTTGCGTTGATCGAGCGGTCCTTCAGTGGTGACCATCTTTCGCATGGGGTGAAGACGCAAAGGTCGAAGCTTGCTCGGGTTCCTGCCGGGCCGATCCGTGATGTTGTCGTCGCCGCACTTGCCCGCGCGGGCATGGAGCCCGAGCAGGTCTTCACTTCGCGGGACGCGTGCAACTGGTGGCAGGCAATCGACCGGGCCGGTGAACGCAATCGGTCGGTGTCGTTCCTCTCAGCAGCCGGGGCGCTTAGGGTTTTGGCCCGGGCCGGAGCGGAGGTCGCAGCGGACGAGTTGTATGCAGTCTTGGGCGAGCACGTTCGTTCGGTTGCAGCGGGCCCGGTGGATGCGCGTCGTCGCCGAGACGCGGTCACTTCGCTGCTGTCCTCGGACGATTTCCTGGCAACCGCCTGCAACGCCGATCTGGGCGAACAGCTCTGGACGGCGGCCGGGGCCGCCGCGGGCAAGCATGACCCGGTTGGCAATGCAGGCTATGAGGTGACGTTGACGCTGCCGAAGTCGATCTCGCTGTTTGCCATTTCCGGGGACACTGCAGATGCGGAAGCGTGGTTTGACGTGATGGAAGCCGGAGCGACTCGAGCGCTGGAGGCACTCATGGCTGAAGCGGGCTTCTGCTCGACAGGTCACCGCGGCGATGGCGAAGACGTAAACATCATGCCCGCAGATGGATGGGCCGGGTTCATCGCGACGGAGATCTCCTCTCGGGCGGGAGACCCACACTTGCACGTGCACTGCACCTTGCCCAACGTCTTGGTCGGTCGCGATGGGCTGGTGCGGACAATGGCCGATGGCGGACGCGAGCTGATCGTGAACGCTTCGCGGTTCGCCGCGTGGGGTCAGGCATTCGTGATCGACGAAGCCAAGCAGCGAGGGCTCATTGACGGAGCCTGGTTCGATCCGGTCTCGTGGCAGTGGCAGGTCGGTGGATTCAGTGACGACACCATCACGGCATTCAGTCGCGGGCGCCAAGGCGTGCTGGCAGAACTTGACGAATCCGAGGATGAGCAGGCGACCACCGCGCGGTCCAGATCGAAGCGCGATCGCGCAGCCAAGTCCCGAGTGACCGCAGCGAAAGCTAGCGAGCAGCCGTCATGGACGCAGATGTGCGCGACGATCGCCGCCCGCGCGGCAGGACTCGGCCTGGACATCGAAGCTGAGCGCGCTGGCAACGGAATGGAGTTCACACAACCTGCGCAGTGGGATGACGCCACCTGGGTCGCATGCGTACTGCAAGTCGCATGCGAGCATGACTCAACTGCGTCCTTGGCGAAGATCCGTGCCCTGGTCGACCTGGCCGGAGCCGAACTACCAGCAGAAGAGCGGCTGCGGATCACGCGCATGGTTCTGGATCAGGGATTCGTCCGCGGCCACGAATCACGAGACCTGGGCATGAAGACTGGCGGGCAAAGGTGGATCTCTGGCCAGGCCCTCGCGGCAGAACAGTGGCTGCTCGACACCTTCGAACAGCAGTGTGTAGTCCCGGCTCCCAAAGATTTCTCCAGTCGGACCGTCACAGGATTACGTGCGACTTCGTCCTCAAATGGGTGGCTGCTCAGCACGGAGCAGGCCCACGCCGTCTCCGCAATCGTTGACGGCCTTGCACCCATCACGCTGATCTCAGGCGTCGCTGGGTCCGGTAAGACCACGGTTCTCAAGGCCGCACGCATCGCGCTGTCGTCGACCCACTCACGGATGCTCGTTGCATCAACGGCGACGCTGGCGGCATCCACAGCCGGACACGAATCTGGAGCCAGCTGGTCAAACTTGGCTGCCCTGCGACGCGACATTGAAGTGGGCAAGCCGCCTCGCGCACGAGTGATCGTCATCGACGAAGCGTCCATGGCCGACGTCGTCTCGGTTGCCCGCGTCGCGCGCTGGTGCATCGAGAACAACAAGCGGCTGGTGCTACAAGGCGATCCGGCCCAACTTGGTGCCGTCGCTGCGGGTGATGCGTTCAGTGTGTTGTGCCAGCGGTTCCCCGACCAGGTCGTCCACTTGACGACGAACCAGCGGCAGCGCACGGACGACGGGCAAGTCATCGCCGCCGCGCTGCATACAGGCGATATCGATGCAGCCTGGGCAAGGCTTACCGCAACTGGCTCGGTCGTTGTCGCTCGGCACCGAGAGCACAAGCTCGATCTGGTCGCTGATCTGGTCGTCGAGCAGGCTGGTGTACACGGTGCAGATTCAGTCACGTGTGATGCGGTCACCAATGCCGAAGTGGGCGAACTCAACACGCGCATCCACGACAAGTTGATTGCATCCGGTCAGATCGATCCTGCGACCGTACTCACATATCGGAACGCCTCTGGCGATACGAAGATCGGGGCTGGGACTGCTCTGCGGGTTACAAAGCCGACACCCGGCAAGGACAGCGGCCGTCTGGTGCGTGGTGATCGAGTCACTGTTGTGGATACCGGACACGATCGTGTCCGTCTGCGATTCGATGATGGTCGCGAGCAGTCCATGACTCCGCGGAGGCTGCTCGCGCATTTCGACTATGGCTACGCCGGAACCACCCACAAGGTGCAAGGCCAGACCAGTGCCGTACACATCGGATCACTGGACCGCAACAAGAACCGCTCCAGTCTCTACGTCACCGCCACACGCGGACGCGATCGGACGATCCTGGTCGCCGATGCCCGCGACTGGCTAAAGCAAGCAGAGATGGCCCAAGCCCTCAACTGGAGCACGGGTCAACTAGATGACGAAGTCCTCGAACGAGTTCAGGCGCATCTCACAGGCAGGACCGAGTCGATCGACTCACCTGGTCAGGCCCTCACTCCGCTGCGTATGGGGATTGTCCAGCCCATCTCTAGACCGGGGTTCGGGCTGGCTGGATGAAATCGCTGGAGTCCGACATAGCCAATGTTGCCTGCGCCTACCCGGCGTCTATGACGATTACCTGGGCTTGATCTCTTCACCACAACGGAGCCCAAAACTGCCCACTGAGGTGATGGAAGCCGGTCTGGAAGCTTGGCGATCTGAGCGCTATCCATGGAGCATCAACATGTGGCGGGCGCCCACCTGGAATTCATAGGGGACGGCGACGACCTCGGTTGTGATGCCGCACTCGTTGTGAAGTCTGGTTCGAAGGTTTGACAGGAACTCGACTGGCTCTCCGGTTCCTTGGAGTACGAGCGGGAAGACCCGGACTTCTTCGGCTACCCGGCACAGTTCCACGAGCGCTGCGAGGTGCCATTGCTCGTCTAGCTGCGTGGCCCACGTAAACAGCAGGTGCGAGCACAACGCAAGATCGAACGCTGCATTCGCGAAGGGCAGTTCGGGAAGGGCTGCGGCGATGTATCGGTCGGGATAGGTGTGGTGGTGCTCCTGAAACGTGACCAGGGCCGCTCGGCGTATCTCGGCACGACGTTGTGGAGTTTGATACCAGTCGAAGACGAACCGATCGGAGTTGGCATCAATCATCGAGTTGCCACTGGGTACTCCTGCTTTCGCACGATCGGCAAGGGCTTCTGGGGCGAGGGCATAGACCGGGTCCACGGCAACGGCATCCGTACCTCGTGCATGCGCTTCGGCCACGAAACTCGAAGCACCGGCAGAGCAGTCCAGAATGCGGGCAGGGAGCGCCTGCGCGTCTAGGTCAAAGAATGCGACGTATTCCGCGAATGATCTTGAGCTCACCAGGATGTCGTCGGTCTTATTCGAATCACTTCGAGATGTATCCATTTGGAGTCCCTTCGTTCTAGTAGACAGTTCGCATTGCTTCACGGACTTCTGTCAGGGTGTTTTCTGCCACATGATTTGCGACTTCGTTTCCTCGCTTGAGGACTTCATGCACGAGACCTTCGTGGACTGCCAACTGTTGTCGCCGCTTCCTCAATGGGCCCAGGAATTCGTTGACGGCCATCGCAGTCACATTTTTCAGTTCGCTACTTCCGCCATCACCGACGTCGTCGGCGACCTGCGTCGGCTCCAGTCCCAGGCATAACGCCGCCGTTGACAACAGTGCCGAAACACCGGGCCTTCTTTCGGGATCGAACGTGATGCGCCTTTCTTGATCCGTTTGAGTCTGACGAATTACGGCAACCGTTTCATCAGCGGTCATCGACAGAGCGATGGTGTTTCCGTAGCTCTTCGACATCTTGCGTCCATCGAGCCCCGGGACCTCTGGTGATGAAGTGATCAGTGCATCTGGGATCGGGAAGACCTCCCCGTATCGTGCGTTGAATCGTCGGGCGATCACCCTCGTCATCTCCACGTGGGGAAGATTGTCTTTCCCAACAGGAACTAGGTTGCCCTTGCAGAACAAGATGTCAGCCGCCTGGTGGACCGGATAAGTCAGTAGCAGCCCACTCAACGCACGACCGGACGCGGCGAGTTCTGCTTTCACCGTGGGATTGCGATGCAACTCCGCTTCAGTGACCAGACTGAGGAACGGCAGCATCAACTGGTTCAGCGCCGGCACAGACGAGTGCGTGAAGATCGTCGTCTGATCCAGGTCCATGCCCGCTGCTAGATAGTCGAGGACAGCCCCATACACATTCTCGCGAACGTGAGCGGTGGTGTCTCGGTCCGTGATGACTTGGTAGTCCGCCAGCACGAGGAAGGTTTCGACTCCGAGCTGCTGTAGTCGCAGCCGCTCCCGGATGCTTCCGAAGTAATGCCCCAGGTGCAGCGGACCGGTCGGCCGCTCACCGGTGAGCACTCGGAAGTGTTCAGGGTGTTGGGACGCAGCTGCCGCGACTGCATCCGAACGCAGCGCGGTTGTGGCGAAGGATTCCATTCGTGTCTCCCCATCAATTGGGAGCTACACGGAGTTCTCGAGACGGTTCACGAGCTGCCGTGCAGCCCGTGAACATGCTTCAACCGGCTGCTATCGCAGCCACCACCAAGCGGAACGGTTGAA
>CAIKZY010000034.1 GCA_903832025.1 uncultured Actinomycetes bacterium
CACCAGCAACAACCTTGAGGCCGCCGAGGAGATCGTCCGTCAATTACGCCTTCGGGATATCGGCGGCATCATCGTGGTCGATTTCATCGACATGGTGCTGGAGTCCAATCGAGACCTGGTGCTGCGTCGACTGGTTGAATGCCTGGGTCGAGACCGGACCAAACATCAAGTCGCCGAAGTGACGTCCTTGGGGTTGGTGCAGATGACGCGCAAGCGCATCGGCTCCGGACTCCTTGAGTCGTTTTCCACCACGTGCGAGACCTGTAATGGGCGCGGTATCAAAGTCTCCTTGACTGCAGATCATGACCACCATGACTCTCCCCGCAATCGCCGACCGGCGCACGCGGTGGATCCTGCTGATGTTGCGGCTCGGGCTCTGGCCCTGGACGAGCGGGCCGAGGAGGTCGTGCAGGAAGCAGTCGACGTCGCCCAGGAAGACAGTTCCCTGGCCACCGCCGTCGATCACGTCACCAACGACGATGCTCCTGATCTGAATATTCATGACGAATCGGACATATCGGTTGATGAGGAGGGGTCAGTTTGACCCCTAATGGTGCTGTTCCGTACCCTGTGACCTGGTCGTCCTCGGGTGACCTCGCCGATTGCGCCCCGATGGGTGCGCACGGCATGGACTCTTCAAAGTAAAGGCAGGAAGTCGTGGTGTACGCGATCGTGCGCGCTGGTGGCCGCCAGGAGAAGGTGGCTGTTGGCGATGTTGTTGTGATGGACCGAGTCTCGGGTGCTCCGGGGAGCTCAGTGTCCCTTCCTGTGCTACTGCTGGTTGACGGAGCCGCGGTGACCTCCGAGGCTGCTGCACTGGCGAAGGCTTCGGTGACGGCGGAGATCGTCGACCACCACCGTGGCCCCAAGATTGACATCCTGAAGTACAAGAACAAGACCGGATACCGTCGACGTCAAGGGCATCGCTCTGAGCTGACGGCAGTGAAGGTCACCAACATCACCAGCGGGAAGTAATCTCATGGCACACAAGAAGGGTGCGTCCAGCACCAGGAACGGTCGCGACTCCAACGCACAGCGCCTTGGCGTGAAGCGATTCGGTGGCCAGACGGTCAACGCTGGCGAGATCATTGTTCGCCAGCGCGGGACGCACTTCCACCCGGGAAACAACGTCGGGCGGGGCAAGGACGACACGCTGTTCGCCCTGTCTGCCGGTGTGGTGGAGTTTGGAAATGCCCGCGGTCGCCGCGTGGTGAATATCCTCGCTGGCTAATCGCAGCGACACGATTCATGACAGGCAGGCGGGCCCCATGGGCCCGCCTTTCTGCTGTGTGCATGGCGCATGCAGCGACACAGGCAAAGGAGGCCGGCGGTGACGACGTTCGTTGACCGCGTGGTCGTCCACGCGCAGGCAGGCAATGGCGGCAATGGCTGCGCGTCCGTACTTCGCGAGAAATTCAAGCCACTTGGCGGGCCAGATGGTGGCAATGGCGGCCGAGGCGGGGATGTCGTCCTGGAAGTCGATGGCAACGTCACGACCTTGCTGGAATTGCATCACAGCCCGCACAAGCGAGCGGCCAATGGGACTCCGGGTCAAGGTGGCCACCGCAATGGTGCTGAATCGGCTGACATCGTGATCCCGGTGCCGAATGGCACGGTGGTGCACGACACCAACGGTGTCGTGCTGGCAGATCTTGTCGGAGCGGGCACTCGGTTTGTCGTGGCACAGGGTGGCCGAGGAGGCCTGGGCAATGCTGCGCTGGCATCACCTCGGCGCAAGGCGCCAGGATTCGCCTTGCTGGGAGAGCCTGGTGAGAGCCGGGACATCATCCTGGAATTGAAGACGGTGGCCGATGTTGCGCTGGTGGGCTATCCAAGTGCCGGAAAGTCAAGCCTGATTGCCGCCTTGTCGGCCGCGCGGCCCAAGATTGCCGATTACCCCTTCACCACCTTGGTGCCCAATCTGGGCGTGGTCACGGCTGGAGATGTCATCTACACCGTTGCCGACGTGCCAGGACTGATTCCCGGTGCCAGCCAAGGCAAGGGATTGGGGCTGGAATTCCTGCGGCATGTGGAGCGGTGCGAGGCGCTGGTCCACGTCATCGACTGCGCGACCATCGAACCTGGCCGGGATCCGATCGAGGATCTTGCGGTCATTGAGGCGGAGCTCAACGCGTACGGCGGGTTGGCTCAGCGGCCGCGACTGATTGCCCTCAACAAGATGGATGTTCCCGATGCTCGGGTCATGGCCGATTTGGTTCGTCCGATCCTGGAGGAGCGCGGGTATCGCGTCTTCGAGATCTCCGCTGCCACGCATGAGGGACTGCGTCCGCTGTCCTTTGCGATGGCCGAACTGGTCACCGAGGCTCGCAACGCGCGGCCAGGACTGGAACTCACTCGCGTAGTCATCACCCCCCGGGCGGTCAACGACTCTGGCTTTGTCATCACCGAGGAGCCCGAAGGGTTTCGCGTGGTGGGCACCCGCCCGCAACGCTGGGTCCGCCAGACGGACTTCAGTAATGATGAGGCCGTTGGCTATCTGGCTGATCGTTTGGCTCGGCTAGGTGTTGAAGAGGCATTGTGGAAGGCGGGCGCCACGCCTGGTTGCACGGTCATGATCGGTGACCTCGACGATGCCGTGGTGTTCGACTGGCAGCCGACCATTGCTGCCGGCTCAGGACCGCACCAGGGTCCGCGCGGCACCGATGTGCGCTTAGATGCAGAAGTGGACCAGGAGTGGACGTGAGTCAATCCGAACAGCGCTTGGCCATCGCTGGCGCTCGCCGGCTGGTGGTCAAGATCGGCTCATCATCGCTGACTGATGAAGCTGGTTCCCTTGATCGCGACCGCATTGAAGTCCTCGTTCAGGCAATTGCTCGTCGACTAGGGGCCGGTCATCAGGTCGTCCTGGTGTCCAGTGGCGCAATCGCCACGGGCTTTCCGGTGCTGGGCCTTGATTCACGACCGCGGGACCTGGCGACGCAGCAGGCATCGGCAAGCGTAGGCCAGGGGATGCTGGTGGCGGCATACTCGGCCGCATTCGCGCAGCACGGTGTGACCGTCGGACAGATTCTGCTCACTGCCGAGGACGTGCATCGACGATCGCATTACCGAAACGCCCAGAGGACATTCACCCGCTTGCTGGAGTTGGGAGTGGTCCCGGTCGTCAACGAGAACGACACCGTGGCAACCGATGAAATTCGCGTCGGCGACAACGATCGACTCGCGGCGTTGGTGGCCCATGTTGTCGGTGCTGATGCCCTCATCCTGCTTTCCGACGTGGAGGGGCTGTTCGACGGTCCTCCGGACCAGCCTGGTGCGCGGCTGGTTCCTGAGGTCGTGTACGGACAGGATCTTTCCTCATTCGAGATCGGTGGCGTTGGGGCTGCCGGTGTCGGCCTTGGTGGCATGACGTCCAAAGTGCAGGCGGCTCAAGTGGCCGCTGCTGCCGGAATCCCGGTGCTGCTCACCTCGGCGACCCACGCTGCAGCGGCAATAGCCACCGCCGAAGTGGGAACCGTGTTCTTTCCCTCGCAAAGCCCCATGCCCACGCGCATGCTGTGGCTGGCTCATGCCACGGCGGCACATGGCGTGCTCACCGTGGACTCGGGCGCCGTCCAGGCGTTGACGCAGCGCGGAACGTCGCTACTGCCCGCGGGCATCACGGCTGTCGCCGGGGAATTCCATGCCGGAGATCCCGTCGAAGTTCACGGCCCGGACGGTCACGTCATTGCACGCGGTCTGGTGAACTTTGACTCGGACGAACTGCCAGCCTTGCTGGGACGGTCCACCAAAGAGCTCGCCACCCAATTGGGTCCGGAGTACGAGCGAGAGGTCATCCATCGCGACGACCTGGCTCTGCTGACACGCTAGCGAGTCGACTGAGCGCACGGCGTACGCTTTCGGCATGACCGATGAGCGCACCGCTGTACTGGAAGTTGCGGGAAGTGCCAAGCAGGCGGCAGCGCAGCTGCGACTGCTGACGCGCAACCAGAAGGACGCTGCGCTGATAGCGATGGCTGATGCGCTCGAAGCGGCGATCCCTGAGATTGTGGACGCCAATACCCGAGATATCCAGGCTGCGCGCAGTAACGGCACCTCAGATGCCCTCATTGATCGATTGACGTTGAACGCGGATCGAATTACCGCCATAGCCCGGGCACTTGGTGAAGTCGCGGGCCTTCCTGATCCGGTCGGGGAAGTGGTGCGTGGGTACACCCTGCCCAATGGCTTGCAGGTGCGCCAGATTCGTGTGCCGCTGGGCGTGGTTGGGATGATTTACGAAGCTCGACCAAACGTCACCGTGGATGCCGCCGGCCTGTGCCTGAAGAGCGGCAACGCTGCACTCTTGCGTGGATCGTCCTCGGCATCGCATTCCAACAGGGCGCTGGTTGCTGTGATGAGGCAGTCGCTGGTGGAGTCGGGCCTGCCCGCAGACGCAATCCAGGTGGTACCGGGGGAGTCCCACGAATCAGTCACGCACTTGATGACCGCCCGGGGCCTGGTCGATGTGCTGATTCCCCGTGGTGGTGCATCCCTCATCCAAAATGTCGTCACCAATTCCACGGTTCCGGTCATCGAGACAGGCGTAGGAAACTGCCATGTCTACGTCGATCGGGATGCCGACATCAGCAAGGCCGTGTCCATCCTGCTCAACTCCAAGGCCCAGCGGGTCAGTGTGTGCAACGCGGCAGAGACAGTGCTGGTCCACCGAGACATCGCGCCCACGTTCTTGCCCGCCGCACTCAGCGCCTTGGTCGAAGCGGGAGTGATCATTCACGCGGATGAGGCATTCGCCGCGGCAGCACAAGCGCTCGGCTATGGCACCGTTCCAGTCACCGACGCCGATTGGGAGGCGGAGTACTACAGCCTGGACATCGCGGCAGGAATTGTCGACAACCTGGATGATGCGCTGGCCCACATTCAGCGCTGGTCCTCTGGCCACACCGAGGCCATCGTCACTGATTCGCAGTCAGCGGCCCAGCGGTTCGTGGCGGGAGTGGATTCAGCAGCGGTGATGGTCAACGCTTCGACTCGCTTCACCGATGGTGGCGAGTTCGGATTTGGCGCGGAAATTGGGATCTCCACCCAAAAACTCCACGCCCGTGGGCCAATGGGGCTCACCGAGCTGACCACCACCACCTTCGTAGTGACCGGTGATGGCCATATTCGCGGGTGATCACCCACTAGGGTGATCCCAGAATCGGGAAAGGGAGCTCATGCAGCACATTGGCGCATCCGCGCATGTCATCGCCGAGACCGCATCGTCGTCGGGGCAGATCCCGACCTTCGTTTTCGGCCTTGTGGGATTTGGCGTGCTTGCCGCCCTGCTGGTGATCACGCTGATGCTCAAGGTCGAGCGCTAGGCGCCACCGCGCCGATTGCGCCCGCACGCGCAGCCATGTCCGCCACCGCGTCGTCGAATCGGGCACCGATTCGGATCGGCGTCGTCGGCGGCACGTTTGATCCGGTTCACGTGGGTCACCTCCAAGTGGCTGAGACCGTTATGGACATGCTGCACCTTGACCGTGTGCTGTTGTCCCCCACTGCTCAGCCGTGGCACAAGACTGCACGAAACCTGGCACCGGCAGATGACCGAGTGGCCATGCTGAAACTGGCATTGCATGACCACCCACGCCTGGAGTTGACCACGGTCGATATCGAGCGGGGTGGCAACACGTACACGATCGATACGTTGCGCGATCTCGCCGCGGAATTCAGTTCGCAGATTCCCGGGCGATCAATTGACTGGTACTTCATCACCGGAGCCGATGCGATTGCCGCATTGGCGACGTGGAAGTCCCCTGAGGAGCTCTTGGCCATGTCGACGTTCATTGCCGTCAGTCGACCAGGCTACAAGTTATCCATGCCGGATGTGGAAAACGAGGCGGCCATTCGGCTACTGGACATTTCCCCGAACGAGGTGTCGTCATCGGCCATTCGAGGCAAGTTGCATGAGGGTGCATCCATTGCCGGGCTGGTCCCTGACCCTGTAGCGGAGTACATCTACGCACACCACCTCTACGGGGCGGCATGAGCACCAGGAGTGCAACGTGGAGAACGATTGCGATCGTGGTGGTGATCGCCATCGCGGCCACCGCCATCGTGTCGGTTCTGCTGAACAGGACCGGTCAGCGCACCGCCTCGCCGCAGAGTTCGTCGATGAGCAACAGTCCAAGCCCGAATCCCTCCGGCCAGGGCAGTGCCACCACCGTCGGGCGCACGGTCTTGTTGCAGATCAAGGATGAACAGGGTGCAGCGGTGATCAACGTCTTGCTCGGGGGGAGGTCAAAGGATGCCGCTCCAGCTGAGCTGTACCTGCCAGCGAATCTATTGCTGCCCACGCCCAAGATCATCAGCATCAGCCAGACGACCACCAACGCCACGCAGAACACACTGGCTGCAGCCGATGGCCTGGCCTCGCTACTGGGCGTGCGTGTCGATGCGTCTATCGTGCTTGATCGGCTGGCCCTTGCCGGCTTGGTCGAATCCATCGGCGGCGTCAGCGTGACTACGGCCATGGGAAACTTCACCCTTGACGGGGTCGGAGCCGCCGACTTCGCCACGCAGGTCGTTATCGGCCAGTCCGAGCAAGCGCGGCAAAAGCGGGCGATGCTCGTTCTGCAGGAAGTCCTTCGCGGATTGCCGACAAGCACCGAGATGTTGCGTCAGACACTGGTGAGCTTGGGTTCGTTGGCACGGACCAGCGTGACTGACGAAGCTCTGCTTCCCGCGCTGGAGCAACTGCGCCAGGCCACGATTGATCACCAAACGCAATTGGCAACCCTGCCGGTGCGGGCGGTCGGGGCAGCAGCTGATGGATCAGTGACGATCAATCGGGAGCTCGCCTCGCCATTGCTCCGCAGGCTCTTCCCGACGGCAATGCTGTTACCTGGTCAAGGCCCACTTCCACGTGCCATCGTGATCGGAGCCGGGGGGACTGCCGGGCAGATCGCACAGGTGGTGGCGGACCTTTCCGCCGCGGGGATAGCCGTGGTTTCCGGGGGCCAGCAAAGTCCAGGGCTCACCCAGGTGCAGTTCGACCCTGCGCTGACCGAATCCCATGATCTTGCCCAGCGCATCGCACAGTTGCTGGCAATCGGGCCCGATGCCGTGGAGCCAACAAACGCAAAGCCGTTCGACGTCTTCGTTCGCGTGGGTATCGATGGTCCAACACCCTCACCCAGTGCGTCGTAACCAAGGGCACCGCAGATGTGAGAGAGTGCTCGGGCTCCCTCCAACAAAGGATTCCATGTGACTGCATCATCTGAGGCCATCGAACTGGCCAGGGTGGCCGCTGTGGCAGCCTCGGAAAGGCTCGCCGAGGACGTAATCGCGATCGATGTCAGTGATCACGTGGTGATCACTGACGTGTTTGTCATGTGCTCGGCGGCAAATGACCGACAGGTTGCCGGCATCGTGGATGCCGTGGAGGAAGCAGCGCTGAAGATCAAGTGCAAGCCCCTTCGTCGCGAGGGGGAGCCGGCCAACCGCTGGGTGCTACTGGACTTCGGTGACGTCGTGGTCCACGTGCAAGTCGCTGAAGAGCGCATTCATTACGCCATCGAACGCTTGTGGAAGGACTGCCCGCTCATTGAACTGCCGGAGAGCGTCAATTCCCCTCGCAGCGCTCGGAGCTAGCGATGCGCCGCGTCATCATGTGGCGTCATGGCAGGACTGGGTGGAATGCTGAGCGCCGATTCCAGGGCCAGACTGACATTCACCTGGATGAGGTTGGTCACGGTCAGGCAGCACGTGCTGCTCAGATGCTTGCCTGGATGTCGCCGGTAGCCATCGTGAGCAGCGATTTGACGCGGGCGCAGCAGACAGCCGCCCCACTGTCTGTCGCGTGCGGGGTGGAAGTGCACCTCGATCCTCGGCTTCGTGAGACCTTTGCCGGGCAGTGGGAGGGCCTCACTCGTGAGGAATTGGGTGCTGATCACGCCGAGGAATTCGCGCGCTGGTCTGCCGGGGACAACATTCGCCCCGGCAGCAACGGTGAATTGCGCACGGAGGTGGCTGCTCGGGTGCATGAGGCGGTTGCCGAATACGCAGCACAACTGCCTCCAGACGGCACGCTGGTCATCGTCACCCACGGTGGATCTGCTCGGATGGGGATGGGCTCCTTGCTGGGGCTCCCGGTGGACCTATGGGCATGCCTTGGCTTGCTCTCGAATTGCTCGTGGTCGGTGCTCGGTGAAAATCCAGGCAACTCACGAGTGCCGTGGCGCTTGCATGAGTACAACGCGGGAACGCTGCCGCAACCGGCGATCGGTGATGATCGCTAGGCCCAGTTCGATGCAGTGGGCCAGCGGACAGTATGCTTGAGCGTCCTTCGGGGCTGTAGCGCAGTTGGTAGCGCACCTCCAT
Source organism: uncultured Actinomycetes bacterium (assembly GCA_903832025.1). Taxonomy (GTDB): domain Bacteria; phylum Actinomycetota; class Actinomycetes; order S36-B12; family S36-B12; genus CAIKZY01. Next base: position 8,329 of record CAIKZY010000034.1, read on the forward strand.
GGCATGGAGGGGGTCAGGGGTTCGAATCCCCTCAGCTCCACGTAAAACAACCGGTGCTACCGGGAGATGAAGAACTGTTCGAGAAGAGGTTGATGGTGTCCGATCACTCCGCCAAGACCCATCCGATCTCCGGTTTCATCGCGGCAGTCATCTGGGGCCTGTTGAGCTTCATGATCGTTGTCGGACTCAATGACACCGGGAAGGCGCTGGTGGCGCTGCCATTCCTGCTGGGATGGCCGATCGTTGCCTTGGTGCTATTTCGTGACAAGAAGCCTGGGTCGGAGCACTAGACCGCGTGCAGCCGGCGATGACGCGGCGAACACGATTGGCCCCCACGCCCAGCGGTTATCTTCATCCCGGCAATTGCGTCAACTTTCTCCTGGTTCAAGAACGCGCCCAGCGCATTGGCGCACAGATCGTCCTGCGTATCGATGACCTTGATTTCGTCAGGAGTCGCCCGGAGTACGTCGAAGACATTTTCCGCACGCTGGAATGGCTCGGAATAACCTGGGACATCGGTCCGCAATCCGTGCACGAATTTCACACCCGTTACTCGATGGCTCTTCGCCACGAGTACTACCGGGAGCGGTTCGCGCAGATGAGCCGCATGGGGCTTCCCATCTTCGCCTGCTGCTGCTCGCGTGCGGAATTGCAGGCGCACGATTCAGTGCGCTGCGTGCGTGGCTGTGCACAGTCCACAGCCCGGGCTGGCGCCGACGAACGCGCGATGCGTCTTCAGACGCCACAGGGCGGTCTGGTCAGTGTTGGCGGACAGACGATTGACCTAGGGCGAGTGCACGGAGATGTGATCATGTGGCGACGGGATGACCTGCCCTCCTATCACCTGGCGAACGTGATTGAAGATCATGACTTGGGCATCACGGACATCGTGCGTGGGATCGATTTGCTTGAGTCCTCAGCCCTGCACATCTGGCTTGCCCAAGCGGCCGGATTATCCGGCGTGCGCGCAGATAGCTACGTGCATCATGAGCTGGTCACGGGCGTCAGCGGTGAGAAGTTGTCCAAATCTCAGGGTCAGGCAAGCCCCCTGGAGCACAGCTCAGCAAATCGAAGATGGATCCACCAACTGGCTCGGGGGCTTGCCCAAAATCCCTAGTTGTTGATCACGAACGTGCCCTGGTCGTTGACCTTGAGGATGAACACGGGTACCACCACACGGTTGCCTGTCGTTGGGGTGATCGTGATCGAACCGGTTGCTCCTGCATATCGCGTGAGGTGATCCAGGTTCTTCAGCACAGCGCTCATGACTGTGGACTTCACCTGGCTGATGGCTCGGAAGAGCACATTGGCCGAGTCGTAGGTAAACGTCCCCCAGACGGCAGGTTGCTGATGGAACGCCTTGGCGTACTGGGCGACGTAGGCCTTCGCCGACGTCCCGGGAAGCTGCGCTGCTGCAGGCACCCCGCTGAAAACACAGCGCTGGGAGGCCGCCATGCCCGCCGCCTGCACGAATGCCGGGTCGACGTTGGCCAGGCCCATCAGGCATTTGGTCGACAGCTTGGACTTCACCAGGTCGCCGGCGATCTTGGACCCTTCGGGATAGTAAGTGCTGACGTAGACCAGATCCGGTGAACCCTTCAACGCCTGGGAAACCTGCGAGGCGTAGTCCGCCTGCCCTTCACTAATGGGAACGGACGTGACCGTGTCGCCAGCGGCGGTCAGCGATGCCTTGAGGCGATCAGCCATGCCCTGGGTATAGGTCGATGGGTCCACCAGCATCGCGACCTTCTGTGAACCTAGGGACTTCACGTACGTGCTCTCCACTGGGGCAATCTGATTATTCTTCGGCTGAACCGTGACTCCCATGCCGTCGGTGTCATTTGTCGAGGTGAGCTGCACCGGGGTGATGCCAGCCTTGAGGTAGAGCGGCAGGTTGATCACCCCGACTGATGAGTTGTATGGACCCACCACAGCTATCGCGCCTGCCTTCTTGGCGGTAGTTACCGACGCCTGCGACAAGGCCGGATCGGCCTTGTCGTCGATTGCCACGATCCGAATCCTTCGGCCCAGGACGCCGCCCTTTGCATTGATCTGCGCGGCAGCCAATTTCGCACCATCGAGCATGTCCTGGCCATTGGCGGCTTGTGAGCCCGTCAGTGGAGCCTCGAGGGCAACCACGATGTCCGACGAGGATGCCTGCGACATGGGTGCCGCCAGGATTGTGGCGGCAGGAATGGAGAGCACGACGGCGCCTACGAGCACGCTGCGACTGAGCATTGGACCTCTTCACTATTAGTTGGAGAATAATATCTAATCATTGCACGTGGCGAGCACACGAGCCGAACTCGGTCTG
>CAIKZY010000035.1 GCA_903832025.1 uncultured Actinomycetes bacterium
GGATGTCTCGAGACTTCACAAAGTAGCGGGGAGACAAAACAAGGCTGCGAACGTTGGGTTGCGCGCACCGCAAGATCCCCTCACAAGCAGTCACTTTTGCATCCCCTTCTGCACCCCTGGGGGATGCGCGCCTGCACCCCCATCGCTGACTTTCGTTCTTAGGCAGCAGTGCTTGCCCACGGCTTGATCTTCTTCAGCACTGGTGCCAGCTCTCGTTGCGCGATCTCGATCTCGTACGCAGTCTGGGCGCGTAGCCAGTAACCATTGGATAAGCCAAAGAAGCGACACAAACGAAGATCGGTGTCAGCAGTGATCGCGCGCTTACCGTTGACGATGTCACCGATGCGCTGCGCAGGAACGTCAATTTCCTTAGCCAGGCGATAACGAGACAAACCCATCGGTGCCATGAATTCTTCCCACAGCAACTCCCCCGGAGTCACCGGATCAAGTACACGCGCCATCGCTTGCTCCCATCTTGCTTTTCACATTTAGCGATAGTCGACGATCTCAACACCTGTAGGACCCGCTGGATTCCAGCGAACGCCCAATGCGCCCGCAATAAGTGGATGTCAACTTTCTCTGGGGAACCTCATAGAACGCGATTGTGACTTGCAGGTGATAGGCCGCGCGTTGGCTCAGTTGATCTGGCGGCGGACCTGCTGGACGAACACACCGTTTATGGCCATGAGCTCCTCGTAGGTGCCCTCTTCAACCGCTGCTCCCTGATCGATCACGATAATTCGATCCGCGGAGCGAATAGTTGACAGTCGATGCGCGATGACGATGCGCGTGGCCTTGAGGTCCTGCATGGCCTTGGTGACGATTGCCTGACTCTCGTTGTCCAGCGCGCTGGTGGCCTCGTCCAGGATGAGGATCCTCGGCTTATTGACGAGAGCGCGGGCCATCAGGATCCGCTGAGCCTGTCCGCCAGAGATATTGGCAGGGTCGACGATTGTCTGCATGCCCATCGGCATCGCCCGGATGTCATCGGCAATGGCAGCGCTTTCCGCCGCCTCCCATGCGGCGGCAACATCGTGCGCTACCGAGCCGATGATGTTCTTCAGGACACTGGCCCGCAGGATCGTGCCTTCCTGCACGACCACACCCATCTGACGACGGACCATGGTGAGGTCCAGATCGCGAAGGTCGCGACCGTCGTACAGGATCTGGCCTTCGGCAGGTGATTCGAAGCCGAGCAGCAGGCGAGTAACGGTTGACTTGCCTGCGCCAGACGGCCCGACAAGGGCCACCATCGATCCGGGCTCAACTGTCAGGCTCAGCCCTTTGAGTATCAGTGGGCTGTCCGATGAGTAGCGGAACTGCACATCGTGGAGCTCGATTCGTCCCTTGAGGATCCCCGGGTCTTGGCGATTGCCTGCGGATTCGGGGAGTGACTCCATGATCGGCTGGAGGAGGCTGAACGTGGGACCCGCGTTGGCCAGCGGCGAGACGAGTGCTGAGAGCCCGGCCACCCCCGCAAAGGCGAGGCTGAAGGCACTGGTGAATGCCAGATAGGTGGCGCTGGTGATGGGCGGGCCGTTCTGCCAGGTGAGGAGGACGACCAGATAGAACAGGGCCGAGGCGCCGGATGCGGCAAACGTGAACCACGCGGTGATTCGGCCAATGACAAGGGTTTGCCGAGACGCGGCCACGGCCTGCTCTCGAGCGATGTCGAGGTAGATCGCTTCCATTCGGCTTTCGGCATTTGCGATGCGGATCTTCATGATGCCGCTGAGCATCTGGACAACCCAGCCGTTTGCCTTCTTCGTGGACACGAGGGTCTCGGTCGCATGGCGCGAGACCCCTCGAATGCCAAGGATAAGAATCCCGGCACTCACGAGGAGAAAGCCAGTGCCGACAACACCGAGGAGGAGGTCGTAACGGAACATGAGGAAGAGATTGACAAGACCGAAAATGGCCGCGAGAGCGGCACTGACAACGGCCGCCGAGACCAAACTCTGCAATGAATCGACGGCGAGGACGCGAACAGTGAGATCGCCACTGTTGAATCGCCGGAAGAAGCTGGCCGGCA
>CAIKZY010000036.1 GCA_903832025.1 uncultured Actinomycetes bacterium
CTTTCGGTAGATGGTATTGAGGTCGGTGACGAGCTGCAGAATCCCTGAATGCTCGGGAAATTGCAGAAGCCACCAATCCAGCCCGCGCTCACTTGCCCATTCCTGCGATTGCGCGAACTCTGCACCCATGAAGAGCAGTTTCTTGCCTGGGTGTGCCCACATGAAGCCTAGGTAGGCGCGCAGATTCGCCAGTTCTTGCCAGCGATCACCGGGCATCTTGCCGATCAGTGATCCCTTACCGTGCACCACCTCATCGTGGCTGATCGGCAGGATGAAGCGCTCGCTGTATGCATAGACCATGGAGAAGGTCATCTCGCCATGGTGATACTGGCGGTGAATGGGATCACGCTCGATGTATTGCAGCGAATCGTGCATCCACCCCATATTCCACTTGTATCCAAAGCCCAGCCCACCGAAGTCGGTGGGAGCAGTCACACCTGGCCAGGCGGTGGATTCCTCGGCGATGGTCATGATGCCCGGGACTCGCTTGTAGACCGTGGCGTTCATCTCCTGAAGAAAAGCCACCGCATCCAAGTTCTCGCGGCCACCGAATTCATTCGGGTACCACTGGCCGTCCTTCCGTGAGTAGTCCAGATAGAGCATGGAGGCCACGCCATCGACCCTGAGTCCGTCGAAGTGAAATTCCTCAAGCCAATAGACGGCGTTGGCGACCAAGAAGTTACGCACCTCCTTGCGGCCGTAATCAAAGATGTATGAACCCCAGTCCGGATGCTCTCCCCGCCTGGGATCGGGATGCTCGTACAAGGCACTGCCATCAAATCGCACCAGAGCCCAGGAATCAGTCGCGAAGTGAGCTGGGACCCAGTCCATGATCACGCCGATGCCCGCACGATGGAGGCTGTCGATCAGGAAGCGCAATTCATCGGGGGAACCAAATCGGGGTGTTGGCGCGAAGTAGGAGGTCACGTGATATCCCCACGAAGGCGCGTAGGGGTGGCCGGCAACGGGCAGGAACTCCACATGCGTGAAGCAGGCAGCAGCCACGTAGTCGGTGAGTTGCTCAGCCAATTCCACATACGTCAGATGCGGCCGCCACGAGCCCAGATGCACCTCATAGATACTCAGCGGCTGTTCTTGGTGCGACGAGGACGCTCGACGGTCAAGCCACTGGTGGTCTGACCAGGTGAATGTGGACTGTGTCACCACCGAGGCATTGGCGGGAGGAAGCTCTGTGGCCTGGGCCATCGGGTCTGCCTTCTCATGCCAGTGCCCATCTGGACCCAGAATGCGAAACTTGTAGCGCACACCGGGTTGGAGTCCGGGAATGAAGATTTCCCACACCCCGGTGGACCCCAGGCTTCGCATGGGCGTTCCGCCACCGTCCCAGAAGTTGAAATCTCCAACGACGCGAACCCCCTGGGCATTGGGTGCCCATACGGAAAAGGCGACTCCGCTCACGAGACCGTGCTCGGTGTCTATCGCGCGAACATGCGCGCCCAGGGCTTGCCAGAGCTGCTCATGGCGGCCTTCTGCGATCAAGTGGAGGTCAATTTCCCCCAATGTCGGAGTAAATGAGTATGGATCCTGTGCGATATGCGTGCTCTGGTTGCGCTGGACTTCAATGCGGTAGTCGGGCACGGACGTCCCGCTCACGGCAACAGCCCAGATGCCGCGATACACGTGCGACATTCGGTGCCGTTCATCGCCGATCACTACCGTGACCTGGTCCGCGCCATGCTGCAGGGCGCGGATGGTGATGACGCCGCCGGCCGGATGCGCTCCCAGGATCGCATGCGGGCAATAGTGGGCACCGTCGACCAGGCGATCAAGCTCGCCGAGGTCAACTTTCGCGTACGTGTTCATCTCTGAACGTGAACGATATGCGCTACGTGCTCCCAGGGGTGCAGTTCCACGTATGTCTGCTGGCCCCAATCCCAGGCATTGCCGGTCACCAGGTCCCGAACGGCAAAGCTGTCGCCAAGTCCCACTGCATCTAGATCCCAGCTGACCGTTGTCGACTGGGAGTTCACCGAATCCAACGTGCAGACGACCAGGATCAAGTCTTGCTCATCCCTCTTGGAGTAGGCAATGACCTGCTCATTGTCGGTGTGGTGGAAATGCAGGGAGCGAAGATCCTGCAGTGCTCCGTGCTCTCGACGCCAAAAATTGAGCTGGGTCAGATAGGCGGTGAGTGTTGCTCCACTGGACGAGGCCGTTTCCCAGTCCCTGGGGCGGTACTGGAATTTCTCGGTGTTCAGGTACTCCTCGCTGCCTTCGTGCAAGGCCTCGTGCTCGAACAACTCATACCCGGAATATGTGCCGTAGGTGGGAGACATGGTTGCCGCCAGTGTTGCTCGAATGGCAAACATTGCCGGCCCTCCATGCTGCAGTGATGCATGGAGGATGTCCGGAGTCGTGGTGAAGAAATTCGGTCGCATGTATGCCGAAGCAGGCCCAGCGAGCTCTCTGCCGTAGTCCTGAAGTCCTTGCTTGTCAGTACGCCAGGTGAAGTAGGTGTAACTCTGCTGGAATCCGACCTCGGCGAGTGCACGCATCATGGCGGGTCGGGTGAAGGCCTCTGCCAGGAACAGCACGTCGGGGTGGGTCCCGTTGATCGCCGCGATCAGGCGTTCCCAGACCCACAAGGGCTTGGTGTGCGGGTTGTCCACTCGAAATATCCGCACCCCGCGATCCACCCAGAACCGAACGATGCGCTCGACCTCCTGGTAGAGGCCTTCAGGATCGTTGTCGAAGTTCAGTGGATAGATATCTTGATATTTCTTGGGCGGATTCTCTGCATACGCGATGGAACCGTCCGCACGCGTGGTGAACCACTGCGGATGTGAAGTCACCCATGGATGGTCAGGTGCAGCCTGCAACGCCAGGTCTAAGGCAATCTCCATGCCGAGTTCGTGAACAGTGGCCAGGAACGCGTCGAAGTCGGCAAGAGTGCCCAGGTCAGGGTGCACGGCTTCGTGTCCACCGGCGGCAGAGCCGATCGCCCATGGGGATCCGGGGTCGCCAGGCGCCGGCGTCAACGTGTTGTTCGGTCCCTTTCGGTTGATGTGACCGATGGGGTGAATGGGGGGTAGATACACCACGTCCATCCCCATGGCTGCGATTGCCGGAAGACGCCGAGCAGCACTCGCGAACGTCCCGGATCGGGGCGGATCCAAAGTCGCCCCTTCGCTTCTGGGAAAGAACTCGTACCAGGACCCGACCAGGGCTCGTCTCCGTTGCACCAGCAGCGGCCAAGGGCCGGATTCACTGGGGTGGAGCCGGATGGGATTGGCATGGATCGTTGCGGCAATGACCGGATCTTCGATCACCGCCATGCGAAGGGCATCGGATTGGGAGGTGTCTCGCATCGTGCGTGCAGCCCGTGCCATTGCCTTCTGCACCGCAGGCTCACCGCAGCGCTCGCCGATGGTGTCAATCAGCCGTGCACCCTCTTCGAGTTCAAGGTCCACATCCAGGCCAGCGGGTATCTTGATTTCAGCGCGGTGGTGCCACGTGGCCCACGGGTCGCCCCACGCGGTGATCGTGAATGTCCACAGGCCCAGGGCGTCGGGCCTGATCCGAGCCGTCCAGTCATCCATGCCGGATCCGGTTGCCGTCATGGTAGTTCGCGAAGCTACCGAACCGTCCGGGCGCGTGGCGATAACTTCCACGCCCAACGCGTCATGGCCTTCGCGAAAGCATGTGGCGCGAATGGGCACTGATTCACCGATCACGGCTGCTGCTGGTCGTCGTCCGCCCAGCACACTCGGCGTGACATCGGTGATGGGGAACCGTCCGCTTAACTCGGCAGGGACCTGCTGGGTGGCCGTGGACGAAATCGCAGGCGCCATAGGGAACAGGGTAGTGCTGACCCGTGAGGCAGACGGCGAAAGGTTGCGAATTTCCGCAAGAAATTGCAGCAGATCCCCACAGGCATGTCAATTTTGGAACATTTGTGAGACCTATGAGTCCGTAAACGCTTACTGCCACTAACGTTCACCCGTGGATCGCAATGCCCTCCTGGCGCAGGTGATGGCCTACGGCGTCGAACCGTCCTACGTGGACGCCTTCCAGTCGGTGCGGGAACTGCCCGATGAGACCCTGCAGTGGCTCGCCGCTGAGTTTGCCGGCCAGCGGCCCCTTGAGCACCCCATCATCGCGACACCTGGTCGGTGGCATCCTGATCTCCACGGGTTCGTGGCCTTCGATGATGGCCGATACCTGCATGTTGAGGGGGCACTTCCCCTGGATTCGGTCGGCTACCAACGCATCCAGGATGCAAGCGGTCGGCATCGCTTGGTGCTGTGCGCACCGGAGCGCTTTCATGTGCCACGTCGTTCCTTCGGCTGGTCCGTTCAACTGTACGCCGCGCGAACCGATCAGTCGTGGGGAATCGGGGATTATGACGATCTCCGACAGATCGCCGTGGCTGCCGCGGAAACCGGCGCGGGCTTCGTGCTGACTTGCCCCCTGCACGCTGGCAATCTGGGAACTCATCCCATGGCATCGCCGTATTCACCCACTTCACGTGAATGGCTTCAGGTTCTGTATATCGCCGTCGATCGCGTCCCGGGATCTGAACTGGTGGATCTTGACGATCTGCGCACAGCTGGCCAGGGACTGAATGCACTTCGACTTATCGATCGTCCATCGGTGTGGGAAATCAAGTCGCAGGCCTTGCAACGCATTTGGTCAGCTCTCGGGGGCGATCCTGGTCACGCGTACCGACACTGGATCGCCCAGCAGGGTCAAGGGTTGATCGATTTCGCCACGTTCATGGCGCTTGCTGATGTGCATGGCCTGCCGTGGCAGAGATGGCCAAGCCAGTTCCGGCATCCCAGTGGCGCGGAAATCAAGGAATGGGCCGCGCAACCAGAGCATGCAGACCGCATCGCCTTCCACTGCTGGCTTCAGTGGCTGGCAGATGCTCAGCTGGCTCATGCTTCTGTCCAAGGCGTAGATCTCGTGGCAGACATCGCGGTCGGATTTGACGGTGGCGGTGCTGATGCCTGGCGCTGGCAGGACGTTCTGGTCTTTGACGCGGAAGTTGGGTGCCCTCCGGACCGTCACAATCGCGATGGCCAGCGCTGGGGGCTGCCTGCATTCAATCCCGCGGGGTTAATCGCGTGCGACTTCGCACCGTTCATCTCCATGGTCCGGTCCAGTCTTCGTCACGCGAGGGCGCTGCGCATTGACCATGTGATGCAATTGTGGCGATTGTTCTGGGTTCCTCAGGCGGGCTCCCCGGCGGCCGGGGGATACGTTCGCTATCCACATGACGCGCTGCTGGCCATCTTGCGTATCGAGGCAGATTGGGCTGGGGCTTGGGTTGTCGGGGAAGACATGGGGACCGTTCCTGACTACGTGCAGCCCATGATGCAGGACATCGACATGCTCGGATATCGAGCTGCCTGCCGCGTTCCGATTTCGACGTTCTCGGTGAACACGTTGGGCGCGACCGGGACCCATGACCATGCCACGATTGCGGGCATCTTGACCGGGCAGGATCCAAGGGACATGCTCTCGGTGGGCAAGTCAATCGACGCTGAAGCAGAAGTGCAGCGTCAGGCGTCGCTGGCTGCCGAAGCCGGACTGCCCGTCAGAGAGTCCTATACGCAAGCCGAAATCAACACCGCCATTGTCGCGCGGTGCGCATCGGTTGCCAATTCTGCGTCCCGCGTGGTGGTCTTCAATCTCGAAGATGCCGCGGGGGTGCGAGAGCGGCCGAACATGCCCGGAACGGTAGAGGAATGGCCGAACTGGAGTTGGGCACTACCGATCCCGGCTGATGTGCTGCTCCACTCGCCGCTCGCGACTGCAATTGCAACCACCGCACGGGCCACTCGCAAGCTCTCCGATCCAACCTAACCGCACACCCGGAGAAGTTGGAGGCTGTACGGCTGCATGATCTGGGTATCGCCGGCCTTCAAGGTGATGGCGGGGACGTGCGATGAGTGCCATGTATCCAGGACGACCACGTAAGTGGATCCATACGGCGGGCCCGGCAGCACAAACTCAGTTGGCGCTGCGCCGGAGTGCATCAGCACGAGGAACGAATCATCGCGGATGTGCCCGCCGGTCCCGTCGATCAGATCACCGGCGATGAACATGCCCAACGTGCGAACGTCCGGCGCCTGCCACATGTGCGTTGGGACCTCACTGCCGTCCGGTGCAATCCAGGCAAGGTCCTTCGGGCCGTTGTCGTGTACGTGTCGACCCTCGAAAAAGTATCGCTGGCGGAACGCAGGGTGGGTCTTGCGTATCCCCAGCACCGAGCGGGTGAACTCAACGAGATCGGCTTGCCATGGATCAAGATCCCAGTTCAGCCAGGAAATCTCGTTGTCCTGGCAGTAGGCGTTGTTGTTGCCCTGCTGCGTGCGC
>CAIKZY010000037.1 GCA_903832025.1 uncultured Actinomycetes bacterium
GGGCCGCGTCGTCATCTTCGGAGCCGGCCTCGGTGCCCCGTACTTCTCCACGGACACAACAGCGGCGCAACGTGCCCTCGAGATTGGCGCCGAGGTGGTCCTCATGGCCAAGGGAGTTGATGGGGTATATGACGCAGATCCTCGCACGAACTCGTCCGCACAGCGGTTCACGTCATTGACGCATGCCGAGGTGTTGTCCCGTAACCTGAAGGTGGCTGATGCCACCGCCATAAGCCTGTGTCAGGACAACAGACTTCCCATCGTGGTGTTTAACCTGTTGGTCGACGGCAATATCGCTCGGGCGGTGCGGGGCGAAACAATTGGCACGCTAGTTTCTACGGAATAACTCAGATTACGGGAGCGCCATGAGTGATGACATTGACACCATCTTGCTAGATGCCGAAGAGAAGATGGACAAGGCAATCGCGGTTGCGCGCGAAGATTTCGCAACGATCCGAACTGGTCGAGCGAACCCGGCTATGTTCAACAAAATCAATGTTGAGTACTACGGCACCTTTACGCCACTGAACCAAGTTGCCTCATTCCAGACTCCCGAAGCCCGCATGATCGTGATCAGCCCATACGACAAGGGAGCCTTCGGGCCCATTGAGAAGGCCCTTCGGGATAGCGACCTGGGCATCAACCCAACCTCCGATGGAAATGTCATTCGGGTTGTGCTGCCTCAACTCACCGAGGAGCGACGCAGGGAATACGTGAAACTGGCCAAGACGAAGGCTGAAGACTCGCGCATCTCGATCCGAAATATTCGGCGTCATGCCAAGGATGCACTGGACAAGCTGAAGAAGGACGGCGATGCGGGTGAGGACGAGGTCCACCGAGCCGAGAAGTCCCTTGACGATCTGACGAATAAGCATGTGGACCACATTGATGAGGTTCTCAAGCACAAAGAAGCCGAACTGCTCGAGGTATAGCCGTGCCTTCTGCGTCTGAGCCAGCCACAGCGTCGCGGGCAGGCAGAAATCTGCCAGCAGCGATCGCCTCTGGAGTGGGACTCGGCGTAGTAGTGCTCGTATCACTGTTCACCGTGAAGGCGCTTTTTGGTCTCGTGGTGATCGTGGCTCTTGTCGTTGCATCTCGTGAGTTCATTCAGGCATTTGCAAACAAGGACATCCGCGTGGCGCGGACCCCGGTCTACGCCGCGTCAGTCGGATTGCCTGCCCTTGCGTACGTATGGGGGAGCACGGTACAAATTGCAGCTTTTGGCATCGCCGTCATCACCGTCTTGATCTGGCGCATTCGTAAAGGCACTGATGGCTACGTCAAAGATGTCACGGCGAGCATCTTCATCATGGCGTATCTGCCGTTCATGGCCGGCTTCTTGATGTTGACCTTGTCAGCCGGCAATGGTCCGCAGCGCGTTCTCACGTTCATCTTGTTGACTGTCTCGAATGACATTGGTGGGTATGTTGCCGGAGTACTTTTCGGAAGGCATCCGATTGCTGCCCACATCAGTCCGAAGAAGTCGTGGGAAGGATTTGCCGGATCCTTAATCCTTCAGATGGCTGTCGGGGCTCTAGCGTTCGCTTACTTGCTGCATGCGCCTTGGTGGCAGGGCGTTATCGCTAGCGTTGTCCTAGCGGTGACGGCAACCGGTGGAGACTTCGCTGAGTCCGCGATAAAGCGTGATCTGGGCGTGAAGGACATGGGCTCATTCCTTCCCGGACATGGCGGCATGATGGACAGAATGGACTCTCTCATCCCGAACGCATTCGCGAGCTGGGTGCTGTTCACGCTCTTTCTCGGCAGTGGAATCGCCTGATGGTTGACGTGATCCTGGAGGCTCCAAGGCGAGGGAAGCCTCCGACGCACCTTTTAGATCTCCCCCGAGAGCAGCGCAAGGAGGCCGTCCTGGCAATTGGGCAGCCTGGGTTCCGTGCTGATCAGGTTGCTCGGCACCTGTTGGTCCATCACGACATCGACGCCGAGCATTGGACGGACATCCCACGGAATGTCGGTCAGCAGCTGACGCTGCTTCTTCCCGAGCTATTGTCGCCAGTGAAGTCAATTGACTGCGACGCCGGAACCACCGTGAAGACAGTGTGGCGACTGCATGACAGTGCGTTGGTGGAGAGCGTATTGATGCGTTACCCACAGCGAGTCACTGTCTGCATATCATCGCAGGCGGGCTGCGGAATGAACTGCCCATTCTGCGCCACGGGCCAAGCTGGGTTAACGCGTAATCTGTCCCCGGCAGAGATCGTCCTGCAAGTAATCGCCGCTGCGCGGTCCTTGGATCGTGGGGAAGTAGCCGGTGGGCCGGGACGAGTGTCAAATATCGTCTTCATGGGCATGGGCGAGCCGTTGGCGAACTACTCAAATGTCATGCGAGCCCTTCGCACATTGACCCAGGCGCCGCCAGACGGAATGGGCATCAGCGCACGAGGGGTCACGGTATCTACTGTTGGTCTGGTACCGCAGATGCGACAGCTGGCGCAAGAAGGAATCCCCGTCACGCTTGCCGTCTCATTGCACTGCCCCGATGACGAGTTACGCGACTCCCTCGTCCCGGTAAACAATCGCTGGAAAGTCCGCGAGGTGCTCGATGCAGCCTGGGAGTACGCGGCTGCCTCAGGACGACGAATTAGCATCGAATACGCACTGATCAAGGACATCAATGATCAGCAGTGGCGCGCTCATGCGTTGGCGGATCTGTTGGTGGGCAACTTGGTACATGTGAATCTGATCCCCTTGAATCCCACTCCCGGGTCAAAGTGGACTGCTTCTGAGAAGTCTGATGAGCGCGCGTTCGCCCAAACCCTGAGGGATCGCGGAGTTGCTGTGACGGTACGGGACACTCGAGGTCGCGAAATTGACGGAGCCTGTGGTCAATTGGCAGCGGCAACTTCGTGAGTCTCTGACACAATCGCCACATGGAGGAAGCAGTCACGACGCCCGCTTGGTCATCGTTATCCGCTCGGGGTAAGGCGCGAGTTCTCGCCAGTGCCGTGGCACGAGTGGCCCTGGGTCTGACACTTATCTACGGGCTTCTGGCATTGCTGCCGTCAACCGGTGTGCATAGTTTTTTTGGACCAGTCGCGCTGCTCCTCGTTGGGGTCGTGATCTACGTTGTCTACTTCAAGCGCCAGATCAGGCTGATCGATAAGTCCGACCACCCTCAATTAAAGGCGGCGGAGTCGATGGTCCTCATCGGTGCACTTTTCCTGGCTATATTTGCCGCAATTTACGCAATGATGTCCCAAGCTGATCCAAATGCATTCACTGAGCACCTTGACCACTTCAACGCTTACTACTTCGCGCTGACAATTCTTGCGACAGTCGGATTTGGGGATATCACCCCGACCACACATGCTGCTCGATTGGTTGCGATGGTGCAGATGTCACTGGATTTGGTGTTCTTGGCTGTCGTGGTCCGGCTTCTGACCAAAGTGGCCACACGAGCCATGAGACGCAACCGGCAGGTGTCAGATACTGATTAGGTGATTCAGACATGAGGCGACACTGCATGTCAAGGTCGTGTCGTACTTCGATGGTTCCGGGGTGTGCCTAGGTCATCCGCACTTCATGAATGCGTGAATGTCGCCGCCCCCGACCTCCACCGCAATATCGACCCGGTGTGAGGTACGTGTTTGAACAGCTGGCGAAGTGCACATGGCGATCTGGAGCATTGATACCTGCCGCCCGTCAATATCGGGGAGACCGACATCTTCTCCGAAGCTGCGCAAAGGTGTGTTGTGCGGTGCTGATCGTGCGAGGCGGACAGGGATGCATTCAACGGGATGCGGAGGCAGGCACTTCCACGACTGTCTCGGGGGCATCGTTCACGACCGGCTCGTGCGGACGCTGACAGCGTGGTTCTGACGCTGCCAGGGCCGGGTGCAGGTCTGGTGTGCTGCGGTGCCCAACGAGCAGCATTGAAAAGTCAGGATTGGATACAATCACGACATGGGAGCCTTAGAGAACCTACTTGTTGCGGACTTCTCACGCGTCCTTGCCGGACCATTCGCCACGATGACCTTGGGTGACCTTGGCGCAACCGTCATCAAGGTTGAGCGACCAGGGGCTGGGGATGACACACGGTCCTGGGGCCCGCCCTATGGGGCGTCACACCAGTCGACGTACTACGAATCAGTCAATCGAAACAAGCGATCTATTGCCCTGGATCTGACAAATGCAGCAGATCTGGCCATTGCGCGAGAACTGGCCCAGACCGCCGACGTCCTGGTAGAGAACTTCAAGCCAGGTGGATTGGCCACCTTCGGGCTGGATTACCAGACGGTTTCGGTGAGCAATCCCGGATTGGTCTATGCATCAATCAGCGGCTTTGGTTCAGGGGCGGGGGCAGAGTTGCCCGGGTACGACCTGCTCGTGCAGGCAATGGGTGGATTAATGAGTATTTCTGGGGCACAGGAACCGTCAAAGGCGGGTGTTGCCGTGGTTGATGTCCTGACCGGAATGCAAGCTGTCATTGGCATCTTGGCCGCGCTGAACCACCGTCACAGCAGTGGTCGCGGTCAACATGTGGAGGTTTCGCTGCTTGGAACACTGCTATCGGCTTTGGTGAATCAGTCGTCAGGATTCGTAGGCGCGGGAGTCATCCCCGAGCGTCTTGGGAACGCTCATCCTTCTATTTCACCATATGAGGTGTACCAAGCGAAGGATCGTCCGTTAGTCATAGCCGTTGGCAATGACTCGCAGTTCGCACGACTTTGCACGCTGCTTGGGCATCCAGAGGTTGCAGTTGATCGTGATTTCGCAACGAATCCCATGCGGGTTGCAAACCGAGATCGGCTCAACATCCTGCTCAATACTTGGTTGAGATCCGAATCGGCGGACCACTGGCAGGCAGTGCTCAATGAGGGGGGAGTTCCTTGCGGCCCAATCAACAACATCGCTCAGGCATTTGACCTGGCGAGCAGTTTGGGACTTGATCCAGTTCAGGAGATCGCTGATAGCACTCAGGTCTCAAATGCGATGAGGTTCTCGTTGACACCGGTTCGCTATGACTTGGCCCCGCCAGGCATTGACGCCGATAGAGCATCGGTCCTGGCTCTGTTAGCGGAGCGTCGATGAACGCCAAGACGCCCACCGCGCAGGAGCAGGTCACCGCACGGCTGCGAACCGAGATCGTGACTGGCCTGCTTCCCCCGGGCGTGCAGGTTCGACAAGAGGCGCTAGCTGCCAGTTACGGAGTCAGCAGAGTTCCCCTGCGCGAGGCCTTGAAGATTTTGGAAGGCGAGGGGCTGGTCCAGTACTACCCGCACCGGGGTTTCTTCGTGACGGAATTGAACGTGGAAGATCTCCACGAGATTTATCGTCTGCGGGGCTTGCTAGAGGCAGAGGCAATAGCGCAAGCAGTGCCGACCATGCACGAGGATGACGTAGAAGCGATCGAATCGCTCTTGAACGCCGTCGACGCTGCAGTTCTCAGCGGTGACCTACAGCAGCTGCATCAAGCAAACCGCGCCTTCCATTTCGCAATATTCGACCATGCCGGCCTGCCTCGGCTCAGTCGACTGCTGCATCAGTTATGGGATGCCACAGACGTGTACCGCGGCTTGTATTTCCAGGAGGAGGACCATCGCGACCTCATTGCACACGAGCATCGAGGCATACTCGCGGCGTTGCGGTCTGGAGACGCTGCTGCAGTTGTTGAGTGGCAGGCAGGACACCGGCAGCATTCGGAGCAGGCAGTTTCGCGCTGGATCTCAGGGGCTAGGCCTGAGTCCTGAAATTGGATCCAATTCTGATAGACTAGGTGTGACCAAGGGAGAAGACGTGCCGATCGACAAGCAGTCACCATTCACGCTGTTCGCCATTGACCATGTGCTCAGCGAGGAAGAGCGCGCGATGCAGGCTGTTGTGCGCCAATTCGTGGATGCACGCGTCAAGCCATTCGTGGCCGACTGGTTCGAGACGGGGGATATTCCCGCGCGCGAGTTGGCGGTTGACTTGGGCAACTTGGGCGTGATGGGTATGCATTTGGACGGCTATGGCTGTGCCGGGACGTCGGCGGTCGCCTATGGGCTTGCCTGCATGGAGTTGGAAGCCGGCGACTCGGGCATTCGATCGCTGGTGAGCGTGCAGGGCTCCCTGGCCATGTACGCCATTCACGCGTGGGGATCTGAAGAGCAGAAGCAGCAGTGGCTGCCGGGCATGGCAGCGGGAACCGCGATTGGGTGCTTCGGGCTGACCGAAGCCGACTTTGGTTCTAACCCGGCCGGCATGCGTACCAACGCGGTTCGCGATGGAAGCGACTGGGTCCTCAACGGATCGAAAATGTGGATCACGAACGGTTCCGTGGCGGACCTTGCCGTGGTGTGGGCGCAAACAGATGACGGAATTCGCGGTTTCATCGTCCCGTCAACTGCCGCTGGGTTCACCGCGAACACCATCAAGAAGAAGATGTCGCTTCGTGCATCGGTGACCAGTGAACTGGTGTTCGAAAATGTGCGTTTGCCAGCCGAAGCGATGCTGCCGGGAGTCCGAGGCTTGAAGGGTCCGCTGTCCTGCCTGAATGAAGCGCGCTTTGGAATCGCGTTTGGCGTACTTGGCGCCGCGCGCGACTGCCTTCAGACCGCAATTGATTACTCCGTCGATCGTGTCCAATTTGACCGGCCAATCGCCGGATATCAGCTGACTCAGAAGAAGTTGGCCGACATGACGCTTCGATTGGGAACAGGAACGCTGCTCGCATTGCACCTAGGACGGTTGAAGGATGAGCATCTGCTTCGCCCGGAGCAGGTGAGCCTTGGCAAACTGAACAATGCGCAAGCCGCACTGGACATCGCCCGTGAGTGCCGCAGCATCCTTGGAGGCAATGGAATCACCCTGGAATATCCAGTGATTCGCCACATGAACAACCTGGAATCTGTTTACACGTATGAGGGCACCAATGAGATGCACACCCTGGTGATCGGCGAGGCTCTCACAGGCCTGCCGGCTTATCGATAAGGAGTCCCGGGCGCATGGCACCTGAGCCAGACATCTTCAGTGAGGGCGAGTCCAGTCCCGATACTCTCGCCAACCTGGGTCCGTTGCGTACGCTTGCCGGTGCTTGGGTTGGCAATGCCGGCCAGGACGTACATCCTCAGGCAAGCGGACCAGAGAGTGATCGATATAGCGAGACATTGCGATTTGATGCCGTCGATGCCCAGGCCAATGGGCCCCAGGTCCTGTATGGACTTCGCTACCACCAGCATGTGCTCAAGCCTGGAGAGGACGCTACGTTCCACGATCAGGTCGGTTATCTCAACTGGGAGCCGGCCACCGGGTTGATCACGATGTCCCTGGCTATTCCTCGCGCCCAAGTGGCCTTAGCCGGTGGCTATGCGACCGCGAATTCCACCAGTTTCGTACTTCGAGCCGAACGCGGCCCTCCTGTCTTCGGAATTACATCGAGTCCGTTCCTTGATGAGCACTTCGCGACCACGGAGTGGGTGATCAAGGTCTTCATTGATGGACCGGACCTGTGGCACTACGAGCAAACCACCACACTGCAGGTCGGTGGGGTTCCGTTTGCTCACACCGATGCCAACACACTGCAACGCATTGAAGCGGCGCAGCCAAATCCCTTATCGCGCTAGCCCCAGTCCCCGATGTACTGGGGGATCGGAGTGTTTGCAGGAGTGTGCGGATCGGCTACCGGTGTTCCGAACGTGGTGCCCATCGGAACGTGTCCCGCCCAGGTCGTTGACCAAGGCGTGGTCGCCAGATCATCAGGGACATCCTCGGGCCCACCACGTCGAATCTTTACTGAGCATTCGGCAAGTTCCAGTACCAGGGTCAACGTCGCCTTGAGTTCTTGCTCCGCTGGGGGCCGAATTTCCGACCAACGGCCGGGCATCAGGTGCTCGCTGATCGACTCCAAGACCGCTAGCTCACGGTCACCGGTGACCACCTGTGGCACTCCGAGTACGACCGCGCTTCGATAATTCATCGACGACTCGAAGGCACTGCGCGCCAGGACCAAGCCATCCAGGCACGTCACCGTCAGACAACATGGTGATCCGTGGGCTAGTGACTTGAACAGCCGTGAAGCCGTGGATCCGTGGAAGGCCACGGAGTTCTCGACGCGAGCGAACGCAGTGGGCAGGACGAACGGCTGCCCACTGCTGTCACAAATGCCCACATGGGCGATCAAACTCGAGTCGAGAACGTCATATAGCGTCGCTACATCGAAAGCAGCCTTCTCCGGACCCCGACGGATGACGGTTCGTTCTGTGGGGGTTAACCCCATTAGAGGATGCTCCAAGCTTCCGTGAGCACAGAGCGAAGAATTTGCTCGATCTCGTCGAACTCAGCCTGGCCTGCGATCAATGGCGGTGCCAGCTGGATGACCGGGTCGCCACGATCGTCGGCCCGACAGTACAAGCCGGAATCAAACAGCGCCTTGGATAAGAAGCCTCGTAGCAGTCGTTCTGCCTCATCGTCATTGAACGTCTCGCGAGTCACCTTGTCCTTGACCAACTCAATGCCGTAGAAATAACCGGCCCCACGTACGTCACCAACTATCGGCAGATCCTTGAGCTTGCTGAGCGTGGAGTAGAAGGCGCCCTCATTGCGTCGTACATGCCCATTGAGGTCCTCACGCTCGAAAATATCCAAATTTGCAAGTGCCACTGCGGTAGAGACCGGGTGCCCGCCAAAGGTAAAGCCATGCAGGAATGAGGTTGTTCCGTACTTGAAGGGCTCGAAGATGCGGTCGCTGGCAATCATGCATCCCAGGGGTGAGTAGCCGGAGGTGAGCCCCTTGGCAGTGGTGATGATGTCGGGAGTGACCTGATACCGACTCATCGCGAACATGTCGCCGATTCGGCCAAAGGCGTTGATCGTCTCGTCTGCCACCATGAGCACGTCATATCGGTCGCAGATTTCACGCACCCGCTCCAGGTATCCAGGTGGCGGAGGGAAACAGCCCCCTGAATTTTGCACGGGCTCCAGAAACACTGCCGCCACGGTGTCTGGTCCCTCGAACTCAATCGCCTCGGCGATTCGATCAGCAGCCCAGATGCCGAAAGACTTCTCGTCGTCGCGCAAATGTTCAGGAGCGCGATAGAAGTTGGTATTCGGGACCTTCACCGCACCGGGGACCAGCGGCTCAAAGGGCTCTTTGGCTGGCGGAATGCCGGTAATGCTGAGCGCACCGTGCGGAGTGCCATGGTAGGCAATGTTGCGAGAAATCACCTTGGTCTTGTTGGGCCTTCCGGTGAGCTTGAAGAACTGCTTGGCGACCTTCCAGGCAGTCTCGACGGCTTCACCACCACCGGTGGTGAAGAAGATCCGATTGAGATCTCCAGGTGCGTAGTGGGCCAGCCGTTCGGCCAACTCGATCGCAGTCGGATGGGCATACGACCACAGAGGGAAGAAAGCCAGTTGCTCGGCTTGTCGAGCGGCAGCTTCCGCCAGCTCCTTTCGGCCGTGACCTGCCTGGACGGTGAACAGTCCCGCCAGGCCGTCGAAGTACCTGCGACCGCGATCGTCGTAGATGTAGCAACCTTCGCCACGAACGATGATCGGTACGTTGTGGCCTTCGTAGTAGACCGAGTGGCGGGTGAAATGCATCCAGAGATGATTTCGGGCCGAATCGGACAGTGCGTCCTGGCCGGCTTCGGTTACGAATTGCGGTGAAATTGTCATCGGGTTCCCCATGTATAGATCTGCTTGCGCAGTTTCAAGTAGACGAAGGTCTCAGTCGAGCGCACGCTCGGCAGTGATCGGATCTTCCGATTGATGACCTCCAAGAGATGCTCGTCATCCTCGGTGACGATTTCAGCGAGGATGTCGAACTGGCCGGCGCACACCACGAGATAATCGACTTCGGGGAAGGCGGCGATCTGGTCGGCAACAGACTCAAGGTCACCCTCGACAGTGATGCCCAACATTGCCGACCGTGAGAAACCCACCTGCATTGGATCGGTGACCGCGACGATTTGCATGACGCCGGCCTCCTGCATTCGGGTAACCCTTTGACGTACCGCCGCCTCCGAGAGGCCGACGGCCTTGCCGATTGCGGCATACGGCCGCCGTCCGTCTTGCTGCAGCTGCTCGATGATTGCCTTGGACACATCGTCCAGGGCGAACTGGGAGGCCTTTTCTCGTTGCGCCACACCTGCAGCATGCGCTACTGCTGACCAGAAGGCAAGCGAAAACGCAGAAAAAGTGACTTTTGGCAACGAAATCAATGTCAATATAGGAGAAA
>CAIKZY010000038.1 GCA_903832025.1 uncultured Actinomycetes bacterium
GAGATTGGAAACGCAGAACTGACTCTGGGAGTCTCCTGACACAAAAAATCCCTTCGCAGAAAGCCGAAGGGACGGTCCAGGGAGTACCTGAGCTCGTCCGTTGCCTCGACGGATTGAGCCGCTCATCTTCACCAGGTGCTCCGACTTGCCCTTGCGGGATCACGGTTGCGGGACAGCGCCGGATTCACACCGGACTTCCCCTGAATTGCGAAGATGTCGATTCAGTTGTAGGTGCGACAGTACACCTGAATGTTGCCTGACAACTACCCGGGCGTCACCAGTCCTGCTGTGCGGCGCGCGGCGATCTGGCATTGTCAGTCATGGCGCGCTTGGACCGCCGATGAATGCTGGATGCATGAGGGGATGAAATGGACTACTGGTGGACGTGCTGGGATGCCGATGGAGCGCACATCGCGCTGCAGGCAGCGGAAAGTCGGTTCCCTTCGCAAGCCGATGCCGAGGCATGGATGGGGGAGTCGTGGTCGCAATTATTGGCGGCCGGGGCCACCTCAGTGACCTTGATGCACGTGGAGGAACCGGTCTACGGGCCTATGGGACTGTCGGCCGACTAGCGCCTACGTGCGTGGCTGCCCGTTGCGCTTGACGCGCGGTGCAGGCAAGCGCAACCTGCGCAACTGCAGGCTGCGCAGCGCCGCGTACATCATCAGCCCCTTGCGGTCGGCTGCGTCGGGGAACTCTGCCTTCGCCTTTCGGCTCAAGGACAGCAGCATGACCCCGACGTCGAAAACGAGGATGACGATCACCGCCAAGAAGGCGATGGAACTCAATGCGCTGAGTTTCTGATTGTGCACGAAACCCAAGAGCAATACTCCGATGGCAAAGAAGATGAAGAACTCCGCTACGGCAACGCGCCCGTCGACGAAGTCGCGAGTCATCGCTCGGGCCGGCCCGCGATCGCGTGGCTGCATATACCGCTGATCTCCCGCGGCTGCCCGCGCACGAGCGTGCTCGCGTTCGGCACGTGCCTGCTCACGATCCGCGGCTTTGCCGCCCTTGCCGGACTTGGATGCGCTCGTGCCCTTGAGCGATGCCTTGCGTTGCAATTCAGCCTCTTTGCGGGAGGGTGTGGGACGACCCTTGCCATGGGCAGCCGGGTCTGAGTCGGTCGGGGATTGCGTGGGTGGCTTTGGTCGTCCAAACATGCTGGGCAGCCTATCGGCGCTATTGGTCCAGAAACATGCAGGTTAGTCCGATGCCTGGACCAGGCCGGGCAGCGCCAACATCCGGTCCAAGGCAATCTTGGCCCAGTGTGCGGTATCTGCATCGACAGAAATCACGTTGACCTCGTTGCCAGCCAGGAGCGACTCAAGGGTCCACGTCAGGTGCGGCAGGTCAATGCGATTCATCGTGGAGCAAAAGCACACGGAGGCATCCAGGTAGGTGATGTGCTTGTCGGGATGTGCGAGCGCAAGTCGTTTCACCAAATTGAGCTCGGTTCCGATTGCCCAGCTCGAACCCGCAGGAGCCGCCTCGATGGTGGCGATGATCTTCTCGGTAGAGCCCACGACATCGGCGAGGTCGACGACCTCGTATCGGCACTCCGGATGCACGATCACCGTGATTCCCGGTATGCGTTCACGGACTGCACGGACGTTGTCCGCCGTAAACCTTCCATGCACCGAGCAGTGTCCCTGCCACAAGATCATGCGAGCGTCCTGGAGCTGCTTTGCCGACAAGCCGCCCTGGGGTCGGTGGGGGTTGTACACCACACAGTCTTCCAAGCGCATCCCCAGTTCACGGACTGCGGTGTTGCGACCGAGGTGCTGGTCGGGCAGGAACAGCACCTTCTGACCGTGTTCAAATGCCCAGGCCAGTGACCGTTCGGCATTGCTGGAGGTGCACACCGTGCCCCCGTGTCTGCCGGTGAATGCCTTGATGGCGGCTGTGGAGTTCATGTAGGTGACAGGGATGGTCAGTTCCGCGACGCCGGCACTGTCCAGGTCGGCCCAGCACTGTTCCACCTGACTGAGGTTCGCCATGTCTGCCATCGAGCAGCCAGCGGCAAGGTCGGGCAGAATCACCGACTGCTCGGCGGAAGTCAGGATGTCGGCGCTTTCGGCCATGAAGTGAACACCGCAAAAGACCACGTACTTGGCCTCTGGATGGGCTGCTGCTTGCTGGGCGAGCTTGAATGAGTCGCCGGTCACATCGGCGAATGCGATCACTTCGTCTCGCTGGTAGTGGTGCCCCAGGATGAATACTGAATCTCCGAGCGCTGCCTTGGCTGCGGCAGCGCGCTGCGCCAGGCCAGGGTCGCTAGCCGGGGGCAGGGCTCCAGGGCATTCGACACCGCGTTCGCTGTCGGGGTCTGCATCGCGGCCCAACAGCAGGAGGGAAAGCGCGGATTCGGGGGCAAATTCGCTCACGGCCTCATTGTCTACCAAGGGCAGGCTCGGTGCACGGGGGCCTGGGAGTCGACCCGGGAATACGTGGGTAGCCGCTGGAGTTAACCTGCAATAGAGTGTTCTCAAGGCTCACCTGACTTGAAAGGCTGACTATGTCGACCGAAACTGCGGTTCCCGTCCAGATCATTACCGGTGATGGCATCGTGCTGACCGAAACGGCAGCATTGAAGGTCAAGTCATTGCTCGACGCCGAGGGCCGTGCAGACTTGGCGTTGCGCGTGGCAGTTCAGCCGGGCGGCTGCTCAGGCCTGCGCTACCAGTTGTTCTTCGATGACCGTAGCCTTGATGGCGACGTCAGCAAGGACTTCGGTGGTGTATCCGTGGTGACCGATCGCATGAGCGCGCCCTATCTCAATGGCGCAACGGTGGACTTCGTGGACACGATCGAGAAGCAGGGCTTCACCATCGACAACCCGAACGCGACCGGTTCGTGTGCGTGCGGGGACTCGTTCAGCTAGATCTGAAGCTTTCACTGCAGCCC
>CAIKZY010000039.1 GCA_903832025.1 uncultured Actinomycetes bacterium
GTGCGTACTCGGCCAGAGACCTGGCCGTTCTTGAGGGCCTGGAGGCGGTTCGCAAGCGCCCGGGCATGTACATCGGGTCCAACGATGGCCGCGGGCTGATGCACTGCCTGTGGGAGATTGTCGATAACGCGGTTGACGAGGCATTGGGGGGACATTGCAGCTCGATCACCATCACCTTGCACCCGGACGGATCTGCCGAAGTGGCGGACAACGGCCGCGGCATCCCGGTGGACGTCGAGCCAAAGACCAAGCTCACTGGTGTTGAGGTGGTGCTCACCAAGTTGCATGCGGGAGGAAAGTTCGGCGGCGGCTCCTACAACGCATCAGGCGGGTTGCACGGCGTAGGCGCATCGGTGGTCAATGCACTGTCCTCGCGGCTGGACGTTGAAGTTGATCGCAACGCCAAGATTCACCAGATGAGTTTTCGTCGCGGGGTCCCAGGATCCTTTGCCGGAGATGGTCCCGATGCCGAGTTCGTGAAAAAGTCCGGTCTGCAAATCACCGGCAAGGCACCCAGGGCCAAGACCGGCACTCGAGTTCGTTGGTGGGCTGACACCCAGGTGTTCACCAAGGACGCCATCTACGATCGCGCCGCCCTGCGTGAGCGGGCAGTGCAGTCGACATTCCTGGTACCGGGGCTGCAGATCACCATCGCCGACAACCGGGACAGCCACGATCGGTATGCCGAAACGTTCGTGCACAAGGGCGGCATAGCCGAATATGTCGAGACGGTGTCTGCCGGTGAGCCAGTCAGTCCGGTGATATCCCTGCATGGCTCAGGACATTTTCACGAAACCGTGCCCGTGCTTGATGCCAGTGGCCACATGAGTCCGCAGGAGGTCGAACGGGATCTGGGTGTGGACATCGCCCTGCGCTGGGACACGGGATACGACAGTGATGTTCGGTCATTCGTCAATGTCGTGGCCACTCCCAAGGGAGGAACGCATGTGGCCGGCTTCGAGCGCGCGCTGACGAAGGTGCTCAACGATCAATTGCGTGTGGGCAAGGTGCTGAAGTCCAGCGAGGATGCCATTACCAAGGACGATGCATTGGAAGGCCTGACCGCGATCGTGGCCATACGCCTTTCCGAGCCGCAGTTCGAGGGCCAGACCAAGGAGATTCTGGGTACCCCGGCAGCTACTCGCATCGTGGCCAGCGTGGTCACCAAAGAACTGACCAGTTGGCTGACCAACCCACCCCGCGGTGAGAAGTTGGCAGCGAAGGCTGTCCTCGACAAAGTTGCCAATGCGATGCGTGCGCGGGTCGCCGCTCGGACACATCGAGATACGCAGCGACGAAAGACGGCTCTGGAGTCCTCTGCGTTGCCCGCCAAGCTCGTGGACTGCCGCAGTGACGACATCGCCCGCAGCGAGCTGTTCATCGTGGAGGGCGACTCTGCGCTCGGAACGGCCAAGGTTGCCCGAAGCGCGGATTATCAGGCCCTACTGCCTATCCGTGGCAAAATCCTCAATGTTCAAAAGTCCTCCCTCGCTGACATGCTCAAGAACAACGAGTGCGCGTCAATTATCCAGGTGATCGGGGCTGGCTCCGGACGCACCTTTGATCTGGAGCAGGCTCGCTACGGCAAGGTCATCTTGATGTCCGACGCAGATGTAGACGGCGCGCATATTCGCTGCCTGCTCCTGACATTGATTCATCGCTACATGCGCCCCTTGCTGGATGCTGGTCGTGTGTTCGCTGCAGTTCCACCACTTCATCGCATCGAGATCATCCAGCCGGGCGCCAAGGCGAACGAGATTGTGTACACCTACTCGGACACTGAGATGAAATCCGTGCTCGCCGATGCCGACAAGCGCGGACGACGGGTGAAGGATCCGATTCAGCGGTATAAGGGCTTGGGCGAGATGGATGCACACCAGTTGCGCGAAACCACCATGGACCCCGCGCACCGAACCCTGAGACGGATTTCGGTCGGTGATGCGGTCGCAGCCGAGGAGGTGTTCGACCTGCTGATGGGCAATGATGTCGCTCCGCGCAAGGAATTCATCGTCGATGGCGCTGCCGGGCTAGACCGAGACCGCATCGACGCCTAATCCGATCACGATGCTGTGGCGCACCGAGGGAGCTTGCGGAACGCAGACGGTGCCCTGGGCCGAATCCGCAGAATGCGATGTCCCGGCTCGGTCGGTTCTGGTTAGCCGCGGTGGGGCTCGAGCTCGCCGGTGTGGACGTTGTAGATCGCTCCGCCGACCGCAAGTTCTGCCGGAAGGAGCGGGAAGGCTCGGATGCGATCGATATCTGTCTGCAACGCAGCCTGCTGATCGGCCACCGTGCGGAATTCCACGCTTCGGGTATCCACGCCATAGCTTGACTGAATCTCTGCGTGTATCTGCGGCTCCGTTCCGGAAGCCATCTTGCACTCAGTGTGCGGCATAACCAGGACCCGCTTGACGTTCAGCAGATACGTCGCCAGGACTAGGGTCCGCAGCACGTCCTCGGTGACACGCGCGCCGGCATTGCGCAGGATCTTAACGTCACCCGGCTTCATGCCGACGATGTCCAGTGGTGAAATCCGTGAGTCCATGCACGTGATGATTGCCAGTTCCCGAGCGGCAACTCCAGTCAGGTTGGAGTCCTCAAATCGGTGCACGTAGCCTGCGTTGGCCTGGAGGACGTCGGCGAACACTGCTTCGGGAAAGTCAGACATGAGGGCACCCTATGTCCTGCCTGGGGTACTGATGAAGGCCACCTGCGGGGTGGGGCTGGTCACAGTGCGCGGCAATCTGCCCCAACTTCGGTTACCTGTGGCAGTGTTTCGGTATCTGCGCCAAGTTGGGTGCCAATGAGACAAGGATGGTCCGAGCGTGGGACTTCGGGTAGCTGTGATTGGTTCGGGTCCATCCGGCATGTATGCCGCCGATGCCTTGGTGAGCCAGGACGACGTTGAGGTCTCCGTGGACGTCATTGACAAGATTCCTGTGCCCTTCGGCCTGGTGAGATACGGAGTGGCGCCCGATCACTTCTCGATCCGATCGGTCCGCGACACCTTGGACAAGATCTGGGACAAGCCCGGAGTTCGCTTCATCGGCAACGTGGAGGTGGGCAAGGACATATCCGTCGCAGAGCTGCACGAGTACTTCGACGCAGTCATATTCACCTATGGGGCCGCACGGGATCGGCGGCTGGGTCTAGATGGGGAAGACTTGGCTGGCTCGGTTGCCGCCACCGATCTGGTGGCCTGGTACTGCGGGCATCCAGACGCTGACCGGGCCACGTTCGAGGATGTGGTCCCCTCGGCGACGTCTGCAGTTGTGATCGGTGTGGGCAACGTGGCCGTGGATGTCACCCGAGTGCTGGCCAAGACCGTTGACGAACTCAATTCCACGGATATGCCGCAATATGTCTTCGACACCCTGGGACGAAGCCACATCACCGATGTGCACGTGCTTGGCCGTCGTGGCCCTGCTCAGGCCACGTTCACGACCAAGGAATTGCGCGAGCTCGGCGAGTTGGCTGAAGCGGACATCCTGATCGACGCCAAGGACCTTGAGCTGGACCCGGTCAGCGCCGCCTTGGTCGCATCGGACAAGGTGGCAGCGCGCAATCTGGAAGTCATGCGGGAGTGGTCGACGAGAGCACCAGGGGGAAAGCCGCGCCGCATCCACCTGCACTTCTTCGCTCGGCCCGTGGAGCTGATCGGCGATGATCGCGTCCGCCAGGTGACCGTGGAGCGCACCGAACTCGATGCCAATGGCCAGGCGAATGGCACGGGCCAGACGTATGCCGTTGATGCCGACCTCGTCGTGCGCAGTGTGGGGTATCGGGGTGAGGCACTGGAACAGGTTCCGTTCGACTCCTCGCGCAACGTCATCACCAATGACGAGGGACGCGTGATGCGCGATGGCGTGGCTGTGCCCGGTGAGTACACCGCA
Organism: uncultured Actinomycetes bacterium; assembly: GCA_903832025.1. Lineage (GTDB taxonomy): Bacteria > Actinomycetota > Actinomycetes > S36-B12 > S36-B12 > CAIKZY01. Next base: position 3,894 of record CAIKZY010000039.1, read on the forward strand.
GGCTGGATCAAGCGGGGACCATCAGGAATCATCGGCACGAACAAGAAGTGCGCGGTTCAGACCGTGACGTGCTTGCTGGCTGATGCGCAGGCCGGCACCCTGCCAGCGGCGCCGCACCCGTCTTCGGGCGAGTTCGACGCCAGGCTGTCCAATGTCCGGGTCGTGGACACTGCGGGCTGGCGCAAGATTGATGCCGCTGAGCGTGCGTTGGGGGCCACAGCCGGCCGTGATCGGACAACGATCGTGCAAGTCGATCAGCTCCTGTCAGCCGCTGACGCCTGACCCACGGACACTGTTCCCAGTTCGCGCGAACCTCGCTGACCCCGGTTGCAGCGGTTGCCGGGGACGATTAGCGCCAGGGCGGGGCCGTGGCCACGTCAATGGCAGACCAGAAGTGACCGGGCACCGGATCCTTGCCACACGACTCGATGCGGTCTGGCAGGGGCTGGCTGCGTACCGTGACTCGCCATGCTCGCCCGTCGGTGTGCCGGACCTCTGCAAGCAATTGCGCCAGGTTGTCCATGGTGACCCCTGGTCGCACCGGAACCGCTCGGTTATCGATCACCCACAGGGCATCCAGGCAGTCCCGTGCTGTCTCTCCGATCAGCGTCCGTACGAAGGCCTCGGCTGCCTGCAGGGGCTGTGGAAATGCCGTACGCCCCCGATAGCACCGGGACATGACCTGCGGTGACAGTGCGGCCGTTGCCAGGGACACAGCCGCGGCCGAATCCAATCGGCCAAACATGGCACCGCTTGGCAAGAGCAGGGCCGTTGGTGCAAATCGATGTCCACCCAGATGCGAGCACTCCCACACCCGGTCGGCGTCGTCGCCTGAGATTTCGGCCATCACCTGGGCGTACAACTCGCGGCCGTGGACGGCACAGCATCGGTCGCGTCCAGACTGCGTGCATACAAAAAGCGGCGATGTGAGCACTTTGCTTCCGAATTTGGGCATTTGCCCGGCCGCTAAGGCGGCGAAGTCCCACGACAAGATGACTGCCACATCGGTCACGGTTCCCTCGCGCAGCCAGCAGTCCCCTGGTGCGGTGTGGGCGACCCAGACGGTGCGCTCGGTGAGTTCACGTCCTGGTCGGCGGGGGTTTCGCGCCAGCAGTATCGAGGTGCCGGTACCGGCGGATTGTGATGCCAACGCCGCGCCGACGTGGGGATCGAGATATGAATCCGTCAGTGCCTTGCTGCCCCAGGGGCCAGGTTGCTCGATCACGATCCAACACTGGGCGACCGGAGCAGACCCAATGAGCGGTTCGTGCACGGCCAGCGAGACCTGGGAACAACTGAGCTGTTCGCTCACGACAAGGAGCCTCCGATACCGCTGATTGCTGCCCCGAGCGAGGAGCCGGTGCCGTCACGACGAGTATCGGGCTCGGGCAATTCCACAGCGACGCCGGAGGCGGTCGCCGCCCTGGCGGGACCGGTGCCGGCCCATGCCAGCACCAAGGCATCCTCCCCGGTGCGGAACTTGTGGCAGCGCACCCCTGCAGTGGCACGACCCTTGGCCGGGAAGGCGTTCAGCGCCGTAACCTTGACAGAGCCCGCGTCAGTGCCCGGAAGCACTCCCTGGCTGCCGGCTACGGTGACGACCTGCGCGGTTGAGGGATCAGTGATCACGGCGAATGCCACCACCATGGCATTGGGTGCGCACTTGATTCCGGCCATACCTGCAGCTCCACGACCTTGCGGACGCACTGCACTGGCCGGGAACCGAAGCAGTTGCGCATCAGAGGTGATCAGGCACAACTCAGCGTGCTCGGCGTGCGCTTCCGGCAATGCCGCCGCACCGATCACACGGTCTCCCGGTTCCAGGCGAATGACGTCCCAGGCATCCTTGCTGGCCAGCGGTTCGACGCTGACTCGTTTGATCACTCCACCTGCGGTAGCAAGGGCAAGCGGAGCATCCAGCGGTACCAGGCACAGGACCGTTTCGCCCTTGGGAAGGTCCACGAAGGCACCCAGTGGAGCACCGCCGGATAACGCCGGGGCTCCCGCAACAGCCGGTAGGGCCGGAATGTCCAGTACATGCAGGCGAACGATGCGTCCGGCGCTGGTGACCAGGCCGATGTCCCCACGCGTGGTGGCAATCGATCCCGAGACCAGCACATCGTGCTTGGCGCGTCGCTCACCGGGCTGGCGTACCGCGGTCAGGTCCGAGGTGCGCGCGATCAGTCCGGTGGAGCTGAGCAGTACCAGGCACGGCTCGTCAGGAATCTCCAGGGCAGATGGGCTCCCCGCGGTCATTGTGCTCCATGCGGATTCCATCAGCAACGTGCGCCGCTCAGTGCCGTGGGCCTTTGCAACTTCGGCCAACTCATCGGAGACAACCCTGCGCAGCACGGACTCGTCACTGAGAATCTCCACCAGAGCATCAATGGTGGCCTGCAAGTTCGTGGCCTCGGTCTCGAGCTCGATTCGCGAAAACTTGGTCAACCGACGTAGTGGCATGTCCAGGATGTATGCCGCCTGAATATCAGACAGGTCAAAGACCGACATCAGCCGCTCCTTTGCTGCGCTGGCGTCATCCGATTGGCGAATCAGTTGGATAACCTCGTCGATATCCACGATGGCGGTGAGCAGTCCCTGGACCAGGTGCAGGCGATCGGTCGCTCGATCCTTTCGGTACTGGCTCCTCCTGGTCACCACTTCCAGCCGATGCTCGACGAAAACCTGCAACATCTGGACAAGGCCGAGCGTTTGCGGCTGGCCGTCGACCAAGGCCACGGCATTGATGGAGATGTTGTCCTCCAAGGGGGTGAGCTTGAACAACTGCTCGAGCACCGCCTCAGGAACGAATCCGCTCTTGATCTCGATCACCAGGTTTAAGCCACTGCTGCCGTCAGTGAGGTCGGTGACGTCGGCAATGCCCTGCAATTTCTTGCCCGATACCAGGTCCTTGATGCGTTCGATGATGCGTTCAGGACCGACGTTCATCGGCAATTCGGTCACCACGATGCCCTTGCGACGTGGTGAAACCTGCTCAATTCTCGTCCGAGCTCGCACCTTGAACGCTCCGCGTCCGGTGGCGTAGGCATCCTTGATGCCATCCAGTCCGATCACCACGCCGCCGCCGGGAAGGTCCGGGCCGGGCACAAAGCGCATGAGCTCCTCAAGGCCGGCCTTGGGCTTCTTAATCAGATGACGAGCTGCGGCAATGACCTCGATCAGGTTGTGCGGAACGAGGTTTGTCGCCATCCCGACTGCAATGCCCGAGGCGCCGTTGACCAACAGATTCGGTATGGCGGAGGGAAGCACAATCGGTTCAGTTTCGCGACCGTCGTAATTGGGAGCGAAGTCGACGACGTTTTCATCCAGGCCCGCGGTCATCTCCATGGCAGCAGATGCCAGGCGGGCTTCGGTATAGCGCATCGCTGCTGGTCCATCATCGGCGGAGCCGAAGTTTCCATGTCCGTCGATCATCGGCAGGCGCAGGCTGAACGGCTGTGCCATTCGCACCAAGGCGTCATAGATCGCCGAGTCCCCGTGAGGATGCAGCCGACCCATGACGTCCCCGACGACTCGGGCGCTCTTGACATGTCCTCGATCAGGGCGAAGGCCCATTTGGGCCATCTGGAACAAGATACGTCGCTGGACGGGTTTCAGTCCGTCTCGAGCGTCTGGCAATGCCCGCGAATAGATGACTGAGTAGGCGTACTCCAAGAAACTCGAGCGCATCTCCTGTGAGACGTCGATATCGACGACTCTCCCGTCCGGAGGCGGAGGAGCAGCAGGTCGGCGAGCCACGGACAACCCTTCAATGATCAGGCAGCTATGTGCTGCCAGCGCTGATTCTGGTGGTTACACCTGCTTCCGCGCCGTTGCGACACTCGCCACCGCTATGCGGGCCGCCAGATCTGCGTTGCGCACAATCAGGTGCTCGTTGACCACGAGGGAGGCTCCATGGGTTTGGCGATGGAAATGGTCGAGCAGAAAGGGGGTTACGGCCTTGCCATGAATGTTGCGCGTCCGTGCAAGCGCAATTCCCTCGGCGAGAACTTGTGCGTGCACATCGGGATCAAGCTGCAGTTCCGGTGGCAACGGGTTGGCGACGATCAGTGCGCTGCTGACATCAGCGGCATCTCGCGCGGCGATGATTTGCGCCACCTGGTGCTCGTCATTGACGCTCCAGTCGATGCGGTGCTCGGTCGAGGTGAGGTAAAAGCCCGGAAACGCATGCGTTTGGTAGCCCACGACAGCCACGTTCAAGGACTCCAGCCGCTCCAGTGTGGCCGCGACATCCAGGACGGACTTCACTCCGGAGCAGATCACCGTGGTCGCGGTCTTGCTCAAGGCGACTAAGTCAGCGGATTCGTCCCAGCTCTCACGCGCCTGACGATGGACCCCGCCGAGTCCGCCGGTGGCGAAGATCGTGATCTTGGCCAAGGCGGCCAGGTGGCTGGTGGCGGCCACGGTGGTCGCGCCTGTGGCGCCACTTGCCACGGTCGGGGCGATGTCGCGAACTGAGGTCTTGACCACGTTGTCGTCCAGCGCCAGTCGAGTCAGGTCCGGGGCTTCCAAGCCGATATGCACGACCCCATCCACGATCGCGATCGTGGCTGGAGTCGCGCCCCGCGCACGCACAGTGCTTTCCACCTGTGTTGCAACACGCAGATTCTCAGGGCGAGGAAGACCGTGGCTGATGATGGTCGACTCCAGCGCAACCACCGGCCGCTGGTCCTCCAGTGCCTGAGCAACCTCCCGCGAATACTGCATGCGCACGCCTCCACCGTAACCTCAGGTAGCCAGGATTCGCGGGCCCTGCCGACAAATTCGCGGCCATGCCATGATGAACCCATGGCGGCCATTGAGGAGCAGATGCGCTCAGACATTCAGCGCAGCGGCTACTACCCGGAGTTGGTGTCCGATGCGCTCAGCACCGCATTGGCCGAGGAACAGGTCATGGCCTACGTGGTCCATCATGAGGCGACCTTTGATCGGGACGAGTTGAGACGCCATGTCACTGTCCTGGCACTGACCCCAACTCGATTGATCGTCGGACATACCGATGAGCATCCCGCTGATGAGGTGCACCCCAAGGCGAGTGCCTCTGCATCGACCGAGGCGGTCCGCATCGAGAAAGTCGACTCCGTCGTGGTGACGCGCGTGGTCTCAGAGCCCGCGACCCACCAGGTTGGGGGACCGGCGAGCGAGGTCGTGTTGACTATCGGGTGGGGTGCTGTCAGTCGCATCGACCTGGAGCCGGCAAGCTGCGGGGATCCACAGTGCGAGGCCGACCACGGCTACACCGGCACCTCGAGCAATGACGATTTGGCACTTCGCGTGTCCCTGGTCGCCGATGGTGCCGACGTCGTGGAACAGGCACTGGTGTTCGCAGCGGCGTTGTCCGCGGCCACCGCTGCGCGACGTTCCTAGGGCGCGCTTCGGTGAGTAGTGGACGGGTCCTGGGGCTTGCTGATGTCACCGGCTCAGCCGCCGCTCGGTTGGAGGTGCCGGGGTTCGAGGATCGACTTGACCTAGCCCCCGTTGAGCATGTCATCGTGGTGTTGATCGATGGGCTGGGGCTTATTTCGCTCATCGAACACCAGGATGCTGCGCCCTTTCTCTCGGCCCACCTCACGCACCGCTTGCGCACCGTGTTTCCCAGCACTACTCCGGCCGGCCTGGGCACGTTGGGAACTGGCTTGGCTCCGGGAGCCCATGGTCTGATCGCCGCCACGTTCGAGGTTCCCGAAACCGGGACGGTGCTTGCGCCGCTGCACTGGGGCTTAAGCCCGACTCCACAAGCAGCGCAACCTGAACCCACCATCTTCGAGCGTGCTGCACGCGCAGGTGTGCAGGTGACCAGCATCGGGCCTGCGAAGTATGAGCAATCGGGCTTGACGCGGGCAGTACTGCGTGGCGCGCAGTATCAAGGCGCCGAGGACGCTGCCAGCCGAGTTCAGCGAGTGAGCGCTTTGCGGGGGGTGAATCGCAAATTGACCTATGTGTACTGGCCGGACCTGGACAAGCTGGGCCACACATATGGAGCAGGGAGCGCGCAGTGGGTGGCCGGGTTGCGCGTTGTCGATGACCTAGTGATGCATGTGGCAGCGGTTGCCGGTGCCTCGACGTCCATCATTGTCACCAGCGACCATGGCATGGTCACGTGCACCGAAACGGTCCACGTGGAACGTGAGCCCAGCTTGATGTCCGGTGTACGCCTGATCGCCGGTGAGCCGCGAGTCAGGCACGTGTACTGCCATCCTGGAGCGCAATCCGATGTGCTGTCAGCGTGGAGCAGCCAACTCGCCGGCCGGGCTACGGTGCTTAGCCGCCAGGAGTTGATTGACTCCGGAATGCTTGGATCGGTGGAGTGGGATTACATCGAACGCATTGGCGATGTTGTGGCCGTAGCAACCGGGACGACCGCATTGAGCAGTGACGTGGACGGGAGAGTGTCTGCGTTGGTCGGCCAGCATGGTTCAACCACCGATGCTGAGATGCTCATTCCGGCAGTGGTGATCCAGAACTACTGATCGTCGTTTCTGGACCCACCAAACAAGATCTCATCCCAACTGGGGATCGAGGCGCGCTTGCTCCTTGAAGACTTCTTCGCTGGTGCCTTTTTGGCCGGTGCCGCTGACAACTCGTCGGGAGTCGCTGGGACGGGGTGTCCGCCTGGCGTAATCTCGTTCAGATCCAATTCCAGTGGACGCAGCAAGGCCACAGTCTGGTCCATGGTCACGTCATCGATGGCGTCGATGTCTTCCTGGCGAACAGCGACAAGGCGTGGTCGCACCGATTCAGACTCTGCTGCATCGCGCAGGGCCTCGATAATCTCACTGTCATCCACGACACTGATCGTTGTCTCTTCCACGATCGTGATCTCTTCGGAGATAAATTCGATCGGCGTCTCCTGCGCGATCGCCGGTGCGGCGTCAACGCCCATCAAATGCCGTGCTGCATCGTCTTGTGGATGCAAGTTCGAGCCGGCGGTGTCGAAGGTCCAGGTGGCGCTGATCTGGGACTTCCCCCGAGGATACGTTGCCACCACGATCCACTTGCCATCCTCACGGCGCCAGGCGTCCCAATGCGCAGTGGCAGGGGCAACCCCATCAGAGACCCATGTCGCCGTGGTGACCTCGTCAAGTGTGGCGCCTTTTCGGACTTGTACCGACTTGGCGCGATCAGCGATGTAGGAGCGTTCGGCAAGTGGCGGCTCGGCATAGCGCTGCACTCGATCCAGGTCCCAGCCGGTTTCTGCCGCGACAACCTCAGGGGAGGCTCCGGCGCGAACGCGAGCCTGAATTTCCCGTGGGTTCAGCGGTTGCAGGGCCTTCTCCTTCGTGCGCAGGGTGACAGTCATATCTCACTCCAAAACAACGTACCCGACAAACCTATCGTGAGACGACCTTTGGCACGGGTACTTGCCCTGCGACACCCGATGTCCTGTTCAAGGCATGTTCGTTGAGCGACCCTGTCCTGATTGACCTTCGATGGCCTCGAATGCGCTGAGCGAGATCCCGGGAAGGGGGTCGGTGCTCGGGTAATCCTTACCCATGTCAGTAGGGTTCTGTGGGAAAGCCGCTGTGCGCAGGATTGTTTGGGTCGCACCAGCAATCGCCATCGCGGTCAGCGCTCCTGCGATCGTCATGATGAAGCCCGCGGTTGATCCCCAGTGGTCGAGCAGGACACCGGTGATGGCAGTACCCAATGCGAAACCTGCGGTGATGCCACTCATGGCCCAGGTGATCGACTCTGTGATGGCGCTTGCTGGGGCACTTCGCTCAGCCAAGGTGAAGCAAACGATCAGGGTTGGCGCTACCGCCACCCCGGCAATGAAGGTTCCCAGGCCCATTATCTGCACTGTGTGAATGAGCAGTGGCGGGACCGTGGCCAGCAAGAGCACGGCGAGCAGGATCAGCACCTGTGTCGACAATGGTGACTGCCAACGTCGCGAGCCAAACCACAGGCCTCCCGCCATCGACCCCACTGCCCACAGCGCAAGCAGGTACCCGGAGGCGCCATGGGCGTGATGGGCATCAGCGAATGAGACCAGGGTCAGTTCAAAGGCGCCGAACAGCACTCCGATGGCGATGAGAATCAACACCACGACCGGCAACGGGCTGTGCACGAGGTCGCGGCCGCGATGGACAACTCCTCCAGTGCGCACCGGTGGCTGGGTATTGCGCAGCATGGCGAACCAGATACCACCGAGGGTGCTCAGGATGGCGGCAACGACCAGCGGCACCCCAGCTCCGAATGCGGTGGCCAGGAATGCGGTGAGCAATGGTCCGATGGTCCAATTGACCTCGTCCAGCGTGCTCTCCATCGCATAGGCAGTAGGCACCTGATCGGCAGGTGCCACGTGTGACCAACGTGCGCGTACAGCGCTACCAAACGGCACGCCAAATGCGCCGGCAACGGCGATGACCACCCCGCATGCCAACAGCGGCACATGTGCGGTGACAGCTACGGTAAACGCCACCAGCAATGCGGACTGGGCAAGGATCAGCGGCGGCAGAACTCGCGCCTGCCCGTAGCGATCAATCAGACGGCTGGAAACGATCGGCACGGTTGACGTAGTGACTTGAAACGCTGCGGTCATGGCCCCTGCCGCAGCAAAGGAACCGGTGGTCTTGCTCACCAGGAGCACGATGGACAACACCAGCATCGAACCCGGAAGTCTTGCCAGGAGCGCCGCGGCACAAAATGATCGAGTGCCGGCGATGCGAAACAGCGCGCGATATGAACCAAGCATCGCTAGTCCAGACGTCGCAGGTGCCCTGAATACAAGTGCACGTTCGCCACGTACGTATCTACTCCGCGATTAAAGTCAACATCGACCAGTGCGTTCTCGATGATGCGAACCGGCACGCCCATGGCCTTGGCATACTCGGGGATGACCTTGTTATTGGGAACCATGGCTGACGCACCGATCAGGGCATGCGGTCCGACCAGCACGTGGTGGAGTACCACAGCCCCCGATCCGATGAGGCAGTCATCGAACACCGTGCACCCTTCCAGATGTGCGTTGTGACCAATCGTGCAGCGATTGCCGATGATGGTGGGCACGCCGGTTGACACATGAATCACCGAGCCGTCCTGAATGGAGGTTTGCTGGCCGACGGTGATGCTCGCCACATCCCCTCGCAGCACCGCGCAGGGCCACACGCTGGATTCGGAGCCAATCGTGACGTCACCGATGATCACCGCATCAGGGTGGATAAAGGAATCTGGATGGATTCTTGGCGTCTTGTCGCCTAAGGCGTAGATCGGCATAGGACCACCGTAGCGACACGCCGGGTACCCAAACGTGCCGAATGGCCCGGAGTAGTGCACAATCTGCGCGCCGGGCCCGGGAACAAAACCGACTCGGTGCCTGTTGAGGTCCATGGCACCCCGTGGGCGCAGGCAGGGCATTTTCTAGGAAGGGACGGCGGCACATGGCTACCGATTACGACGCACCGCGCAAGACCGATGAAGAGCTTGCAGAGGAAAGTCTTGAGGAGCTGAAGGCCCGTCGCAACGACAAGACCGCCTCAGCGGTCGACGTCGATGAGGCGGAATTGGCCGAGAACCTCGAGCTGCCAGGTGCGGACTTGTCCGACGAGTCCCTCACCGTGCGCGTTGTGCCCAAGCAGGCTGATGAATTCACCTGCACCAAGTGCTTCCTGGTGCACCATCGCAGCCAGCTTGATCATCAGGGGAAGACTGGTCCGGTCTGCACCGAGTGCGCCTAATTAGCGGTTGCGCTCTTCGCGCGCGGTCAGGACGCGGTAAATCTCGACCTCGATCACTGCTGCGGTTGCTGCGGTTACCACGGTCCACAGCAGTGCCTTGTCGAAGCGCACATGCGGGTCGCGGGCGTCGGGCGGCTGGCTGCCGGTGAGCAGGGTGAATCCCACGTTCAACGCCTTTCGAGCGACGAACACCGCTCCCATGGCCAAGAGCGGAGCGGTGAGGGACACCATCACTCCGGGGGATTGGCCTTCAGGCTCAACTGCAATTTCGGCTCGTGGCTGACCCATGCTGCTGATGTTAGGCGCTGAGCGCCTGGACGAGAGCGTCTGGGTGTCGGCTTGACATGAGCCAGGCCGGATGGGGATCTGCCGGGTCCATGACCGGCACCAGCACGCTGGTGCGCGTTGCCCACGTGCGAAGCACGGTGTAGCGCAGCGCATCGGACTCGATTCCTCGTGCGGCTTTGCTTTGTGCTGAGTCCAACGCGGTTGCCGCACCCAGTAGCGAGAGGTCGATGACAGCCGTACCTGCGCGCAACCGACCATCGTGGACCTCGATCACCGGTGCCCAGCCGACCATGGCCCACACGCACAGGCCGTACAGTCCAACGAAACCAATCCAGCCGAAGGCGCTGCCGAACACCGCTCCATAGGCGATGGTCAGCATGGCGATCAGCGCGGCGACGACCACGAATGCCCATGGACCGGGGACCAGCCGTTCCCGATAGCTCACCACCGCAGTCTGCACCGGCCAAGCGTCTCACGCGCTGCGGGGCGGCTAGGGTCGGTGCATGCCCTCGCGTCCCCAATCCTTGGAGATTCCCGCGCGATCTGCCAGTGCACCGGCACCCGGTGAACCGATTCCGTCTCACTACCGGTACTGCTTCGGGTGCGGAGCAGATCACCCGACTGGCTTGCATATGCAGATGACCGCAGGAGCGGACTTGACTGCGGTGGGGCGTTTCACGGTCACCGAACTGCATCAGGGTGCCCCAGGCCTGGCCCATGGCGGGGCCCTGGCCTCGGCCATTGATGATGTCCTGGGCGGCTTGAACTGGCTCGTGGGTACGCCGGCCGTGACCGGCAATCTCTCGGTGGACTACCGGCGGCCGGTCGCCGTCGGTCAAACCCTGGTCATCAGTGCGCGAATCGATGGCATCCAAGGTCGGCGTGTGTACACAAGTGCGGATTGCTTCATCGACCAGCTGGATGGTGTCATGGCTGTTCAGGCCACAGCAGTGTTCATCCAAGTTCCCATCGAGCACTTCACCACATTCGGCAATCCAGAACAGGTCGCACAGGCCATCGTTGACCGCAAGTCCGGCGGGCCAGCATGGCGCGGAGATGGCACGCCCGATGACCAATGGGAGGTCAACCCATGAACGTGCCCATTCTGATTCGTCGGCTGGATTCCACCATCGATCTGCCTGCATATGAGCACCCCGGGGATGCGGGGCTGGACTTGTGCGCGCGTGTTGATGCTCGGCTGGAACCTGGCGAACGCTTCCTGATGCCTACCGGCATCGCCATCGCCATGCCTGCAGGATTCGCAGCTTTCCTTCATCCGCGATCAGGGCTGGCCTTGCGAACCGGGTTGGGAATGGTCAACGCGCCGGGCGTGATCGACGCGGGGTACCGCGGGGAAATCTGCGTTATCTTGATCAACCATGATCCTGACACCGCCATTGAGATTGCGACCGGTGATCGGATTGCGCAGCTTGTGATCCAGGCTGTTGCCCATGCGGATCTGATCGAAGTATCCGATTTGCCCGGAGCCCATCGGGGTACGCAAGGATTCGGGTCTACGGGTGGACACGCCCGACTGGACACCACGTCACAAGGAGCATTGTGAGCAATACTTCTGCAGCACCGCAGGGACCCTACGACGTTGCCGACATCGATCTCAATGATGGGGTCGAGCGGCTGGATCTTGGCGCCCTGCTGCTGACGGCGATGCCTGGGATCGATGTCAATGCCCAGGTCGACGAGGAATCCGGAGCCATCGGCGAGCTCAGCCTGGCGGGTTTCGATGGTGCGGTGCAGGTGCAACCCTTTGCGGCACCTCGCTCTGGTCGCTACTGGGCCGAGGTCATGCAACAGATGCTGTCGCAACTGGATGAATCACAGGCCGGAACGGCCGTGGTTGAAGGCCGATTTGGTCCTGAGTTGCACGTCATGCTGCACGATGATCAGGGCAATGCCACTGCGGCTCGATTTGCGGGAATTGATGGACCGCGGTGGTTTTTGCGTGCGGTGTACTTCGGTGCCGCTGCACGACCGGGAAATGCGGCTGCTGCACTGGATCAGGCGGTTGCAGCTTTGGTGGTTGTTCGCGGCAAGGAGGCAATGCCTGCCGGCGCGCCGCTGCCTTTGCGCATCCCGAACGCGCCGATTGCCCAGGCCGGCACGGCGATCTTGCCCAACCCATTCGAGCGCGGACCTGAGATCACCGAGATCCGATAGTGGATGCCAATCTGCTGTCGAGCAGCGCTGGGTGCGAGCGCGATCACCTGGTGCACTGCTGTGCCGGACGTGCAGTCTGTGCGGGGCACAAAGGTCGGCCGCTGCCGATGACGGGCACGTGGTGCCATGAGTAACGCGCAGGAACGGCACGGCGGTGAGGACGAAGTGGTCCAGGACGTCCGCGAAGAGTCGCTGCTTCTTGAGCGTGCTCTGGGTGGTTGGCGTGGAGTGCTGGATTCCGGTGCACCCACGATGGTGTTCGTCCTGGCCGATTTGGTGGCCGGACAGCGATTACAGCCGGCTGTCCTTGCGGCATTGGCGTGCTCAGCGATCGTTGCGGTGTATCGACTCATCCGACGCCAGCCGATCACGCAAGTCGCATACGGCATGGTGGGCGTGGCGATATCTGCCTTCTTTGCATGGCGAACCGGGCGCGCCGAGAACTTCTTCTTGCCCGGCTTGCTCATCAACCTCGTCTATGGCGCCGGCTTCTTGATATCGATCCTCACGCGATGGCCGTTGCTGGGCGTGGGCATGGGATACCTGACTGGAACTGGCAGCACCTGGCGCAAGGAGGCCTCTCTTCGCCGCGTCTATGGTGCAGCGAGCTGGATCTGGGTTGGCATCTTCTTCGGCCGAGTCCTCATCGAACTGCCGCTGTACTGGTCCAATGCCGTGGCGGCACTAGGGATTGTCAAGATCATCTTGGGGTGGCCGGTATTCCTCGGTGGGGCGTACTTGACCTATCGCATGCTTGGCCCGGTGCTGCGGGCACAACGGGCTGCTGCTCAATCACGACAGTCGTAATCAGAGCACGGCTCACCGGTCCGGCCAGTACCGCAACCACAGCCTTGTCGCAGCGATGCTTCGCTGCGCTATCAGTGACACAGCAGCGTCTGCAGGGATCCTTCTTGCTCGGGAGCGGCGACGAAGAGCAGTTCATCGCCGGCATCAAGAGGGTCATCTTGCGTCGGTGCGAACACTCGCTGCCCGCGCACGATGGCCACAAGTGCGGTGTCCTGCGGCCAGGCTTGATCCCCGACGCGGGTGCCCACGGCAGGGGAGTCTGATGACAGGGTAATTTCGACGAGGTTCGCATCGCCCTGGCGGAACGTGAACAGACGAACCAAGTCGCCAACACTGACGGCCTCCTCCACCAACGCGACCATCATTCGGGGGGTCGAAACCGCGACGTCCACGCCCCAGGATTCGTCGAACATCCACTCATTCTTTGGATGATTCACGCGGGCCACCACGCGCGGAACCCCATACTCGGTTTTTGCCAGCAGCGATACGACCAGATTGACTTTATCGTCGCCAGTGGCGGCCACCACGACCTGGCACTGTGCCAGATCCGCCGCATCCAGCGCCGAGATCTCGCAGGCATCGGCGGCGATGAATGTGGCATCTTCAGCGCCGCCCCGACTGGCAAGCGTGGCATCCTTGTCAATCAGAAGCACTTGATGCCCGTTGTGATTGAGCTCTCGCGCGATGGCGCGTCCCACTTTGCCTGCTCCGGCGATTGCCACGCGCATGTCTACTCCTTGGGACCTTCGGCAAATACGCGTTCCACTTCATCCTGCTCGGTGCGGGAGAACAGGGCATGCACTAAATCGCCGTCCTGCAGGACGGTCTCGTCATTGACCAGGATTGGCTGGCCGTACCGATTCACGTATGCAACGCGTGCAGTGGAAGCGGTTTGCAGCGCAGCGACCTTACGGCCGACCCATCCGGGGCCCAGATGCACTTCACAGAGGCTGACCGTGCCGGTGGAGTCGCGGTAGTCCTCCTCGGCCCCCATGGGCAGGATTCGACGCATGATCTGGCCGGTCGTCCAACCGACCGTGGCAACGGTCGGGATTCCAAGTCGTTCGTAGATCTCGGCTCGGCGAGGGTCGTAGATGCGGGCCACCACATGCTCGACGGAGTAGTTCTCTCGGGCCACCCGGGCGGCGAGGATGTTGGAGTTGTCGCCGTTGGAAACCGCCGCGAACGCAGAGGCGCGCTGGATGCCGGCGATTTCCAGGGTCTCGCGGTCGAAGCCAACGCCGGTGACCGTGTCTCCGCGGAAGGTATCCGGTAGCCGCCGAAAGGCCTTGGCATCTTGATCGACAACGGCAACAGTGTGGCCTCCAGCGTCAAAGCGCTCGGCGAGCAACGAGCCAACCCGTCCGCAGCCCATGATCACGATGTGCACCCTCCAACGCTACACGTGCTTGGGATTGAATTCACAAGTGCTGGGTCGTCCACTTGCCAAGCGGGTGATTTGGGGTCGTTCGCGGACGACTAGCCTTCCAGGGTGTCACGCAGAGATGGATCCCTCGATGTCACCAAAGCGCAGGGGCAAACGAAGTCCCAGGTACGTGTTGGTGATGAGTTCGAGGTGACGCCATTGGCGATCGTGCATGGTGGTCATGGGATCGCACATGCTGCGGGACGAACGATCTTTGTTCGCTTTGCCATTCCTGGTGAACTCGTGCGGATTCGCGTCACCGATGTCAACTCCAAGGCCTGCCGAGCGGAGGTTGTGGAGGTCTTGGCGCCGTCAGCGCTTCGTCGAAGTGCTCCATGCGCGGTGTTTGGACCGGGGGGCTGCGGCGGATGCGATTTTTTGCATGTCGACGCTCCGACTCAGCGTTCATGGAAGACCGAGGTGCTGATTGAGTCATTAGCCCGGTTTGCCGGAGTTGATGTGCATCGGCAGTTTCCGGGACTGCACGTGGCGCCGCTGGATGACGGAGATGGGTTGGGCTGGCGTACGCGGATCCGCTGGAGCGCAGTCGGGACCACCTGGGGCCTGCACCGGTACCGCTCCAGCCAGGTGGTGCCGATTGCAAGCTGTCCCCAAGCGGTACCGGCAATCGCCGCCGCGCCACAGCGAACTGGCGATCAAGCGATCGCCTGGTCTTCAGCGGACTCAGCGGTGACCCAGGTCATTGATGGCCGAGTGGTCCAAGGGGGGTCCAAAGTCGCCGTTGAGGCGGCGGGTCGACACTGGCGGATCCGGGCAACGGGGTTCTGGCAGGTCCACCCCAAGTTGGCTGATGTCCTGGCGGATGCAGTGCGGCAGTCCGGCGCAACGTCTGCGTCGGGAACGTGGTGGGATCTTTACGCTGGCGCGGGACTGTTTGCCTGGGTCTTGGCTGCAGCGGGGGCCGAGCACGTCCACGCGGTTGAGTCATCACCGATCAGCGTCGGTGATGCCAGGCGCAATCTGCACGACCTACCGCAGATTCGAGTGCACCATGAGTCAGTGGATCGGTGGCTGTCGGGCGAATCGGCTGAACATCGAGCTACCAGCGCCGCGGTCGATGGAGTGGTGCTCGATCCACCACGAGCCGGTGCGGGAGCTCAAGTGGTGCAAGCGATCTGTGCCGCCAATCCCGAAACAGTGATCTACATCGCCTGCGATCCGGTGGCACTGGCCAGAGATTTGGCGACGTTTTTCCAGCATGGATACCGCCTGGTCGGGTTGGAGTCCTGGGACTCGTTTCCCATGACCCATCACTTCGAGACGGTGGCAACCCTGAAACCAGATCCGGGTGGCCTTCCGATAAGTTGACGTCCACAGACCGTGGTAAAGGGGCATCGAGTGGCGAGCAAGAACAGCTTTGGCGCAGCAGGTAGGCTCTCGGTGGGCGATGCCTCCTATGAGATCTTCAAGATCTCGGCGGTTCCCGGGGCTGATCGCCTTCCATTCACCCACAAGGTGCTCCTGGAAAATCTGCTCCGCACCGAAGATGGCGCAAACGTCACGAAGGCAACCATTGAAGCCCTCGGATCGTGGAACCCCTCAGCTGAGCCCACAGATGAAATTCAGTTCACCCCGGCACGCGTGGTGATGCAGGACTTCACCGGCGTGCCGGTTGTTGTCGACCTGGCCACCATGCGCGAGGCGGTCGCGGACCTGGGAGGCGACCCCGCCAAGATCGAACCGCTCGCGCCGGCCGAGTTGGTCATTGACCACTCGGTGATCGCCGACTTCTTCGGCACCGCGCAAGCCGAGAGCCTGAACGTGGCCCTTGAGTATGAGCGCAATCGCGAGCGCTACCAGTTCTTGCGCTGGGGTCAAGGGGCATTCGAGGAATTCAAGGTGGTTCCTCCGGGCACGGGCATCGTGCATCAGGTCAATATCGAGAATCTTGCTCGGGTGGTGATGGCTCGCGGTGACCAGGCATATCCCGATACGGTCGTGGGCACGGACTCCCACACCACCATGGTCAACGGACTAGGCGTGCTGGGCTGGGGAGTTGGCGGCATCGAGGCCGAGGCGGCAATGCTCGGCCAGCCGGTGTCCATGCTCATTCCTCGCGTGGTGGGCTTCAAGCTGTCCGGTGCCCTGTCAGCTGGCACCACGGCAACCGACTTGGTCCTGACGATCACCGAAATGCTTCGCAAGCACGGTGTCGTGGGCAAGTTCGTGGAGTTCTACGGGCAAGGCGTGGGCTCGGTGCCGCTGGCGGACCGAGCCACGATCGGCAACATGAGCCCTGAGTACGGCTCGACCGTCGCGATCTTCCCGATCGATCAGGCCACGATCGACTACCTACGCCTGACTGGTCGTTCGACCGCGCAGATCGACTTGGTGCAGGCCTATGCCAAGGAGCAAGGCCTATGGCATGACCCGAACCATGAGCCGGTGTACTCGGAGTACCTGGAGTTGGACCTTTCCACCGTGGTGCCCTCACTGGCCGGCCCCAAGCGGCCCCAGGACCGGGTGCTGCTCAGTGAGTCCAAGTCGAAGTTCACGTCGGCACTTGCTGCGTACACCAAGGACCCTGCCGCCGCGGTGACGACCAGCGTGGACGGGCAGGCGTTCACCCTGGGTCATGGCTCGGTGGCGATCGCAGCCATCACGTCTTGCACGAATACCTCAAATCCGTCCGTCATGATCGGGGCGGGTCTGCTCGCAAAGAAGGCCGTGGAGGCCGGGCTCAGTCGTAAGCCTTGGGTGAAGACCACAATGGGTCCGGGATCTAAGGTCGTGACTGACTATTACGACAAGGCAGGGCTTACGCCGTACCTGGACAAGCTCGGGTTCAACGTCGTGGGCTACGGCTGCACGATCTGCATCGGCAACTCCGGTCCGTTGATTCCGGAGGTCAGCGCGGCAATCAACGAAGCTGATCTGGCGGCGGTCTCGGTGCTGTCGGGAAACAGGAACTTCGAAGGCCGCATCAATCCCGACATCAAGATGAACTACCTGGCATCGCCACCCCTGGTAGTCGCCTATGCCATTGCCGGCACGATGGATATCGACCTGGCCTCGGAGCCCTTGGGTATCGGCAATGACGGCACTCCGGTCTTCCTGGCCGATATTTGGCCAAGTGCCCAGGAGGTGCAGGCCACCATCGACGCGACCATCGATGCCAAGATGTTTACCGATCGGTATGCCAACGTGTTCGAGGGCGACGAGCGCTGGCGGTCGCTGACGACTCCCGATGGTGATCGCTTCGCCTGGGATGTCGACAGTACCTATGTGCGCAAGGCGCCGTACTTCGATGGGATGGGCAAGATTCCGGCGCCGGTGACCGATATTGCCGGAGCGCGCGCCCTGGCCATCTTGGGCGACTCGGTGACCACTGATCACATTTCCCCTGCCGGGAATATCAAGCCTGATTCACCCGCGGGCGTGTATTTGACCGAGCATGGCGTGGACCGCAAGGACTTCAATCAGTACGGCGCGCGTAGGGGCAACCATGAGGTCATGATTCGCGGCACGTTCGCCAATATCCGTCTGCGCAATCTGATGCTTGCCGACATTGAGGGCGGCTTCACCATCGACTTCACTCAGGGGCCGGACATCGTCACGACGATCTTTGAAGCCTCGCAGTCCTACGCCAAGGCAGGAACGCCGTTGGTGATCTTGGCGGGCAAGGAGTACGGCTCAGGATCGAGCCGAGATTGGGCGGCCAAGGGCACCGCACTGCTGGGCGTCAAGGCGGTCATTGCCGAAAGTTACGAACGCATCCATCGATCCAACCTGATCGGGATGGGCGTCCTGCCGCTTCAGTTCATCGACGGTGCCAGTGCACAGTCCCTGGGATTGCAGGGCGATGAGGTGTTCACCATCACCGGTGTATCCGAGTTGAACAATGGCACGACACCGCAGCAGGTTTCGGTGGAAGCCGTTGCGGCTGATGGTCGTACGACCGAATTCACCGCAACGGTTCGCATCGATACGCCCGGTGAGGCCGATTACTATCGCCATGGTGGCATCTTGCAGTACGTGTTGCGCTCGCTGCTGTAGTGGTAACCGCGGGCTGGCCCGTTGGCCTGGTGCCGGAGTCGGCAGACGACTTTGTCGATCGCGCGGTGTCCTGGTTGCTCGATCAGGCACCTGCTGATCTGCGAACCTCTGTGGTGAGGGCGTATCCACGGGCACTTGCCTATCTGGTCTGGCTTCATGTGGGGGCGCAAACCGAAGCCACGCGGGATGCCTACCGGACGATTCGGGCCGAGCTCGGCCGACAGTTGGGACCCGAAGCCCTCGGCGTGGTGCAGCAGGGGCTGGAGGCGGAAGGGGCGCGCTTGCTGCGCCTGAGCCGAGAGGTCGACCTCGTACGTTCGGCCATTGATCGTCAGGCAGGTCGAAATCAGTGACCGGCAGGCCAGGTGAGCCACAGCGCGCTCTTCCGCGATCCCTCGTACACTTAGAGCGCTGGAGTTTCCTTGGTGGGATGGGCGGTGCGTGTGCTGGAGTCACTCCGCAGTCCCGTTGATCTGCAGCAGCTGCCCGCCGACCGGTTACCTGGCCTGGCGGCGGAGATTCGGGCTTTCCTCGTGGAGAAGGTCTCCGCAACCGGGGGTCACCTCGGACCCAATCTGGGCGTGGTGGAGCTCACGATCGCGCTGCACCGGGTCTTCACGTCACCGAGAGATGCATTGCTGTTCGACACCGGGCATCAGTCGTATGTGCACAAGATCCTGACCGGGCGGGCCCACCAGTTCGACACCCTGCGCAAGCAAGGCGGACTGTCGGGCTATCCCAGTCGCTCGGAATCGGTGCACGACTGGATCGAGAATTCTCACGCCTCCACCTCGTTGTCCTACGCCGATGGCCTTGCCAAGGCCTGGGAGCTGACCGGCGAACTCGGTCGCAGACACGTCGTGGCAGTGATCGGCGATGGCGCCCTGACCGGGGGCATGGCATGGGAGGCGTTGAACAATATTGCCGGTTCGGATCGGCAGGTCATCATCGTCGTGAATGACAACGGACGCTCGTACTCGCCAACTATCGGGGGACTTGCTCGGCATCTGACGACGTTGCGGACGACCGGTGGGTACGAGAAGTTTTTACATTGGGGCAAGCAGGTTCTCCATCGCACGCCTGTGGTCGGCGATGGCCTGTATGGGGCCCTGCATGGCATGAAAAAGGGCGTGAAAGACATGGTCGCCCCGCAGGGGATGTTCGAGGACCTTGGACTGAAATACATCGGTCCGATCGATGGCCACGATGAAGCGGCACTCGAACACGCCTTTACCCTGGCGAAGGCCTTCCCGGGGCCGGTCATCGTGCATGCACTGACCCACAAGGGTCACGGGTATGCACCGGCGGAGCAGGACGAGGCCGAGAAATTTCACGGAATCGGAGTGATCGATCCAGACACGGGTATGCCGCTGGCCAACAGCGGGCCGACCTGGACCTCGGCATTCGCTGAACAGATGCAAGCCTTGGGTGCTGCGGATCCGAACTTGGTGGCAATTACCGCGGCCATGCTCGGTCCTACTGGGCTTGAGTCCTTTGCTCGGACGTTTCCTGCGCGCACCTTTGATGTCGGCATTGCCGAGCAGCATGCGGCTACCAGCGCAGCCGGATTGGCTATGGGCGGAATGCACCCAGTCGTGGCGTTATATGCCACGTTTCTCAACCGCGGGTATGACCAGGTGCTGATGGATTGCGCCTTGCACAAACTGCCGGTCACCTTCGCCCTTGACCGAGCGGGCATCACCGGCGACGACGGTGCCAGTCACAATGGCGTGTGGGATCTGTCGCTCATGGGCACCATTCCTGGGATCGCTGTCGCAGCGCCACGGGACGGGCAGGTGCTGGCTCACGTGCTGGCTCAAGCGGTTGCCGTGGCCGATCACCCCACGGTGGTGCGATACCCCAAGGGGCCACTGCCGGCCCCGATCCCGGCAATTCGACACGATCATGGCGCAGACGTGCTGTTCAGCCATGGGGATGCAGACGTGCTGATCGTGTCCGTCGGGGCAATGGCGACCATGGCGATGGAGGCTGCGGCCATGCTCGTTGCCCACGGCTTCGGCGTTCGTGTCATTGACCCGCTGTGGGTGATTCCCATCTCGCAGGCGGTGATCGACCATGCGCGTCAGGTCAGCCTGGTAGCGGTGATCGAGGATGGAATCGTGGCCGGTGGTATCGGTGCGCAAGTGATGTCGCAATTGCACCTCGCTCAGATCACCGTTCCGGTGCGCAGTTTCGGGGTTCGCGATGGCTTCATGGCGCACGCCAAGCGCGCTGATCTACTCATCGAGCAGGGCTTGTCAGCACAGCAGATCTCCCGTGCGCTGGCTGAGGATCTGTCCCGCAATGCCTCTGGCACCGAAAATGCGGTCGATCGAGCAGTGGCAGATCCGTCGTAGGGGCGTGCGTTGTGCCCTCAGGATGGCACGCTGGCAATACCCGCAGGCAGGAAGCGTGCCCCGGTCACCTTGACGGCCGCACCGCTGCGATCCAGGTACGGAGTAAGTCCACCATCGGCGAACGGCCAGCCGGCGCCCAGGATCATGCATAGGTCCACGTCCTGTGCTGCGGCGACGACACCCTCGTCGAGCATGCGTCGTGCTTCGTCGGCGAGTGCATCCACGGCGCGCTCACGCACTTCATCCTCGGTGAGAAGGATGCTCCCGGTATCGAACATGGCAGCGACGTCGGGGTCCACGACCTGGCCGCCGGTGCCGTTGGCAATCATGATGGATCGCTTACCGGCTTGGACCACTTTCGCCAGGTTCGGTGAGACATAGAAGCGATCCGGAAACGCTGCGGCCAGAGTTTGCGACACGTGCAGCGCCACTGCTGGTCCGACCAGTCCCAAAAGCGTGAAGGGGGACATCGGCAGTGCCAGTGGTTCCAGAGCGCGATCGGCGACCGCGATCGGGGTGCCTTCGTCCACGGCCTTGGTGATCTCGCCAAGGAATCGTGTCAGCAATCGGTTCACCACGAATGCCGGTGCATCCGCCACCAGGACCGCGGACTTGTTCAGCTTCTTGCTGATGGCAAATGCCGTTGCCAGGGTCACATCGTCGGTGGCTGATGTTCGGGCGATCTCCAGCAGGGGCATGACCGCCACAGGATTGAAGAAGTGGAATCCGATGACCCGCTGCGGGTCAGTGAGGTGTTGGGCCATGGCCGCGATGGACAGTGATGAGGTGTTGGTCGCCAAGATCGCCTCGGGGGCAACGATCGCCTCAAGCTGAGCGAATACCTGCTTCTTGGATGCCAGGTCCTCGAACACCGCTTCGATGATGAAGTCGCAGTCCGCGAACGCAGACATATCGACCGTGCCGGACACCAGTGCGGTCAGTCGAGCCGCCTTGTCCGTGCTCATCTTGCCCTTGGCGACTGCCTTGTCGATCTCGGCATGAACATAGGCCACGCCCTTGTCCACACGTGGTTGGTCAATGTCGCTCATGACGACCGGGACCTGCAGCCGACGAGCGAAGAGCAGCGCCAGCTGCAATGCCATCAAACCGGCACCAACGACGCCAACCTTGGTGACTGGCCGGGCTGCAGCCGCGTCAGGTGCACCCACCGGATGCTTGGCACGCTTTTGCACGAGGTTGAACGCATACAGCGATGCGCGAAGCTGGTCTCCCATCACCAGGTCGGCAAGGGCCTGATCCTCAGCGGCGAAGGCTTGATCGCGCGTTGCCGACTTCGCGGCAGCGACCAGGTCCAGCGCACGGTAGGGCGCGCTGAGTGCCCCGTGGAATCGGGTGTCCAATTGGGCACGTGCCCCGGAGATGACCATGTCCCACATTCCAGTGTCCGGCTTTTGGCGTTTAACGGTGATGGTTCCGGTCAAGACGTCGGCGGCCCACTGGATGCTTTGCTCAATGAAATCTGCGGGTTCAAGTACGGTATCGGCGATGCCCAGTCGCTTGGCATCTGCGGCGGTCATCTGCTTGTTCATGGTCAA
>CAIKZY010000040.1 GCA_903832025.1 uncultured Actinomycetes bacterium
CGCACGATGCGCCAGCCGCCCATCGCCGTGCCCACCGTCAAGGCCAGGGCACACACCAACTTCACCCATAGCGGCACGGTGAAGGTACTGATGGCACCGGTCGCAAGGAGCGCCAAGGTGATCAGGCCCATGGTCTTTTGCGCGTCGTTGGTGCCATGCGCAAATGCCAAACCGGCAGAGGTCACCCATTCACCGCGCAGTATGGGCTTGGTGACCTGCTTGCTCGCCCGCCGCGTGGCGCGACGGCCAAGCCACTCCCCGATCCAGCCTGCTGCCACACCCACGACCGGACTGATGGCCAGTGCCGCCAGGACGCCCAGCACGCCCACTGGCCGCCAGCCCTGCATGCCTCCCCAGTGCACGGCCTGCCTCCCGCCGACAACCAGACCTGCACCGACCAATCCACCCACCAGGGCATGTGACGACGAACACGGCAGTCCCTTCCACCAGGTCAGCAGGTTCCAGGTGACAGCTGCTGCCAGCGCGGCGATCAGGATCCCCGTGATGTCGTGCGTGCGTGTGGTGATCAATCCGCCGACGGTGTCGGCCACGGCGGTCCCGGCGATGATTGGTCCCAAGACGGTGAATGCAGCCGCCCACAGGACCGCAACACCTGGTCGCATCGCCCCGGTGGCCACCGGGGCCGCAATTGCATTGGACGAGTCGTGGAACCCATTGGTCACATCGAAGGCAACGGCTAGCAGCACCACGCCCCACAGTGCGACAGCCATTGCCAGGTTCACCTGTCCAGTATCTCCCCGTGTCATCGGGCATTGACGGTGCGCGGCCTATCCCAGGCGCCAACACGGTCGGTGGGCTGGCCGCAGGACGATGACGGCGGGCCGAATCAGGCTGATCGCCGGTCAACCGGCCGGAATGCGCATGGACCACGCCGGGAACCCGGTGCGTACGCAGGCGTTGCATACGCAGACCAGGAATTCACAAAGTTCCAGCCCAACGAGCGACATCGGGTTTCGACCGGGTCACACGGGCTATTCCACGACCTCAAGTCGCCGTCCCCGAAGTCTGGGTCGTTCACTGGCAGGAGTGCCTGAGGTTTTCACCAGAATGCGCGTTCGATCACCACGAAACAGGTCATGGGAGTACTCAAACAGGCGACCGGTTGCATCGGTCGTCGTCCGAGTGACGGCCAGCAGCGGCTCATGCACGCTGACGCCCAGGATTGCCGCCTCATGCGCACTGGCCGTGACGATCTCGATGCGCTCGGTGGCCTCGCCGGGGCGAATTGAATATTCGCGGTCCAGCAACTCATACAGCGATCCCCCCAGATCGCGTTCGGGCAATCCGGGCACCAGATCCGCTGGCAGCACCGCATGCTCTAACGAGATGGGCAAACTATCGGCAAACCGAATGCGGACCAGGTCCACGACAAAGTCGTCGTCGGCGATGGCCAGCGCGGCTGCGGCTTCCTGGCCGGCTGCCCGCACTCCGACATTGATCACGCGCGATCCAGCGGTGAAGCCCTGGTCCCGCAACAACGACGGCACGCCAACGATGCGAGACAAATCTCGCTCGACCTTGCCCGGGGCGATGAAGATGCCTCCGCTTCGGCCCGGCACCCGTCGAACGATTCCGGACGCTTCCAACGTGGCAAGCACGTGACGCAGGGTTGACCTGGACACCCCTAACGACTCGGCCAGATCGCGCTCAGCGCCCAGCCGTTGACCTGGTTGGAGTCGATTGCGTTCGACCATGGACAGGAGCCGGCGACGCGCGTCCTCGGCAGTTGGCCCGAGCACATGCTCAACTGCGTCCGTCATACCGTTCATTGTCACCTGCCTGGTGGATGTGTGGTGTTCGCCGTGCCGCGCGATGCTTAGCCCATAGCGTCCAGTGCCGCCTGGGACTCGGGCAGGATCTGCCCGCCGTCGACCACCAGCGCCTGCCCGGTGATGTAGGCGGCTTCATCGCTGGCAAAGAACAGCACGGCATTGCCGATGTCATCGACGTCTCCCAGCCGTCGCTGCGGAATGGCCGCCTCCATGCCGGCGCGATACTCCGGACCCATTCCTGCCAGGCCTTCGGTGGCGATATTGCCGGGCAGAACGGCGTTCACCGTGATTGCGTGCGGGGCCAACTCGATTGCCGCGGTGCGCATGTATCCCAGTTGCGCGGCCTTGGATGCCCCGTAGTGGCTCCAGCCGGGAAAGCCGGTGATCGGGCCGGTGATCGACGATGTCAGGATCACGCGGCCATGGCCTGATGCCTTCAACTGTTCAAGGCACGCTTGTACCGTGAGCAAGGTTCCCTTGATGTTGGTGTTGAACACCAGGTCCATATCTGCCTCGCTCATCGTGGCCAGATCTGCCGCGGGAAATATGCCGGCGTTGGCCGCGACGATGTCGATCCCGCCGAATTCACTGACGCAGCGCTGAGCGATCCGTGAGCAGTCCGGTTGGGACGCCACGTCCCCCAGGACATACACCACCGTGCCGCCGCCGATCGCGTTGAGTTCTGCGGTCACCGCCTTGGCATCATCCTCCTGACGGCCGGTGACCACCACGTTGACTCCAGCGCGAACCAGGCAGCGGGCGATGCCCTTGCCGATACCTTTGGTCCCGCCGGTGACAATGGCTGCGCGCCCTGCGATTGATCCGAACATCGATGCTCCTTGAATCTGCGTGTTCCCGTGACCTGGATTGTTATACGCGTGCGAAGGATCAGGACAGGTATGTCCCCGATAAGTACTCCTCGGCCAGTCGACAGCTGTCCACGGTGTACTGCGGACCTAACGACTGCGCCAATTCGGTGCTGGCGTGGTCACCGATCCAGCTGACCAGGAGCAATCGACGCAGCATGACGAACGTGGGCAGCTCGGCGATGTCCTGACTGTCCAGCGGTGCCACGCTGCGATATCCATTGACCCAGGAATCCACCAGTTCCGGCACGTATGGCTCATGCTCGATGAATGACAATGATGAGCCCAGGTCATACAAGAACCAGCCCAGGCCGCAATCGTCGAAGTCGATCACGGTCACCTGGGATCCGGCCACGAGCAAATTCGCCAGTCGCATGTCGGCATGGATCAATCCGAAGCGTTCGGCTGATGTCCCCCACAGGTCCAAGCGCTCCTTGATGCGCGCAGCGCAGCGACCCAGGATGTCCAGCTCGGCCGGACCGATGCCGAATCCGTCCCGCCAGCTGCCCCAGTGACCATGGTCGCCCAGTGAGGTGTCGTAATCCCACGTGAATCGCGTGAAGCCCGCTGGCACCTGCCACGTCCTCGCATGGGCATGCAGCCGTGCGGTGATCGCACCGAGTTCGGAGAAGTCCTCCACCAGTCGAGCTTCGCTCGGCTCGGCGCCCTCGACCCAGGCGAACCGCACGACGTACCGTGAGCTTCCATCGGGCAGGTGCACCGTGGCGGTGGATTCCCCGGATGTGGTGGGCAGGAACGGCGGGGTGTTGACCACCCCCTCGGTACGCAGCGCAGTGACCCATGCCAATTCACTGGCAATCGCCGCTCGGGAGTGGTACTGCGTCCGATGCACCCGCAGCACGCTGGGCATCCCGTGCTCATCGACGATCTTGAAGGTGCCGTTCTCGGAGATATTCAGCAGGCTGACTTCGGTGTCGGGATCAAGTCCGTACTGCACCAGGGCAGCACGCGCATAATCCTGGAACTGCGCCGTGCTCACCGAGGTTCTCCCTGTCCCGTACTCACCGATCTGTCCCGTACTCACCGTTGGCGGCAGGCCGCTACTGGGTGCGCCCGACGATGGACAGCAACTTGCTCCCGATTGCCTCGCGGGCTGCCTGCACTGCCTTCGTGCTGCCGGCGATGTACACCCTGCCAGCGGCGCCGATCATCTGCACGTCGATCAAGGTGATCTCCGGTGAGACTTTCTCGGCCTCATTGGCCGCAACCGCAGCGAACAGTGCCGGGGTCATCTCGAAGATGAGCAACGATTGCCCCGGGAGCAGCATGGATGCCTGCCGGTTGCGATTGATGATCACCGCGTGCTGGTCGGTGACGTCTTCGATCACGTCGTGATACAGGATCCTGGGAGCCAGTTGGTCATCGGCTCGTGCCCCGATACCCGACAAGATCGCATCCCCGGCGCGACGCACTTCCGCCAGGTCGTCGCCGTGGACCTCCAGCACGCCGAATTGCCGTTCGACGAACAAGATGCCCGGTTCCACCGAGGGCACCGACCGCAAGGCCAGGTCGGTCACCCGCTCGATGGCAAGACCCGGTGCCACCTCCACGATCAGCGCATGCTGACCGGCGTACGGAGGGTAGCCGCGGGCACGCGTGGGCGTGCCGAGGTATGCAGCGAACTGAGGCTGCAGGTCCTCCAGGGGAAGGTAGACCCGCAGTTCAGCTCCCGGGGTGGGCGGAAGGTCACTCACTACTCAGCCGCAACCTTGAAATGCTTCGCCAGTTCGCCATGCGGGCGAGGAATCACGTGGACGCTGACCAGTTCACCGACCTGGGTTGCTGCTTCAGCACCGGCTTCGGTGGCGGCCTTGACAGCACCGACGTCGCCGACGATGGTCACGGCAACCAGGCCGGCACCGACCTGCTCGCGACCTACGATGGAGACGTTCGCGGCCTTGACCATGGCGTCTGCTGCCGAGAATGCAGCCACGTAGCCCTTGGTCTCGATAATGCCGATCGCATTGTTGGACATGGTGTTCCCTTCTAGTGGTCACCCGCGGCTGCGCCGCGGGAGTTCATTGGTGTCACTTGCTGGTTGGTTCGTCAATGGAGCCGATGATCAGGGCATCGATGGGCGGGCTGGCCTGCCCGAACCAGGCGGCGGCCACTGATCCGGTCGCAACCAAGACGGACTCCCCCAGGCCGGTGCCCATCACGTCAAAGGCGATCAGGCGTGAACTGGTCCCGTCTACCTCCACCTCCAGGAAGGCGCCATTGGGAATTTCGTCCAGACGCTTGGTGGCCCAGACGTTTCCCACGACCTTGGCTCGCAACATGGTGTCTCCTACTGTTCCCGGCGGATCTCCACACCCAGGGCACGTGCGCGTTCGCGTGCCAGGGGCGTGATGACCACCTTGCTGGTGATGGTGATGACGGCTCCGGATTGTCCTGCTGCGGTGACGTGTCGTTCGGTCAGCGCACCGCGCTCAATGCGCGTTACCGCTGAAGCGCCGGTCGCGGCAGGAACGGACACGGGGGGTGCGCTCGTTCCTGCCGCGAGAACAAAGCGCGTCCGACCGGCTGCGATCGCCTTGGCCTTTCGCGGGTCACGTGCGTCAGCCAGGACACGGGCGATCGCCTGATCCAGATCTGCCTGGGTTCGCACAGTGATCACCGTGCCGACGGCCGGTTCGGCATGCGTGCCACCGGCAACCGCGGCCACTTCACTGGCAACGACCTCGCGCAGCACATCGCGGATCACCTCCCG
>CAIKZY010000041.1 GCA_903832025.1 uncultured Actinomycetes bacterium
GGGTCGATTTCTTTGTCCTTGACTCAGGGCAAGCAATCGTCAACGAGGTGAACACGATGCCGGGGTTCACGGCAATTTCGATGTATCCCAGAATGTGGCGAGCCAGCGGAATCGAATATGGCCAGTTGGTATCGGCATTGCTCGATGATGCCCTTCGCCGCGGCACTGGGCTGCGCTGACATGGGCGATAGGACGCTGTCAGACCTTGGGGAGTTCGGGCTTATCGAGAAGTTGACCAGCGGGCTTGCGACTTCCCCGGCAGTGATTCTCGGCCCAGGTGATGACACAGCAGAGGTCAATCTTGCAGGTGCAAATGTCCTGATAACCGTTGATGTCCTCATCGAGAATCGTCACTTCCGGAAGGACTGGTCCACCCCGATAGACGTTGGCCGCAAGGCAGCAGCGGCCAGCCTGGCTGACATTGCAGCGATGGGTGCTTCGGCCAGTGCTTTGGTGGTGGCCTTTGCCGGACCAGGAGACCTGCCCGCAGCCTGGGCGGCTGCGTGCACTGCGGGTCTTGCACAGGAAGCCGATCTGGTCGGGGCATGCATCGTGGGGGGTGATGTCAGCAACGCAGACCTGATCACCATTGCCGTCACAGCAATCGGACCGGCACCTGCTCGGGTTGTGACGAGAAGTGGCGCCCAACCCGGAGACGTCGTGGCTGTGGCCGGTCGTCTTGGTTGGTCCGCAGCAGGATTTGCAGTCCTGAGTCGAGGCTTCCGCTCACCCCGTGCGTTGGTCAACGCACATCGAGTTCCAGAGCCGCCCTATGCGCTGGGTCCCCAGGCTGCGCACATGGGGGCAACTGCCATGATCGACATCAGTGACGGACTCATCGCCGACGCTCGCCACCTCGCTCGTGCCAGTCAGGTCCTTGTTGATCTCGACAGCGATGCCTTATCGGTGCCCGAGGAACTCTCGGCGGCTGCGGCCGCCTACAACATCGACCCCCGCATGTGGATGCTCACCGGTGGCGAGGACCACGCCCTATTGGCCACATTCCCAGCCTCAGCTTCATTGCCGGCAGGATTCAGCATCATCGGATCAGTCACCGCTCCAGGCGACGACGGTCCCGGTGTGAGCGTGAACCACACGTTTGACCACTCCCGCGGCGGCTATCAGCACTTCATTGCCTAGCCCCTATCTGGGCTCAGTGCATTGTGTTGGAGGGTGACTCCCAGGGCCGTGGACAACGTACTGGCAAAAAAATGATGGGGCGCCACTAGGGCGCCCCATCATGAATAATTGTTGCTTAGCCGCGGGTGACCTTGCCGGCCTTCAGGCAGGCTGCGCACACGTTTTGACGTTTCGGGGTTTTGCCCACCAACGTGCGGACTCGCTGGATGTTTGGGTTCCAGCGGCGCTTGGTGCGCCGGTGCGAGTGCGAGATGGAATGGCCGAAGCTCGGCCCCTTGCCGCAGACGTCGCATGTGGCAGCCACGGTGCGCTCCTTACCGTTAAAACTCGGTTCCCGAATGGGATCATGCTGACCCGGCGAGCCAGGCTCCCCTAAGGGGACACCCAAGACTATCTGAGTGTCGGTCCAGACCCCAAATCGAGGGTACGGTCGCCTGGTCAGAGCGCGAGGGAGGCTGGGGTGAGCGGGGTCCGGGAACTGGATTGCAGTGCCTTGCAGTCGTGGGCTCAAAGCGCGGTCGAGGCCCTGGAAGGGGCCAGGGCGAGCATTGACAGCCTCAACGTGTTTCCCGTGCCGGACGGGGATACTGGAACCAACGTTTACCTCACCATGGAAGCTGCTTGGCTGGAAGTTCGTGAGGCAATCGCAACCGAACGCTCGCGCTCGAAGGCTGCGCTGGCAATGGCGCGGGGTGCCTTGCTGGGTGCGCGCGGTAACTCGGGGGTGATCTTGTCCCAGATTCTCCAGGGTGTCAGTGACACCTTGGCCGCGCTGCCCGAGGAC
>CAIKZY010000042.1 GCA_903832025.1 uncultured Actinomycetes bacterium
CGCCTCCATGATGGCCGGCTTGGAGCGCTCCACGTATTCCAGGAACTCCTTGTCGAACCGACGGATGTCTTCCACGGGAACGTCATCGAGCTTGCCCGTTGTGCCCGCCCAGACCGAAACGACCTCTCGCTCCATGGACTGGGGCTGGTACTGCGGCTGCTTGAGCAGTTCCACAAGTCGCGCACCGCGCTCCAGCTGTGCCTTCGATGCGGCATCCAAGTCGGACCCGAATGCGGAGAAGGCTTCTAATTCGCGGAACTGAGCCAGGTTCAGGCGCAGACGCCCTGCGACCTTCTTCATCGCCTTCGGCTGAGCCGAGCCGCCCACGCGGGAAACCGAGATGCCCACGTTGATTGCCGGCCGCACACCGGAGTTGAACAGATCCGATTCCAAGAAGCACTGGCCATCGGTGATGGAGATGACGTTGGTGGGGATGTACGCGGACACGTCATTTGCCTTCGTCTCGATGATGGGCAAGCCGGTCATCGAGCCGGCCCCCATCTCATTGCTGAGCTTGGCGCAGCGTTCCAGCAGACGAGAGTGCAAGTAGAAGACGTCGCCCGGGTAAGCCTCGCGGCCCGGTGGGCGGCGAAGAAGCAACGACACCGCGCGGTAGGCCTCAGCTTGCTTGCTCAGGTCGTCAAACACGATCAGCACGTGCTTCCCGGCGTACATCCAGTGCTGGCCGATGGCCGAGCCGGTGTACGGAGCCAGGTACTTAAAGCCGGCCGGATCCGAAGCCGGGGCAGCAACGATGGTGGTGTACTCCATCGCGCCATATTCCTCCAGGGCACCCTTGACCGAAGCGATCGTCGAGCCCTTCTGGCCGATGGCGACGTAGATGCATCGCACCTGCTTGTTGGGATCGCCGGAGAGCCAGTTCTCACGCTGATTCAAGATCGTGTCCAGGCAGACCGCGGTCTTGCCGGTCTGTCGGTCACCGATGATCAGCTGACGCTGGCCACGGCCGATGGCGGTCATGGCATCAATGGCCTTGATGCCGGTCTGCATCGGTTCCTTCACCGGCTGACGCTCAACTACGGTCGGCGCCTGAACCTCAAGCGGTCGGCGAGCCTCGGCCTGAATCGGGCCAAGGCCGTCGATGGGGTTGCCCAGCGGGTCAACGACCCTGCCCATGAATCCGTCACCCACGGGCACCGACAGCACCTCGCCAGTCCGACGGACCGACTGGCCCTCTTCGATGCGTGAGCCATCGCCCAGCAACACCACGCCGATCTCGCGAACGTCCAGGTTCAAGGCCAGACCCAGCAGGCCACCCTCGAACTCCAGCAACTCGTTGGTCATCGCCGAGTGGAGTCCTTCCACTCGGGCAATGCCATCACCTGTCTCGGTGACGCGACCAACCTCTTCACGGGCGGTCTCGGGCGAGTACGCCGCGACGTTCCGCTCGATCGCGTCCCGGATCTCTTCCGGCCGGATCGTCAGTTCCGTCATGGTCCTGCTCTCTTTCTCGGGCCACCTAGCGGTGGTGTATCCGATCGTGGTTGTGCGATGTGGGCTTACGAGCCGATTACTGCTCGGCGTGCTTCTTCCAGTCGTGATGCTATGGTGCCGTCGATTACCTCATCACCAACGGTGACAAGGACTCCGCCGAGAATCGTGGGGTCCACCGCGACATTCAGGCGGACCTGCCGGCCCTTCAGTTCGCTCAGTGCCGCAGCGAGCCGCTGGGCCTGCGCGTCATCGATCGGCGCTGCTACTCGGACCTCGGCGACGACCCTGTCTCGCTGGGCTGCGGCCAGGTTGCACAACTCATCAACCACGGAGTCAATGCGGCGTCCGTGAAGATGCCCCACTGAATACTGCAGTACCGACGAGGTGGCCTGGGTTGCGCGCCCATTGAGCAAATCGTGAACGATCGCCGACTTGGTCTGGGCTGACTGCGCCGAATCCGTCAGGGCCATTTGCAGCTGCGCGGAGGAATCCACTGCGCGCCCGAAGCGAAACAGCTCCTCCTCGGTAGCGTCAAGATTGCCCTGGCCGGCTGCCAGCGCGAAGGCGGACTGTGCTGCCAGCCGCTCAACTGCCAGTACCAGGTCCATATCGGATGACCAACGACAGGCAACGGCTTCGACGATGACCTCCAGCGCACCGGACCCGATGCGATCTGACAGCAATTGCGTCACCATGCCTTGACGTGCTGCCACCGGCTGCCCACCGTCGGCCAAAGCGTTGCGCAACGGCTTGTCAGATGACAGCAGGCCGGCAACAGCGAACAGCTCATCGGACAGCCCCTCTACCCCACTGGCGCCCAAACGAGCATCCAGCGAGTGAGAGATGGCGGCCATGGAACCGCGGCTTGCACCGAGCATTAGCGTGCTGCCTGCCCTTCCAAGTCGGCAATGAAGGCGTCCACTGTCGCCCGGACCCGCGCGTCGTCTGTCAGGGACTGACCAACGACCTTGGATGCCAAGTCAACGGCGATTTCGCCTACCTGCCGGGTCAGCGCGCTCGTCGCCTGCGAGCGATCGGCGGCCAACTGAGCCTCGGCCGCAGCGGTAACCGCTGCGGCTGCGGTTCGCGCCTCAGATCGCGCCTCTTCAATAATCGCCGCACGGTCAGCCTGCGCCTGAGTACGGATCGCTGCAGCCTCTTCGCGCGCAGACGCCAACGCCGCCTTGTACTCATCGAGCAGTTGCTGTGCCTCAGCCTGGGCAACATCGGCCGCGGCTAAGCCGCCCTCGATGGACTCAGTGCGCTCGGCGAGGGTCTTCTTGATCCCCGGCAACGCCAACTTTCCCAGCACGCCGAACACCACTAAGAAGGCGATGATGCCAACAACCAACTCGTCCACCGGCACTGCGAGTACCGATGGCATTTGCTGCTCGCCCGCAGCACGCACGGCCGTTGCAGCCGCTGCCAAAACGTGAATCACGTGATTCGCCCTTCAGAGTTCATCCGAAGGTCCCAAAGGGACCAGAGTGGATTGTCGCCCGACTACTTGCCGAAGACGAAGGGAACGACGAAGCCAATCAGGGCCAGTGCCTCTGCAAGGGCGAAGCCCAGCAGCATGTTCTGACGGATGACACCGTATGCCTCAGGCTGGCGGGCGATTGCCTGCACGCCCTGGCCGAAGATGATGCCGATACCAATACCGGGACCGATCGCTGCCAGGCCGTAGCCGAGGGAGCCAATGGAGCCGGTGACTTCCGCGAGAAGCGTCATGTCATTTCCTTTACTTGTCCGGGCCGACGGCCAGTTCCGCCGGTCTGGGGGTCTTGGTGATGGATCTATTCTGTTATGTCGTGCGGATTAGTGCTCCGCGCTTAGCGCACCGCTGATGTACACCGCGGCGAGCAAAGTGAAGATGTAGGCCTGAAGCGCCTGAATCAGCACTTCGAACCCTGTCAGTGCCACGGCCACGGCGAACGATGCCACCGCGCCCAGCAATCCGACAACGGAGGCGCTGATCAGGTAGAACGCGGCCACCGAGAATGATGCGATCAACAGGTGACCGGCAAACATATTGGCAAACAGACGCACGGAGTGCGTGAACGGGCGCACCAAGATGTTGGAAATGAGCTCGATCGGAGCCAGCAGGATGTACATCGCCTTCGGTACTCCCGGCGGGAACATCATGTTCTTGAAGAAGCCGCCAAACCCCTGCTTGTAGATGCCCAATGGAACCCACGTGACATACACGATCAGCGCGAAGGCCACCGGTATCGCAAAAATGGACGTGACAGGGATCTGCGCGAACGGCACGATCGACCAGAAATTCAGCAGCCAAATCAAGAAGAAGAACGCGAACAGGAATGGGACGAACTTGTCGCCCTCTTCGCCGATGGCCTCTCGGGCGATGCCGTCGCGGATAAACAGATACCCCAGCTCACCCACGTTCTGAGCCCCACGGGGAACCAACTTGGGCTTCCGGAACGCATAGAGGAAGAAGCCACAAATCAGCACGACCGCTATCGCGGTGAGCACCGTGATCTTGGTGACATTGAACGTCAAACTGCCGATGGTGAACGTGAACAGCGCATTGAACTGAAAGATCTCGGCACCGGGCGCGGGAAACCCGCATCCGGACATCAGATGGCAAGCGAGCCCGCCAGAGGCGAGCACTACGTCAGCCGACACGCAAGTCCTCCATGAACTGCCGCCCCCTTTGGGGCGGCATTTCCTTGTTCGTTCGCTTGTATTACCGGTAATGCCGTTTTACGCGTTGCACGTGGATCGCTTGCGCATCCAACGGTTCTTCAGCACGCCTGAGACTTTTGAAGATCAAGTAGTACGAAAGCAACAGGCCAAATCCTGCACCAATCGCCATCAGTACTGCCTGGTGCCCGATCCACAGAGACAACAGCCAGCCAACGGCGGTGTAGAGCACCAATCCGGAAATCAGTCGGCTGACAATGGTCCATGCGGAGTCGGCCATTCTCCGAGTTTCCTCAGTCGAACCAGACCCCTGTTGTGCGCCCGCACCGTACCATCCGCGAGGAAGCTTGCTGCCGACGGGGGCGCTCACTTTGTGACCTCCGGCTCTACGTACAGCACTTTCGTCCTTGCGAAGACCAGTACCTCCACAATCGTCCAGGCAATCGTGCACGCTACGACCGTCGCGGCAAAGGCCTTGGTGTTGAACATTGTGGTGCCAGCAAACAAAATAATCAGGATGAACAGCGCGCCGATCTTGGTCAGGTAGATGACCAACGCCACGGACAGCGCTAGCTCGGGGTGATTTTTCAGCACTCGGCCCAATGTCATCTGGCCTGCGCTAAAGAACACCACCACCACGATCGCGGCGATAGCGGCTCCCACCACACCGTGGGTACCCGCCACTAGACCTGCAACGATGATGGCTGCCAGTCCTACGGCAGCCGTTGCCAAGCCGGCGCGCTTGAGAACCAGGGCATCCACATCCCCGGCTCGGCGCGCGGTGGTCGAACCGGTCACAGGCACGCGGGAAAAGTACCGCACCGCAGGATCCGAATGCACCTTGATGCACTCCACCGGTGGGTGTGGTTGCTCACGTTCCGGTCCGGCTCAGTCCGCGTGCCACCAATTGGGTCCTTCCCGGGCTTCGCACTGCCCAGGTCAGCAGGCCTAGGCCGATGGCAAATCCCCCAAGGGCATAGCCCAAGGGGACAAATGCCACGGCCACTGCCGCAAAGGCCACCAGCCCAGTCCATGCGTACATCAACATCACTGCCCGGCGCTGGGAATGACCAAGGTCGAGCAACCGGTGATGAAGGTGCTGCTTATCGGGGGCAAAAGGACTTCGGCCCGCTCGTGTTCGACGAAACACCGCCAGCCCCAAATCTGCCAATGGGACCGCCATCACGGCCAGGGGCAGGAGTATCGGAAGGAGTGCCGGCAGGAGCATCGCTTTGCCCACCGAATTCGGGTCCACCTGGCCGGACAAGGTGATTGTCGCCGAGGCCAGAAGCAATCCCAGCATCATCGAGCCGGTATCTCCCATAAAGATTCGGGCGCGGAATGTGTTACTCGGCAGGAATCCCAGGCACATGCCCACCAGCAACGCCGACACCAGCGTGGCTAGGCCCGCTCGCTCGATGCCCAGGTTGACCGATAACAGGTAGGAGTAGGCAAAGAATGCGCCGGCGGCCACGGCAACGATGCCGGCGGCCAGTCCGTCCAACCCATCGACGAAATTGATGGCGTTGATGCTGACCAGGACGATCAAGACTGTAAACAACACGCTGGTCAGCGGATCGAGCACCAGCGTCCCACCAATGGGGAGCCAGACCACAGCAATACCTTGCAATGCCATCAGGCCAGCCGCCAGCACCTGCCCGGCCAATTTCACCGGGGCATCAAGCCCCCATTTGTCATCCACGATGCCCAAGGCGACGATGACTGCTACCCCCGACAGCAGCGCCCACTGCGAATTGGTGCCGTGAAACACCGACTTCATCATGGGCAATTTGCTGGCGAGCAGCATCCCAGTGAGCAGTCCGAAGAGCATCGCAAGCCCGCCGAGCCTCGGGGTTGGTTCATCGTGCACATCGCGATCGCGCACTTCGGCCATGAACCCCCAACGTGTCGCCATGACCCGAACCACCGGGGTGGTCAGGTAGGTCACCGCTGCTGCGGCCAGCAGACACAGGAGGTATTCACGCACCGGCTACCCCCGTGGATAGGCCGGATGCTGGCTCACCAATGCGGCAACTTCAGCAGCGATCCCTGCCGCCTGCGTTCCGTCGGCGTCGCGTACCGCACGGCCGATGAGCGAGGCGATGACGGCCATATCCGCCTCGGTCATGCCTTGGGTGGTCGTAGCCGGGGTGCCGACTCGAAGTCCGGACGCTACGGCCGGTGGCTGCGGATCGTACGGAATCGCGTTCTTGTTCAAGGTGATCCGCGCAGCATCGCAGCGGATCTCCGCCTCGGTTCCGGTAACTCCAAGGCCCTGAAGGTCGATCAGGGCCAAGTGGGTATCCGTCCCGCCGCTGACAGCACGCATTCCCTCCGCCTCGAGTCCTGCCGCAAGTGCCTGAGCATTGGCAATCACCTGCTTGGCGTACGACTGATACGCCGGAGTTGCCGCTTCTTTCAGAGCAACCGCCTTGGCTGCTACGGCATGCATCAGCGGTCCGCCCTGCATCATCGGGAAGACCGCCTTATCGATCTTGGAGGCGTGCTCAGCCTTGCACAAGATCATGCCTCCGCGCGGACCGCGCAATACCTTGTGCGTAGTGAAAGTCACCACGTCGGCGAAGTCCACCGGGCTGGGAATGGCCTTGCCGGCTACGAGTCCGATGAAGTGCGCAGCATCGACCATCAAGGTCGCCCCGACCTCGTCCGCGATCGCGCGGAAGGCCGCGAAGTCGATCAACCGCGGGTACGCGGTCGCGCCACAAATGATCATTTTGGGCTGATTGGCCAAGGCGAGGGAGCGAACTTCGTCGTAGTCGATGAGCTCGGTGTCCTGACGAACGCCATAGGAAATGACGTTGAACCACTTCCCCGAAAAGTTGACCTTCGAACCGTGGGTGAGATGTCCGCCGTGGGGCAGGCTCATTGCCAGGACAGTGTCACCGGGGCTCGTGAACGCGCCGTATGCGGCCAGGTTCGCGCTGGCCCCTGAGTGCGGTTGCAGGTTCGCGTGCTCTGCCCCGAACAGCGCTTTCGCCCGCTCGATACCAATGGTCTCGGCAACATCGACATCGGCGCATCCGCCGTAATAGCGCTTTCCTGGATATCCCTCGGCGTACTTGTTGCTCAAGGTGGATCCCAGTGCTGCCAGCACGGCCGGGGACGTGAAATTCTCGCTGGCGATCAATTGCAGTCCGCCTCTGAGCCGATCAAGCTCAGACAAGATGACGGTGGCGATTTGCGGGTCTTCTGCGGCGAGCGCGTCGAAATCGGGTCCCCAAAACGGTGTGGCGCTCATTGATCTCCCAAGACGGTGGCGGGCGGGCACGAGTGGGGAAGCACGACTACTGCCGTAGCCACATTCTACGCGGGGGGAAGCAGATCGCCCACATGAGCATGCAGCTCGGCGAGGGACAGCGCACCCTCGCGCACCAGTTGGAAGGGGCTCACCGTGGTGTCCACGATTGAGCTTGGACTGGCACTGAGCGGATCGATCGGTCCAACATCGATGCATATCGCCACTCCAGCACCAACTTGCTCGATAGCATCATCTGCATCCATTGGTACCGGCATGCCGATGCGGTTGGCGGCAGTGCACGCCAAGGGTCCGGTTCGCTGGAGAACCTGCACCAAGAAATCGTGCGCGGGCATGCGAATTGATACCGGGACACTCGGTGGCAAATCCCAAGCCAGTGACGGCGCTGGGGTAAACATCAAAGTCAGCAGCCCAGGCCAGAACTGATCCATCAGCTGAGCCGCTAATGGATCGATCGAGGCGGTCAGGCCCGAAACGGTCGTGGAGCTCGGAACCAGCACGCTCACCGGTTGAACACCAGAACGACCTTTGGCCACCCGTATGGATTGCAGCGCTCGCGTGGAAAATGCGTCACCGGCAAGTGCGTAGCCCGATTCTGAGGGGAGCAGGACAATTTCACCCCGCGCCACGGCGGCAACCACGGCCTCGATCGAAGCCTGGCGATTGCCTTCGGAGTCTTCCAGCCGCACGGTCATCTCAGACTCTTCGGGCAATCGTGAATCGAGGTAAGCGATTGAAATCGGTTCGGTCGGCGATCTCAGTCCACACGGGCTTTCCCGGCGCCAGGTCTGAATGTTCCGATAGCTCATGGTCTGCCAACATCGCCCGCATCACCCCGGGAACACCCGCAGAGCCGGCCGCATCCCCCTGCACATCGGCATGCTCAACGACGATCAAGCCACCGGGGCGAAGAAGCATGGCAGCAGTACGCAGGACCCCGCGAACCACGTCGAGCCCATCGTGGCCGCCGTACAAGGCCATCTTCGGCTCGTGATCTTTGACCTCAGGCTCCCGAGGCACCATGTCGAGCGGGATGTACGGAGGGTTGGTCACGACAACGGAAACCTGGCCAATAAGCCGAGTCAGGGGCATTCCAGGCTGGGCAACGGTCGTGGCGTCATGATCAACAATCTCCACGCGAGAGCCGATTCCGGTCAGTTGTGAGTCATACGCCGCGACATTGCGCCTGGTCCACGACAGCGCATCGGCAGACAGCTCAACTGCGTAGACCCGAGCGTGGTCAACTTCCGTGCCCAGGGCAATGGCAATCGCTCCTGATCCGGCACACAAGTCCACCGCGATGCGGCCGGCAATCGGCTGCGCGGCCAACTCACGGATGCCAGCTTCGGCAACCAACTCCGTTTCGGGCCGAGGGATGAACACTCCCGAACCAACTGCGACATCCAAGTGACGAAAACCTGCATGCCCGATCAAGTGCTGTAATGGAACGCGAGCCAGGCGCTTGGTCATCAACTGTTCCACCGCGACTCGCTGTTCCGGAGTCGGACGATCTTGCAGAATCAATCGACCGCGGGTGGTCCCCAATGCGAACGCCAAGAGTTCCGTGGCATCCACATTCGGTGACGGAACGCCCACCGCTCGCAGTCTTCGCTCCGCATCGAACAGCAGGTCTCGGACGGTCTCGCGACCTCCGGTCGTGAAGTCGACCTCATACGTCACTTGGCATCAGCCAGCCTCGATGCCGTATCGGCTTCGGTACATGCGTCGATGACCGCATCCAGATCCCCATCCAGGATCTGGTCAAGGTTGTGGGACTTGAAACCGACCCGATGATCGTTGAGTCGATTCTCGGGAAAGTTGTATGTGCGGATGCGCTCGCTGCGATCAACCGTTCGTACTTGTGATTTGCGTACGTCCGATGCTTCCTGCGCTGCCTGCTCTTGGGCCACAGCAAGAAGCCGTGCGCGCAGAATTCGCATCGCCTGCTCCTTGTTCTGCAGTTGGCTCTTTTCATTCTGGCAGGACACCACGACTCCGGTGGGCATATGGGTGATGCGCACGGCGGAGTCAGTCGTGTTGACGGACTGTCCACCCGGACCCGACGAGCGGTACACGTCAATCCGCAAGTCATTGGGGTCGATGCTCACGTCAACTTCCTCTGCCTCTGGCAGCACCAAGACGCCTGCAGCCGAAGTGTGAATACGGCCCTGAGACTCGGTGACCGGCACGCGTTGCACGCGATGAACTCCGCCTTCAAATTTCAGTCGGGCATAGGGGGCCTCACCTGGCTCCGGGGTTCCCTTGGCTTTCACCGCCACGGCCACATCCTTATACCCACCCAAGTCTGACTCCACCGCATCGATGACCTGCGTGCTCCAGCCGCGACGCTCCGCGTAACGCAGATACATCCGGAGGAGATCCCCGGCAAACAGGGCTGACTCCTCACCACCTTCGCCGGCCTTAACCTCAACGATGACATCCTTGTCATCCAGCGGGTCTCTCGGCAGCAGCAGTTTGGTCAATCGATCAGCGGCATCGGCTTGGCGAACTGTCAGTGCCTGCACCTCTTCAGCAAATGAGTCGTCCTCATCGGCCAACTCCGCTGCTGCTGCGATATCCCCACTCAGCGCCAGCCACTCTCGATAGGTGGCCACGGTGGGACGAAGCTCCGCGTAGCGGCGGCCAAAGTTGCGGGCTGCGGCTTGGTCGCCGTGAACCGAGGGATCTGCCAGGCGCTGCTCAAGCGTGTCGTACTCGCTCACCAGATCGGCACAGGACTCAAACATCGGGGCACTCCCCTTCGGAGAACTTGCGGGGCAACGTCAGCGGGCGCCGGTCGGGGACGAAACTACTTGGTTGTGGACTTACCGTAACGGCCTTCGAACTTCGCCACACGACCGCCGGTGTCAAGAATCTTCTGCTTGCCGGTGTAGAACGGGTGGCATTGCGAGCACACGTCAGCGTGGATCTGGCCACTTTTTGCGGTGCTTCGAGTCACGAACACCGAGCC
>CAIKZY010000043.1 GCA_903832025.1 uncultured Actinomycetes bacterium
CTGCCACCCCAGCCCAAATCGTGTTCGCCCCTGCCGGGGTGAACCGCTGAGGCAGCGCGGCCAGTGCCACCCCCATATAGAAGCCAGTCACCAGCGAGCCGGTTCGCGATGCCGCCATCGCCAGGGCAGCAGTTCGCGCGGCCAGCAATGCCGGCATGGGTCGTGCTCCTGGCTTGCGCTGCAACCGAGGTCGACACAGCAGGGCCCACAGGGTCACTGCCAGTGCCAGGACCCACATGGTCGCCGCAGCCAGCCATGGGACGGTCAGGATGTGTCCGGTCTGGGCAAAGAGCAAAGACACCAGCGCCCAGCCGGTGGACCCGGCCACGATCGCCAAGACCACCAGCATGCGCACCCGGGTCCCCGACATGGGTCAAGCCTAGGTAATCCGGCTCGCTGGACGGCAGCGAGCGTGAGCCAAAGCACGGTGAAGTCCTTTCCAGGCCGGATACCGGTGCGACAAGATGAGCCCATGATGAAACTGGGCACCACCGACCTGAATGTCTTCGAACTGTGTCTGGGAGGCAACGTCTTCGGCTGGACTGCCGATCAGGACACCAGTTTCCAGGTGCTCGACGACTACGCCGCCGCCGGTGGCAACTTCATCGACACCTCTGATGCCTACTCGCACTGGATTGAGGGGCACCAGGGTGGAGAATCCGAGGTCATCCTGGGCAATTGGATGCAATCCCGTGGCAATCGCGCATCGATGATCATTGCCACCAAGGTCGGCATCTTGCCCTCTCGGCCTGGTCTGTCGGCTGCCAACATCAACCTGGCAGTCGACGAATGCCTCACGCGATTGCAGACCGATCGCATTGACGTGCTCTACGCCCACCGAGACGATGAGCAGACTCCGCTGGAAGAGACCATGACCGCTTTCGATGCGCTGGTCCGCTCGGGCAAGGTCGGGCACATCGCGGCGTCGAACTACTCCGCCGAGCGACTCCAGGCGGCGCAGGACATCGCGCGGTCTGCAGGCCTAGCGACGTTTGTGGCGCTACAGCATCACTACAACCTGGTACACCGCACTGACTACGAAGGCCCATTGCGCGATGTGGTGGCCGCCAACAACATGGTGTCGTTGCCCTACTACTCGCTGGCCAGTGGGTTCCTGACGGGGAAGTACCGTGACGGCGCACCCCTGGAGGGGGCACGAGCCAAGGGCGCGGGACAGTACATGACGGACAGGGGTCTGGCCATCCTGGCGGCGATGGACGATGTCGCGGCCGAGCACGAGGTATCGCTCACTGCAGTGGCTCTGGCGTGGCTTGCCGCGCAGCCGACCGTCGCCACACCACTGGCAAGTGCGCGCATTCCTGCGCAGTTACCGGACCTGCTGCAGATGGTGGGGCTGGAACTCACCGCCGAGCAGATCGCGACGCTGAGCGCCGTATCTTCCTGACCTGACATCGTGCTAGTGGGCACCGTGCGCTTCAGGCTCCAGCCGCTTGGGACCGGACGCTGGGGCTTAGTAGCCCGGGAGCGCCGGAACGTAAATCGGGTGGCCCCAGGTCAGGATTCGGTAGTGGCCCACGGTGTAGGACTGCTGCACAGCCCCGAAGGTTGCCACTGCTGGCTGATCGGTCTTCACGAGCTCGGGCAAGTTGTCGTCGTACACCAGGAATTGGAACGGCACTCCGTCGTACCAGGCGTCAGATGACTGATCGGTGTACCGAACGATTCGTCCTTGCGGATCGACCGTCACTGCCCGAATGGTGACCGCGCCTCCTGACTGCACCGTGGTGACCGAGGAGTCCCAGTACCCACCAATGCCTTGAGTGAGGTGGTGGCGCTCCAGGAATGCCGAGAGGTCGCTGGCTGCAGCCGGTGCGGCCGGGTGCACATTGATCAACAGCGTGGCGGTGGCATACAGCCCCCCGAAGATGACTAACGCACCGATGATGAGAGGGCGAACGATGGAGGTCCCCCAGGCCATCGCGACGGTTCGCCCGGTGAGCACTGAGCCGAAGATAACCACCCCTGCCAAATAGCGGACATAGTGCTGGTCATTGCTCAGGGTGCTCCATACGAAGAATGCAAGCGTTGCGGCCACTCCGAGCGTCAGCATGGTGTCCAGGACCCAGCCGCCGACCTCTCGCTCGCCCAGCACCAGGCTGCGAGCAATGCGCACCACAGTCCACACGACGACCACGATGATGGCCGCGGTAGCCGCAGCGCGGGTTGCCAACAGCCACCCGGGCACCCCCGAGTAGCCGAACTGGGCGTTGGACGTCCCGAACACCATGAAGATCCACCGCGGCAGGTTGTGCAGGTTGTGCACCATTTGTGCGCCGGACGCATGCGGATTTAGCGTGCCGATGTCATAGGTGCCAAGGACCTTGAACACCTGGCGCAGGATCAGTGCAAGCACCACTGATCCGAAGCCGGCCGCCAGCCATACCATTCCGCCGAGCCAGCGTCGTAGCGCAATCGTGGCGATCACTCCAGCACCCAGGATGGGTGCAACGCCAAGTGGCAGTGTCTGCAGGTCGCCCAGAAGCCCCAGCGCCAACAGCAGCACCGCCGCCGCGAACGACCAGCCGAAGGTTGCCCTGCGGAGCAGTGCGAACGCCGAAAGGCAGAACAGCAGCGTGCCGATATGCCAGGCGCCACGGAGGAAAATCGACGCCCATGCTCCGGCTGGCAGTCCAAGGACGATGAAGGTGGTAGCCATCGCTGCCAGCGCGGCCGAGCCCTTGCTGCCGTTCCTGGCCAACGCACATGCCAGGGCCACAGTCGCCGCAGCCAGCACGGCAGGGATGAGGTAGTTCAGCACCAGGTGTGGACCCAGGAATGGCAACGTCGCGGAGTAGAAGGGCACCTCGATCGTCAAGAACGAGTCGTAGAGCATCCGCCAGCCTGCCAGCAG
Organism: uncultured Actinomycetes bacterium; assembly: GCA_903832025.1. Classification (GTDB taxonomy): domain Bacteria; phylum Actinomycetota; class Actinomycetes; order S36-B12; family S36-B12; genus CAIKZY01. Next base: position 2,873 of record CAIKZY010000043.1, read on the forward strand.
CGGGTTTCCTGCGTTCACGGCTTTGGCTTGAAGGACCAGGGTCGCGGTATCCGAATCCCCCGAAAACACCCGAGGGCCCATGTTGAACAGGACAGCGGCCAAAGCGATGAGTCCCAAGCACGTGATCACGATCAGCCAGCGACGCCGTGACAGCCCTGCCAGGATCCCGTTCACCACGAGTGCCTCGACGAGCACGAGCCACGAGTTGCGCGCATGCGGGAAACCTAGCAGCGCCTGATACCGGGCTGATGAAGCAATTCCAGCATCATGACCGATTTATCACGAATAAAGCATTTTGCAAGCCTTTCACGTGCGAATCACGGACCTGACAGGATTCACAGGTCGTGCTCGCGGTATAACTGTCTATCTGTTGCCTGGCTGTCCAGCCGGTGGAAGGGGTTTCCCAGCGTGCGGATCTTGATTCTCGGCGGCGACGGCTTCTGCGGATGGCCCACGGCCTTGCACCTGTCCGCAGCAGGCCATCAGGTAGCCATCGTGGACAACCTGTCCCGTCGCAACATCGACAACGAACTCGAGGTGTCCAGCCTGACACCGATCTCCCCGATGGGCGTCCGTCTGGATGCCTGGAAGGAACTGACCGGTCATCAGATCGATTTCCACCGGATCGACGTGGCGCAGGACTACGACCGCCTGCTGAACCTGCTGGGTGAGTACACGCCGGACGTGGTGGTGCACTTCGCTGAGCAGCGAGCGGCCCCGTACTCCATGAAAAGCTCCTGGCATAAGCGATACACGGTCAACAACAATCTCAACGCCACCAATAACGTGCTGGCCGCGATCGTGGAGTCCGGCCAGGATATTCACGTGGTGCACCTAGGCACGATGGGCGTGTACGGATACGGCTCGGCCGGCATGAAGATTCCCGAGGGATACTTGCGCGTGAAGGTCGAGACCGAAGCCGGGGACACCCTTGAGCAAGAGATCTTGTACCCGGCGAACCCCGGATCGATCTACCACCTCACCAAGACCCAGGATCAGCTGCTCTTTGCGTACTACGCCAAGAATGACAAGCTGCGGATTACTGACCTGCATCAGGGCATCGTGTGGGGAACCCAAACTGAGCAGACCAAGCTCGATGAGCGGCTGATTAACCGCTTCGACTACGACGGTGATTACGGCACGGTATTGAATAGGTTCTTGATGCAGGCCGCGGTGGACTATCCGCTGACAGTCCACGGCACCGGCGGCCAGACACGGGCGTTTATCCACATCCAGGACACCGTGCGCTGCATTGAGCTGGCAATCAACGACGCACCTGAGTCCGGGGAACGCGTCCGCATCCTGAACCAGATGACCGAGACCCATCGTGTGGCTGATCTGGCCGAACTGGTTGCCCGAATCACCGGCGCCCGGATTGACTTCGTGGAAAACCCGAGGAACGAGGCCGCTGAAAATGAGCTATGGGTGGAAAACGGACAATTCCTTCGCCTGGGCTTAAACCCGATCACCTTGGCCGGCGGATTGCTCCAGGAAGTCACCGAGATCGCTCGCGCCTATGCAGATCGGTGCGACACCAGCAAGATTCCGTGCCGTTCACTGTGGCTCCAGGCTGCACCCACCGTGACTCAGGGCTAACGGCACACGTGTCGGCACCCACGACCACCTCACGCGCTGTGTCATCAGTGCGTGATGCGGTCATTCGTAGAACGCAGCACATGCCGCACTGGCTGCGTTTTTCGCGGTACACGATCGGCTCGATCATCTGCTTCGGCATCTCCGAACTGGTATTCATCATCGTCTTTGGCTCGCACCTGCTCGGAGCTCGCGGAGCCTCAATCGTGGCATCGATCGCAGGGGTCATCCCCGGCTACTTCCTCAATCGCACCTGGACGTGGGGGCGCAAGGGCAAGTCTGATTTCTGGCGCGAGGTCCTGCCCTACTGGACGACGGCCTTGGTCAGCACGGCTATCGCCGCACTCTTCACTGGCTGGGTGAACTCCGCATTCAGCGCTCAGTCGCAAATGTCCCGCACGTTCATCGATGCCGCGGCCTACATGGCGATATACGGCGTCATCTTCATTGGTAAGTACATCTTGTTCCACACCTGGCTATTCGCACCCGATCGGACCAATGAGGTGGATCCGGTCTAGCCCTTGACGCGCTTTGGCCATTCCCGGGCAAATGTCTTGCTGATGACCGTGGCGTAACGGCCACCGTAGAAGAGATTTTTTCCCTTCTTGCTCTCACCTGCTGTGCGAACACGCATCACCGTCGGAACTTCTGCGACGCGAAATCCCTGAAAGATCGCACCGATCAGCAGCTCTGACGTCTGGTACTGCGGCTGCGTCTGACGCACGGTGGCCGTCACGTGCACTTTCATGGCACGAAGTCCACTGGACGAATCAGTAATCGAGGTACCGGTGAGCACGCTGATGGCCCGTGAAAAGAATCGAACACCGGCATTACGCACCGCATCAGTGTTCTGCGTCGCACCGAGTTGCCGTGAGCCAATCACGAAGTCGGCAGAGTCATCCACCAGCAATTGCACCATGGCGGGCAGGTCTGCCGGATTCCACTGACCGTCGGCATCCAATGTGGCGATGTATTTGGCGCCGAGTTCTCGCGCTAGTCGGTAGCCGGCGCGTAGTGCAGAGCCATGGCCACAGTTACGCTCCAGTGAGCACACCAGCGCCCCATGCTCTCGCGCGATCTTGCCAGTGTCGTCCGAACTGCCATCATCGATCACGAGCAAGGTCACCGGCACACCGGCAATGCTGTCGGGCACTTCGTCCAAGAACTCGGCGATGCTCTCCTGCTCATTCAATGCTGCAATCAAGACCACCAGATCGGTGAAGGCGCTGTCCTGGTAATCAGTTCGGAAGGCCGCGATGGCGCGCTCGACGACCTGAGGAGTGTCAGCGGCTTCATGCAGGGATCGCTGAACGACGACATGCTCGCCGGACGGTTGGGCAACCGTCTCATCCGCTGTCATCGAGTTCCCTTTCGCTAGGCACTGCACCTCGTCCGACACCGAATTCTAGGTGAGGGAGTCAGCCTCGGCTCAGCAGGTGTGAGCGGGCACGGACGACGCCTACTCCTGGATCGTCGACGCATCGGGTTCGTTGCCGCCGTTAGCCATTCGCTGGCCCAGCCACACCAGCAGATCAGTCAGGGCCATGGCCGGCGCGTCGAAATTTCCCTGGACAAAGTCCGCGCCGGCAGTCATCACTAGATCACGCTGCTCAGCGGTTTCAATTCCCTCTGCAATCACTTGAGCTCCGACAACGTGGGAGACCTCCACAGCGGATCGGATCACCGCCGCCTGGTGCTGTGCTGAGTGTCCATGACCCAAGAATGAGCGGTCAAGCTTGATGAATGCCGGGGCCAAAGATTCCAGCAAGCGCATATTGGAGTAGCCGGAACCGTAGTCATCCACCGCGATGGCGGCTCCACGCCGTACGAGTTCTGCGACGGTGTCCAGGGCCTGGTGGTGTGCCGGCAGGAACACCGATTCGACGATTTCCACGATCAACTGATTCAGGGTGCGCTCATGCGGCCATCGCGCGAGCCGATCAATGAAGTTGCGGTCCTCCAGTTGCGAGACCGACATGTTGAGCCCGACTTTCAGGTCCGGAAATCCGGAAGCAATCATGACCCGGACGTCGGCAAGCAGCAGGTCGATTGCCTGCATCCCCAGTGCACGAATCTGACCGGTCTCCTCACAGAACGGGATGAATTCGGATGCCGGGATCACGCGACCGCCATGATGCCACCGTAGGAGTGACTCCACTCCGCTCACCTGGCCATCCGACAAACGAATGACCGGTTGGTAATGCATCACAAACTCTCCGGAGCGGATGGCATTTTCCAAATCCAGCCTTCGCGCCCTGCGGTCATCTGCGGATCGATTCATGGCGGACTCGAAGTAGGCAAATCCATCACCGGCCTTCGACTTACGCACATACATGGCAGTGTCGGCTGCGCGCATGAGTTCTCGCGCGGTGGTTCCGTCCTGCGGATACAGCGCCACCCCGACGCTGGCGGACATGCGCACTTCGTGTTCGCCAATCATGACGGGCTCTCGCAAGCTGGCGGTGATGCGTTCCAGGATGGCATCAAGATCGCTGGATTGGGTGCACTCAGTGATGATGGCCCCGAATTCATCACCGCCGAGCCGACCCACGACGTCACCGGCGCGCAACTGCTGCTGAATGCGCGAGCCGACCAGTCGAAGTGCGACGTCTCCGGTGTCATGACCGCGTTCGTCATTGACTTCTTTGAATCGATCGACGTCGATCCATGCCAAGGCAAAGCTGGTGTCCGCACGCTTGGCACGACTGAGTTCAATGTCAAGCCGCTGTGCGAAATAGCGTCGGTTGAACAGGCTCGTGGTGGGATCGATCGCGGCCTGTTCGACAAGTACCCCTGCTTGCACTTGCAATGACTCCAATGACTGCTCGGCGATCTTGCGCAGGGCATCGACTTCGGTGACATCGGTCAAGGAGATGATGGCTCCGAGCCGACGTCCATCGTGACTGGTGTACGGAAGGACCTTCACCAGGAACGATGAGCGTTCATCGCTGACCTGTATCGACTGGGCCATCTCGCCGCTGAAGACCGAGTTGATCGCTTCGAACAAGCCGGTGATTGGGATCGTGGTACGAATTCCCTCCAGGGACGTGCCGACATCGGTCGGAACCAAGGCGAACACCTGCACCGCCAGTGGCGTATACCTGGTCACGCGCAGATGCATGTCCACGATCACCATGCCCTGGCTCAAGGACAGCTGAATGTTCTCCAAATCCGTATTCAGCTGCTGGAGTTCCTCGCTGTGCTGCCGCAATTGCTGATTGACGGTGCCCAGTTCCTCATTGGTGGCCTGGAGTTCCTCGTTGGAAGCCTGGAGTTCCTCGTTGGAGGCCTGCAACTCCTCCGATGCGGCCTGGACCTCCTCCGATGAGGCTTCAAGTTCCTCATTGGCTGCCTGCAACTCGGCCAGTGAGGCCTTCAGCGCCGATTGGCCCGCATGGACCTGTCGTTCCAGACGCTGCAGTTGATGATCGAAATCTGCAGAGCGCACAGGCTCGTTTTGGGCTGCCCCTTGGTCAACGGGATGAACCTCAAACCCTAGGGCGATGTACGGATGATCGAGCGCCTGAACGTGTCGGATGTGCAGGACCACATCCACCGAGGGCGCATCGAGCCTGATGGGCTGCCCCACCACGGGATCAACGGACATGCGCGCCATCATGAACAGCGCCCTGGCCTCCGCCTGGAGCTCGCTGCGCAGGAACGTTCCGCCGGCTGCCGCCATGCGTCCACGTGGAAGTTGGCAGAACGCGGTGACATCCCCGACAACCTGCACCAAAGTGAGGTCATCATCGAATATCAGGTAGGCATTGCCCGAAGCCTGAACGAGTTGATCCAGCAGCGCCAGATGCTGTTCGAGTTCCTCGATGGCGACTGTGGCCGTGCGAGCGCGTCGAGCACGGGGAACGTGCCGAACATCAGGGCGGTGGACTGCCTGCGGGCTCATCGGTCCTTGCCGGGACGCACTTCGAGCGAATACGCGATGCTCAGCATTGACCACGTCAAATGCGTCCTGATGGCGTGGCAGGTTCTCCGACGCCCCAAGAAAAAGCAGTCCGCCAGATTTCAGGGCGAAGGCAAATGCCTCCATGACATGATGCTGCAGAGGCGAGGTGAAGTAGATCAGCGTGTTGCGGCACGAGATGAGATCCATGCGCGGCAGCGGTGGGTCAGCACCGACGTCATGTCGAGCGAATACGGCGCAGGACCGAATCAATTCATTGACCTGGAAAGTGCCATCAGTAATGGTCACGTAGCGGTCGCGCAGCTGATTGGGGATGCGGTCCATGCCCGCGGTGCTGTACTGGCCCCGTCTGGCGATTTGCAAACTACGCTCATCTAAGTCGGTTCCGAAGATCTTCACGCGACGGTTCAAGTCAGCGGGAAACCCCAGCAGTTCACCACACAGCATGGCCAGCGAGTACACCTCCTCACCTGTTGCACACCCCGGGACCCAGATGCGCACCGCTTCCCCGTCGCCGAGCGAATCGATGTAGCCGGTCAACGCTGATTGCAAACTGCTAAATGCCAGTGGATCGCGAAAGAATGACGTGACGGCGATCAACAGATTTGCCGAGAGTGCGCAGGCCTCTTCGTCCTCAGCAGCGATGACTTCCCGATAGGACTGCAGGTCTGGGCAGCCCCGAAGCACCATGCGACGCTGAATTTGGCGGCGCACCGTGCTGGGCTTGTATTGCGAGAAATCGATACCCGTCACGCGGCGGACGGTGGCGAGCAGGACGGCAATGCCTTCCTCGTCCTCAATGCCCGGTTCGGCGTCATCATCTGGCTCACCGTCGGGCAAGGAGTCCAGACGATGCCCCAGCTCAGCCGCCTCGGCCACGAGGTCCACCGGTCCAAGCTCGATAGCTGACTTGGGCATGGCGCCAAACGAGGCTGAGCTCGGCTCTTGCACCAAAACTGCGCCCCCGTGGAGCCCAATCTCGCGCAGGCCCTGGGCTCCATCACTTCCGGTGCCGGACAAGATGACGCCTACGGCCCTGTGCCCCCAGTGCTCAGCGGCCGATTCAAACAGCAGGTTGATGCTCGGACTGGGACCAATGCGTGCCGGAGCTTGTGCCAGATGCAGTGTTGATTCATCGACCGTGGCATCGTGGTTTGGGGGCACGACATAGACCACACCTGCTCGAAGCTGTGTGCCGTCAGTCCCTTGCTGCACGTGCAGGTCTGTGCGTCGAGCCAGCAATTCGGCAATCATGCTCGGATGGTCTGGCGAAAGATGCTGAGCGATGACGAAGGACTGCTCAGAAGGCATTTGGACGGCTGAGAAAAACTGCTCCAGCGCGTCCAGACCTCCAGCAGAGGATCCGATCACGACGAGCCGACCAGCAGGTCGGTCGCGCAGGTCTTCATCAAAGGCCACGAGAGCCGCGCCGTTCCCTGTCACGTGCAGCTCCGCTCACTGGTTACTTTTCAGTCTACGTCGACAGATCGGGGGATGGAAGCCGGGCGATCGATGCGCAAATCGCCAGGCAACCGGCCACGTCTTCGTTCGCTGGACAAGCATCCCTTGGCGGATGCACGAAAGGGCGCCCAGGATTCCCCGGGCGCCCTTTCGCTGCAGTGCGATGGTGTTACTTCAAGGTCAACGCCTGAGTGTGCTCGGCCTTGACCGCGGTCAGGGCCTGGGGATTGAGGCCGAGGATCTGAGCGATGGTGGGTGCGATTTGTGTTGTCTCAACCGCCGAGCCGTTGACCCCATGGTTGACGTTCGGGCCGTCGACAACCAACAGGACGTGACGATCCTGCACGGCATCTCCACCGTGCTCAGCGATCTTCTTGGTGCCTCCGGTGTACACCACTCCGTGCTGGACGACACCAATGACATCCGGTGTGCGATTCGTGGCAACTTTCTGGCCCATGAACGCAGCGGCTGCAGGGCCGGCGTAGATCTTGTCCAGGCCGGCCGCGGTGTAAGCGACTGGGTTCTTGTTGTAGTCGGTGGACTTGGCGGTGCCATTTGCGCCAGTTCCGCTACCGCTGTAGTTCTTCAGGAAGTTCTGTGCGAAGGCAAAGCCGGTGGAGTTGCGATCGGCCTGCGTGAACCACAGCAGCATGCCGTCGTCATCCATGGAGGCGGCTACGAGGGGTTGCGCTGCTGTGGGGTGCGCTGACTTCCATGCGGCATTCATGCCATCAACGATGGCTCCGTCATCAATGCGCTTCAGGGCTGAGTAGTCCATTGGTGATTGTCCGTGCTTGGCCGTGACGATGACCGTGGTGTTTTTGTCCTGACCGGACGCCTTCAACGCAGCCTCAAACTTCCCCAGTGATGCATCCACGAATGCCAGTGCAGAGTTGACGACCGGACCGGGAACTTGGCCATTAGCACTGTAACCGCCGGGCTGGCCGCCGGAGATGGGTAGCTTTTGCGCGGTGGACACGGACTGGAAGTTCATGCCATAGATGGCCGGCACCCCGGTCTTGGTCTTGCCCGAGTGGTCGTATCCCTTGATTTCGTTCAGGACTGCCTGGACCTTGTAGGCGTCATATTGCTGGGTCAGGGAATTCTGGCTAGTCCAGTCGCCATTGGCATCGGCGTTGGAGTTGATCTCGGGAGTGAACAGATCATCCACGCCGGTTCCCGATGGCCCATTGAGAATCTCATACGCGGGGTGCTTGTCACTCCAGGCAGTGCGCAGGCCAGCAGCCTTGGCCAACTCGAAGACCGTGTTGGACTGCAGGTATTGGTGCGGGTACACGCGGGTGCACGTCTTGGGGTTGATCGGAAGCGCCGTCGGGTTGATGAGCGTCTGTGGCTTTCCGGTCATTTGCAGAATGTCTGAGGGAATGCTCGGAAGTCCTTGACCGGCATCAATGCGTGAGGAGTCCTTGTCCAACGACTCGTCGAAGGCGACGTTCGCGCCGACTGCGGTGCTGGTACATACGGACTTGGCCGGGACTGCCGTCTTGCTCGCCGCAGGATCGATGAGGCCGTTGTTGAAGGTCACGTCGTAATAAATGCCCGTGGTCTTGGGGTTTCCACCGGTGACCATGCCGACCATGCCTGGAAATGAATCGGAGGGAAATGGCGTGCTGACATTGGTGTACTCCACGCCCCCATTGACCAGCTTGGCCAGGGTAGAGCCCGGATGGGCCTTGACGTATGTGGTCAGATCCAGCTGATGCATGCCGTCAATTGAAATCAACAGGACATGCTGATTACTTGACGTTGCGGCAACTGCGGGAATCGTGACGCAGCCGCTGATAACTGCCAGGGCTGCCGTGGCGCCCAGAATGCGACGAGATTTCGACATGTGTGCTCCTTTGATTGGTGATGCGAGGCTACGGAGCGCGGGTGCACGTCACGGGACACCTAGGTAACGAGCGGGTGGACATCGCACAGCAACAAAGTGGAATCAGCATCGAATCTGAAGTCGGGCTGTGCCAGACACCACCGCACCCGCGTTCTCGATCGCGATCAGCCATTCACCCCGTCCGAGTAGGGTGACCATGGGAATTCGGGAGGCGCTGTGCAATTACTCCTTACCTCAGCAGGGGTGACGAACGCGAGTATCCGCGAGGCACTCATTGACCTGCTAGGCAAGCCGATTCACGATGCGTCAGCGCTGTGCATTCCAACGGCGTTACATGCACGCCCAGAGCTTGCGACACATGCCCAACGATTCGTGAGCGGAACTGAGCCCAGGACCCCGATGTGCGAATTGGGCTGGAAAAGTCTGGGCATTCTCGAACTGAGCGCTGCAGGGACCGCGATGCGCGAGCCACGCAAAGCGGCGCATAATGATGGCGAGAAAGCGGTATCGCCTCAACCTCTGAGTAGTCCCCAGTTTGATGACACTGCCAGCCATTTTCCGCGGGAGGCCCGGGGTGGAGATGCTCGTCATTGACGTAAGCATGGGCATACGGACAGCCGGATCGGCACATGGTGGTGCCCATTAATGTGCCATCGATGAAAGCACGCCGAGCGGTGAACTCATGCAGCGTTTACAACCAGGTTTGATGAGTACAGAACTTGCGGTGTGACAAAGGCACGGGCGAGCATGCGTGCCTTGACGTTGTGGAACCGACGGTGATGTGAAGCCGCAGATTGTGAGCGACTGTCAGGCCACAGCACAACCCACCATGGCCTGACGAAAGACGCACACCTGTACCGGGGACTTGGCATGGCCACCATCTGCACCACCACGATTTTCGCCCACACCAACATCAACAAGCTCCGGCCATGGGCAGCGTCACAAGACACCCCGCCTGAGCATCCGCTGCTCTTCACCATGCATGCAGACGCCCCCGAACTCGACTCGGACTTCGCCGCCGCCTACCCCTGCCCAGCACAGAACGAAGGAAGGCCGCCCTTTGGGGCGGCCTTCCTTCGTTCGCAATCCCTATTTCGCTCATCATAGGTAGACATTTCGCTCATCATGCGGGTTCATTTCGCTCATCATGACCCTCGCAAATCGCTCATGCCTCGAGTGGAGGTGCCGGGAATCGAACCCGGGTCCGTGCAGGACTCTTGCGTACTTCTACGTGTGTAGCCGCGCTATCGCTACTCGGCCCCAGGACTTCGTGCGGCACTGTCCCGGGCGGCCCAGTTACTGTTTGGTGTTCCGCCCGCTCCCGTAACCGAAGCGATTGGTGAGTCCCCTAGCGACGTCAGACCCCAATTCGGGGACGCATTGGGCTGACGGCAGATTTAAAGCTTAGGCCGCGAGGGCGAAAGCGTCTGCAGACTGCGTATTTTTGGCAGTTATTTGTTTTCAAGGATGCTTTACGAGATCACCTTGATTCTCGACACGCTTCTCCGGTCAAGCCATCTGCCCGTCGAAACCTGTCACCCCCCTGTGTAGTTATCAAGTGCATGCGATCAATGCCGCTCATTCAGGATACGACCGATTACCGTCCCGACAAAATGTCCGGGCTACAGGCCCTTGTCCCGGCGGCCTACGGCGCGCTCGGTCTCGCGCTTGGACTCCCGTTCAGCGATCGCCTGGCGCTTGTCATAGGACTTTCGACCGCGTGCCAAGGCGATCTCGACCTTGGCATAGCCGTCCTTGAAGTACAGCGACAACGGGATCAGGGTCAGCCCGGATTCCTTCGTTTTCCCTGCAATGCGGCGCAATTCATCCCGGGTCAGGAGCAGCTTTCTGGCCCGACGTGGTTCATGGTTGGTCCAGGTCCCCAGGTCGTACTCGGGAATGTGCACGCCACGCAGCCAGGCTTCACCGTCCTCGATGGAGGCAAACCCGTCGGTCAGCGTCGCCCGACCGGCTCGCAGGCTCTTGACTTCCGTGCCGGTCAACACCAGGCCCGCCTCGTAGACGTCCTCAATGGAGTAGTCGTGCCGCGCCTTCTTGTTCTGCGCGATCAACTTGCGGCCTTGTTCACGAGCCATGGCGGCACCTCCCTCTCCACAACGTGATTCGCCTGCGGCATCTGCCGCTGAGAGTCAGCAGGGCACCGGGCGCATGAGTTGCCCAAACCATCCCAATGGATCATACGGTGTTCCGGCCAGGTGGACCTCGAAGTGCAGATGAGGGCCGGTGGACCATCCGGTGGATCCGACTAAGCCAATGACTTGATCCTTGGTCACTGTCTGACCGACATGCACATCAACCTGGGACTGATGGGCATAGAAGGTAGCCATGCCATGGGCATCGGCGATGAGCGTGGAGTTCCCATACGGACCGGAATGGCCGATATCGATCACGGTACCGCCCACGGCTGCGTGGATGGGCGTGCCGGTTACCCCGGAGATGTCCACCCCAGTGTGACACGACGGGGTCCCGAAGACTGGGTGGATCCGTGGCCCGACTCCTTCGTTCACATGTCCGCCAGGAATCGGCCAGTCCAGTGCACCGGAAGGCACGATGCCCACTGCACCTTGGGAGTGCGTGCGCGCATAGGCGGCCGCGGCCGCCTGGATGCGGGCATTTTCCGCCCGTAACTGATTCAACCGCGACACGATCTGCGCCTTGTGCGCAAGCGCCGCTCGCATCGCGCGCGCACGCTGGGCGATCAGGGACTTGACCAAGGTCATCGCCGCGCTGGCCTGACGCTGGGCAACGACCGCCTGGGCCCGAGCGGCGGCAGCCGTTGCTGCGAATTGCTGGCTTTGGAGCTGCAGGTTCTGCAGTTCAACCCCCTGCATCGTTAAGTGGGCCCTGGCTCCATACAGGTCCTTTTGCACCTGCGACTGCGCATTGGCCACGAAGTTCACACTCGCCATGCGCTCGACCATGTTCGACGGCGAAGTGGCCGTGAGCAGCACTTCCCATTCGCTGATCGGGCCCTGCTGGTACACCGATCGGGCGAGCTGATTCATGCGCACCGTGTTCTGGGCCAACTTGGCCCGCACCTGCACCTGCTGCGCGCGAACCGCTGTAATTGACGCGGAGACTTTTGCTAACGCAGCATTCGCGGCATCTGCCTGACTGCTGGCTGCGTCCACCACAGCCGAAGCACGCATGAGCTTCTGCTGTGCAGCCGGCAACTCACGACGCGTGCGGGCAAGCATTGCTATCGCTTTTGCGGCACTTGCCCCCGCGACCTGGGCTTCTTCACCGATGCTGGAGATCTGGCTGGCCAACGATGGACCCGTGGTCGCCGCACGTGCATCCAGCGGCTGCATCACGCACACCGCGCCGAGCAGCCAAGCCGCGAACAGCGCGCGGCCCGGGGAAGTGCGCATGCGTCCAGGCTACGTGGTGATGATGCGCCATGGCCTACGCACACGCCCAGTGATTCACCCCCATGGGCATTGCAGTCCTCGCGCTGGACTCACGATTTCACGATCCGCGGATGTCCTGGCAAGGACGCCACCGACCCGGGCTAGACGCGCAGGTACTTGCGAAGGGTAAAGAAGGCAGACAGTCCCGCAAGCACGATGCCGGTAAGGATGACGATCGGGACGATCTGTGCCACCGCATCCCAGCCGACAAAGGAGGTGAATTGGAAACTCGGCGCCAGCACGCCATCGATCAGGACGACCTTCATGCCCACCACCGCCAGGACGGCGACTAATGCGCCCAGGAGTGCCGCAATGACCGCCTCCATCAAGAACGGCAGTTGTATGAAGAAATTCGAGGCGCCGACAAGGCGCATGATGGACGTCTCGCGCCGTCGGGAGAACGCTGCCACGCGCATCGTGTTCACGATGAGGAGCACCGTGACCACCAGCATGACCATCGCAATGGTCAAGGCAATGGCCTGCAGGCCGCCGAGGAGCTTGAAGAACTTGTCCAGGATCTGCTGCTCGTCGTTGACCTGCTCAACCCCTGGACGTCCGGCGAATGCCGAGGCCACAACGTTGTACTTACTGGGGTCGGACAGTTTCACCCGGAAGGACTCCGGCAGCGCATCGGCGGTCACGTTCTGAGCAATGGGGGAGTTCTTGAACTGCTCCTGGAAGTGCTGATACGCCTGAGCCTGAGATTCGTAATAGACCTGCTGCACCAAGGGGCGCATGGCATTCAGGTCGGCCTGGATCTGTGTTCGCTGTGCATTGGTCACCGCACCACCGGCGCACGACGGGGTGTCCGAAGTCGGTCCGCACAAGAACAGCGAGACCTGGACCTTGTCGTACCAGTAATCCTTCATGGCCGATACCTGCGCACGCACCAGCAGCGATGCGCCGAACAGCCCCAGCGACACCGCGACGGTGATGATCACCGCGATGGTCATCGTCAGGTTGCGTCGAAGTCCGGTGGCCACTTCGCTGGTGACGAACGTTGCTCTCATCGAGCGTATCCGTAGACACCGCGGGACTGATCCCGCACCAGCAGGCCGCCTTCGAGTTCGATGACGCGTCGGCGCATCTGGTCAACGATTGCCTGATCGTGGGTGCTCATCACCACGGTGGTGCCCAGTCGGTTGATCCGGTCCAGGAGTTTCATGATGCCGACCGAGGTGCCGGGATCCAGGTTGCCGGTTGGCTCATCGGCAATCAGCAGCATGGGGCGATTGACGAACGCCCGCGCGATGGACACGCGTTGCTGTTCACCACCGGACAGCTCATCGGGACGTCGGCTTTCCTTGCCTTCCAGTCCGACCACTTCCAGGACCTCAGGGACGACCTTCTTGATCTGCGAATGCGGTTTGCCGATCACTTCCAGGGCGAAGGCGACGTTCTCGGCCACTGTCTTGTTGGGCAGCAGGCGGAAGTCTTGGAAGACGGTGCCGATCTGGCGGCGAAAGTGCGGGATCTTCCAGTTGGACAGGTGACCCAAGTCCTTGCCGGCGACCCAGACCTTGCCCTTGGTCGGGCGCTCCTCGCGCAGTACCAATCGCAAAAATGTGCTCTTGCCCGAGCCGGACGGTCCCACGAGGAACACGAACTCGCCCTTCTCAATTTCCAGGGATACCTCGTCCAGCGCCGGCCGTTGCTGACTGGGGTAGAGCTTGGTGACGCGGTCGAAGAGGATCACTTCGGCAGTCTAAGCCGACAGCGGCTGTGGACTAGCTGCGCGACCCGCTTTGGAGTCGCCAACGAATACCGGACTCGATGAATTCATCGATCTCCCCATCCAGGACTGCGGTGGTGTTGCCGGTCTCGAACTCCGTTCGCAGATCTTTGACCATTTGGTACGGATGGAGCACATATGACCGCATCTGATTGCCCCATGAGCCGGAGTTGTCACCCTTGAGCGCATCCAACGTGGCCTGCTCCTCCTGACGGCGCCGCTCCAGCAACTTGGCCTGCAGCACCACCATGGCGGTGGCACGGTTTTGGAGTTGGGAGCGTTCGTTCTGGCAGGACACCACGATCCCCGACGGAATATGCGTGATGCGGACGGCGGAGTCGGTGGTATTGACGCCCTGACCTCCAGGACCGGATGAGCGGTAGACGTCAATGCGCAGGTCATCTTCGGGGATGTCCACGCTCTCGGTCTGCGCAATAACCGGGATCACCTCCACGCCGGCGAACGACGTCTGTCGACGGCCCTGGTTGTCAAAGGGCGAGATGCGTACCAGTCGGTGCGTGCCCTGTTCCACCGACAACGTTCCATAGGCGTAGGGCGCGTGGACGGCAAAGGTGGCGGACTTGATACCTGCCTCTTCTGCGTAGCTGGTTTCGTACACCTCCATCGGCCAGTTGTGCCGTTCGCAGTACCGGGAGTACATGCGCAACAGCATCTCGGCCCAGTCTGCGGCGTCGACCCCGCCGGCCTCGCTGCGAATGGTGACCAGCGCCTCACGCGCGTCGTACTCACCGGACAGCAATGTGCGGACTTCCAGTTCCGCGATCGACTTGGCGAGGTCATCGGCCTCTTTGAGCGCCTCGGCCATGGCCGCATCGTCCTGCTCGGATTCGGCAAGTTCGATCAGCACGGGCAGATCGTTCAGGCGCGAGCGCAGGCCATCGGCCCGGCGAATCTCGCCCTGCACGAAGGACAGTTGGCTGGTCACCGACTGCGCGCGCACCTGGTCATCCCACAGGTCCGGTGCCGAGGCTTGGGCCTCCAGGTCGGCGGCCTTGGCACGCAACGCCGGAAGGTCCAGGACGGCTTCGATGCTTCCCAGCGTGGTTTCCATCGCGGAAATCTGCTCGGACAACTCTATGGACACAGCGCACAGACTATGCGGTGCGAATCGGTGGTCAATCCCCCGGTTGCGTCCGCGATGGCGATGTGTCCGCCCCGGCAATGAACCTGCGCCACGCGGTGGCGACTTCGTGCGGATGCTCCATCTGCGCCACATGCCCAGAATCAGCAAGCAGCAGCACTTCGGCATTCGGGAAGTACTTAGTGATCTTGTGCGCGGCGCTGGAGTCGATCAACTCGTCCTTGCGGCCATAAATCGCCAACGTTGGGGCAGTGACATCCTGGGCCAGTTTCCACGGACGCTGCGCCGAGCGGTCAATGAACGTGCGCATGAGTCCGCGCAGAGCGCTGAGGAATGTGTCGACGGCATATGGCAGATCAGCGCGCGCCTCGGCATCGGCCAGGGCCTCGTGATAGCGCTGCGTTGGCACGCGACTGGGGTCGGCGTAGCACAGGTCCATGGAGCCCTGCACCCGCTGAGCCGGTGTTTGCTGCTGTAGGAATTTGCGCGTGAGCTTCTCCCCGATGCCGGGGATTGCGACCACCGGCAGGTGAATATTGCCCTTGCCGACGGACAACGTGGGCAGCGCCGGGGAGACCAAGGTCAGCGACCGCACCAGGTCCGGACGACGAGCAGCCAGTTGCACCGCAATCGCGCCGCCGAGGGAATTGCCGAACACGTGTGCCGGACCGCGATCGAGCCACTCGATGAACTCGGCAACCGAGCGGGCATGCCCCGCCGGAGTCATGTCGCCGTCACGCGGCGGCGGTGACCAGCCGAATCCGCCCAAGTCCACGGCGAATCCATCGACATCGCCTTGCAACGTGCCCATGAGATCGGTGAAGTTCAACGACGAACCACCCAGGCCGTGAATGAAGATCGCCAGCGGCAGATCGGCAGTGCGGGGCTGGGCATGGCGCACGGACAGTGTTCGCTCAGGCAGCCAGACCTCCGAACGCGGCCACGGCGGGCACAGCACGGTGTCGACCTGAGCACTCATGTGCCCATTTTACCGTGTTCGGGACGAACTTGTTACCGCTCGGTAAGGTCGCGATATGACCCATGAAACCAGCCGGTCGGCGCGCATGCCCAAGGAGCAGCGTCGGGAGCAAGTGCTGGCTGCCGCGCGCGAGGTGTTCGTGGCAGAGGGCTTCCACGCAGCGTCGATGGACACCATCGCCGAGCGGGCCGGGGTGACCAAGCCAGTGCTGTATCAGCACTTTCCCGGCAAATTGGACCTGTATCTGGCGCTGCTGGACACCGCCATCGATGAGCTGGTCACCGGGATCGGCCAGGCGATGCGCTCCACGACGGATAACAATGCTCGGGTCCGCGCCACATTGAACGCGTATTTCGGATTCGTCGACGCGTCCGACGGGGCATTTCGGCTGTTCTTCGAACGTGATCTGCGCAGCGATACCCAGGTCAATGCACGGGTCGAGCGGGCAGAGCGGGCCATTGCCGTCCAGATCGCCGAGATCATCAGCGCTGATACCGGCCTGAATGAACAGGATGCATTCCTGCTGGGCGCTGGCCTGCAGGGCCTGATGGAATCCTGTGCACGCCACTGGGTGCAGCAGGTGCCGAGCATGGACAGGGCCCACGCGGTCGAGCTCGCCGCCCAACTTGCCTGGCGCGGTATTCGCGCGTTCCCCAAGACCCACCCACCAGTGGTGCAGGACGACGACCACTGACACCATGGGGGACCAAGGCAGGACAGATCGTGATGAGAGGAATCACCGTGGAGATCAAGATCGGCGTCGAGAACACCCCGCGCGAGGTCGTGGTGGAAAGCGAGTTGTCCCCAGCCGAAATCACGGCGGCAGTTGAATCCGCGCTTTCGGGTGGCTCCGTATTGTCCCTGACCGACGACCGTGGCCGCACCGTGATGGTTCCGGCAAAGAAGATTGCCTACATCGAGATCGGTGCACCCACTGCACGGCGAGTGGGGTTCGGTTCTTAATTCGATCGAGGCCGGTCAGCACGTGTGCGTGAAGCGGCAGTAATCCACCCCTAGGCGGCCAGGCCCAATGCCGTCATCCGCTTGGTGTGGCTTTCCGTCAGTCGAGCCAGCATGCGGCCGATTTCAGCAAGGTCTGCCCCGGGCCGCTCGACTCCGCCGACCAGCAATGAGGACAAGCCGTCATGTTCGGCGGCCACTCGCTGCGCCTGGCTCAAGGCCTCCCCCACCAGTCTTCTGCCCCACAGCGCCAGCCGACCACCGATTTTGGGATCAGCAATGATCGCAGCCCGGACCCGGTCCACCACGAACTCCGCGTAGCCCATGTCCAGACAGACCTGCTCCACCAGGGCCCGCGTTTGCGGGTCGACATAGGCCGCAATCTCGACATAGAAGTCAGTGGCGATCCCGTCACCGACGTAGGCCTTGACCAGCCCCTCGAGCCAGTCACTGGGAGCTGTGTGGGCGTGGAACTCGGCCAGTGACGCCTGGAACGGGGCCATGACCACAAATGGATCGCCACCCAGTTGCTCGATGCGCTCAGCCAGGGCCAGGAAATGGCGGTATTCGGCATCAGCCATGCGGGCCAAGGCAGCCTGATCGGCCAGGTCCGGGGCCAGGGCAGCATCGGCAGCCGTTCGCTGGAACGCCATGAGTTCGCCGATGGCCAAAACGCCCACGAGTTCGATGACCGCCGCGTGGTACTGCTGGTCATCGCCCAGCACGGTCATGGCAGGCCTGGACGGGTCGTGAGCAGGGTTCGACATAGTGCGTCCAGGGTATCGGGGTCACGCAGGTAGAGTGATGGGCAATTACGAGGAGAATTTTGACTACAGACAGCGTTTCCGCCGTCGACCCCACGACTGCACCGACATTTGCAGAGCTGGGCACCGACCCCTTGATTTCCGCCGCACTTGCCGCCGATGGCATCGTGACGGCCTTCCCGATCCAGGCTGCCTGCATTGGACTTGCCCTGGAGGGCAAGGACCTGATTGGCCAGGCCAAGACCGGCACCGGCAAGACCCTTGGCTTTGGCATCCCGCTCCTGCAGCGCGTCACGATGATCAACGACGGACGCCCGCAAGGCCTGGTCATCTGCCCAACGCGCGAACTGGGCCTGCAAGTTGCCACCGACCTGGAGCGAGCCGGTCGCGAAAAAGGTGTTCGCGTGCTGGCGGTGTACGGAGGGCGCGCGTATGAACCGCAGATTGACGCCCTGAAGAAGGGCATCGATGTGGTCGTGGGCACTCCGGGCCGGATCATCGACCTGGCCCAACGCCGAGATCTGGATCTATCGCAGGTGAAGGTTCTGGTCTTGGATGAGGCCGACGAGATGCTGGACATGGGATTCCTCCCCGATGTTGAGCGCATCGTTTCCCAGGTGCCGGCTGTCCGCCAGACCATGCTGTTCTCTGCCACCATGCCGGGCACGATCTTGAACCTGGCACGGCGCTACATGAGCCAGCCCACGCACATTCGAGCCGGCGAAATCGGTGATGACAATGCCACCGTCGATGCCATCGAACAGCACGTGTGGCGTGCGCACCCGTTGGACAAGATCGAACTGGTTGCCCGCATCCTGCAGGCCAATGGCCGAGAACTGGTGATGATCTTCACGCGGACCAAGCGCAAGGCTCAGAAGATCTGCGACGAGCTCACAGAGCGCGGATTCGCGGTCGGCACCGTGCATGGCGATCTTGGACAGGGCGCACGTGAGCAAGCCCTTCGCGCATTCCGCAACGGCAAGGTCGATGTCCTGGTGTGCACCGACGTGGCCGCCCGAGGCATTGACGTCGATAACGTCACCCACGTCATCAATTACGAATGCCCCGATGACGAGAAGACGTACTTGCATCGCATCGGTCGCACCGGGCGCGCCGGAGCCACCGGCACCGCAGTCACCTTGGTCGACTGGGAGGACATCGCCCGCTGGCAGATGATTGATCGGGCGCTGAAGCTGCCGTTCAAGGATCCGATCGAGACGTACTCCTCCAGTGACCACGTGTACACCGGCTTGAACATCCCGGCCGGGACCACCGGGAAGTTGCCCAAGTCCCAGCGTTCTCGGGAGGGCTTGAGCGCTGAGGCGGTTGAGGATCTTGGCGAAACCGGCAAGAAGCCCAATCGCCCTGACAGTGGCGACAAGCCGCGACGCGACGATCAAGCACGTGGCAGCGATCGAAAGCGTGCCAGCGGGCGATCGGCAGGCACCAAGTCCTCGGCCCAAAAGTCATCTGGGAATAAGTCGTCCGGGCGCACGTCATCGCAGAACACGTCATCGCAGAGCACGGCCACCGAGCAACGGTCCGGTGGCCGGACGTCGGATGATGCCCGTCAGGCGCAGTCGGGGGCGGCCGCCGATGGGTCCGCACGACCACCGCGACAGCGTCGACGGACCAAGCGAACCAGCGACTCCGATCGCCCCTGACCGTTCCAGCACCGCCGAGTCATTGCCCGCCGAGTCATTGCCCGCCGAGTCATTGCCCGCCTAGTCGACGACCGCCTGCCATCGCGGATGCATGGGTCCGACATCTTGACCGGCCGGGCACATGGACCAGTAGTCGCACCATTGGCACAGTTTCGACGGCGTGGCGGCAAACGTCAGGTCCAGAGGTGCTCCGC
The DNA here is from genome assembly GCA_903832025.1 of uncultured Actinomycetes bacterium. GTDB lineage: Bacteria > Actinomycetota > Actinomycetes > S36-B12 > S36-B12 > CAIKZY01. The sequence goes on from CAIKZY010000043.1 coordinate 22,527, forward strand.
TCTCAAGGCCGCGTTGGGCTGCGGTGAATTCGGCGGCCAGTGACTCAGCTCGCTGAATCTGTCGGGCAAGGGCCTGATCGCTGTGCCGCCAGTGGGCAAGGCTTGCGCTGGGAATGTGATGCAGGGATACCTGCGTGCACGGCTGCTTGAACATCGACTGCACACTTGCCGCGTACAGGGCCAACGCCATCGAGCCACGTGCGTCATCCTCAGCAGGGGGCTGTCGACCGGTCTTGTAGTCAATGACCTGCAAGCCCTCAGCGGTCTGGTCCAATCGGTCTACCCGCCCGGAGATGATGATCTGATCGGTGCGCATGGTCACTGTCCGCTCACGCGAATGCACATCCACTTCGGTGTCCACCGTCTGGCAATACGACCGAGTCTGGGCCGCGGTCCGATCACGGATCGCCTGGCTTTGCTCGGCGTCGGCGAATCCACCGTCCTGCCAGTGGTATTTCACCAAGGCAGCGGCATCATCAGGCGTGGATTCCCGCGGTGAGGCAAACCAGTCGCGCAAGGCGTTATGCACGGCATTGCCCATGGAGAAGTGGGCCCAAGATCCGGGCACGCGCACACGCTGGATGTACTGGAAGTAGAACTTTCGGGGGCAGTCCTGCCACGTGCCGAGCTTGCTGGGAGAGACCTTGATCAGCGCCACGGCTTCAGGGTAACGCGCACTTACTCGGTGATGCCGTTCTCGCGCAGATAGTCCAACAGGCCAGGGGTTGTCTGGAGTTGGGCGATCTCGTCCAGTGCAAAGAAACCAGCATCAGTGGCATCATCCCCCGAGGCCAGCCGAACCTGCCCGACTGTGTGCATCAAGAACTCACGAATGGAAAAACGGCTGCCGCCTGGAGCCGGGCGGTACGCGGTGGACAATTCTCGATCGATCGACACGTGTACCGCAGTCTCTTCCATCACTTCACGGATGATCGCATCACGAGCATCTTCCCCCGGCTCCACGCGACCACCGGGAAATGCCCATGTCCCTCGCGCAGGCTCATGCGCACGACGAACCAGGAGGAGACGACCAGCCTCATCGAAAATCACCGCGCCCACAGCCTGGATGTCATCAGGCAAGGGAGTGGGCTGATCCCCCGGCATCACGCTCATGACCGAAGCTTGTATTCCTCAAGCAGTCGACGCGCGATGATCATGCGCTGGATGTCCGCGGTTCCCTCACCGATCAGCAGCATGGGGGCCTCGCGGTACAGGCGCTCGATCTCGTACTCCTTGGAGTAGCCATAGCCGCCATGGATGCGGAATGAATCCTCGACCACTTCCTTGCAGTACTCACTGGCCAAGTACTTGGCCATGCCGGCCTCCATGTCGTTTCGCTCGCCGGAGTCCTTCTTCCGTGCCGACATGACCATCATCTGATGCGCTGCCTCCACCTTCACTGCCATGTCAGCCAGTCGGAATGCCACGGCTTGATGCTCGGCGATCTGCTTACCGAAGGTCACGCGCTGCTGGGAGTAGTCCACCCCGAGCTCGAATGCACGGATGGCGATGCCGCACGCTCGGGCGGCGACGTTCACCCGACCGACCTCAACGCCATCCATCATCTGGTAGAAGCCCTTGCCGGGCACGCCGCCCAGCAGGTCGTCATCGCTGAGCTGCAGGTTGTCCATCACCAGCTCGGTGGTGTCCACACCCTTGTACCCCATCTTCTCGATCTTGCCCGGGATGGTCAGGCCGGGCCGCACCTGGCCAAAGCCCGGTTCCTTCTCGATCAAGAACGTACTCATCTTCTTGTAGACCGACGCCTCGGCAGGCGCATCGCCATCGGTGCGGACCAGGACGGCGACCAGGGTGGAGGATCCGCCGTTGGTCAGCCACATCTTCTGGCCGTCGAGGGTGTAGGTCCCGTCGCCGTTGTCGCGGGCCCGGGTCCGGATCGCGGCGACGTCGGAGCCGAGTTCGGGTTCGGACATCGAGAACGCGCCGCGGGTTTCGCCGGTGGCC
>CAIKZY010000044.1 GCA_903832025.1 uncultured Actinomycetes bacterium
CAAGGATCTTGGCGGTGACGTCATCGGATTCGGTGCCCGCAAGCTGTACGACGATGATGACGGCCCGAAGTACTTGAATACGCCTGAAACACCGCTCTACAAGAAGAGCCAGGTCCTGTACGGCATCGACCTGGCTCGCAAGCAGATCTCCAAGGATCAGCAAGCGGTCATCGTCGAGGGCTACACCGACGTCATGGCCTGCCATGTATCCGGGGTAACCACTGCGGTCGCCACGTGCGGAACCTCATTCGGCGCAGACCACATCAAGGTGCTGCGTCGATTGCTGATGGACGATGACCAGATGCGTGGCGCCGTGGTGTTCACCTTCGACGGGGATGCTGCCGGTCAAAAGGCCGCGTTGCGGGCCTTTGAGGAAGACCAGAAATTCGTCAGCCAGACCTTCGTAGCAGTGGAGCCCACCGGTCTTGATCCGTGTGACCTGCGCCTTCAACACGGCGATGCAGCGGTTCGGTCACTCGTGGATCGCCGCGTTCCCCTGTTCGAGTTTGCCATTCGATCCGCACTTGCCCGTCATGACCTGAATACTGCGGAGGGGCGCATCGGTGCACTGCACGATGCCGCACCCATCGTGGCCAAGATTCGCGATGGGGCATTGCGACCGGAATACGCGCGATTGCTCGCTGGTTGGCTGGGCATGGAGGTGGCCTCGGTGACCAAGGCGATCGGGAGTACCAAGTCCGGCGCAGGTTCATCGCAGGGACCGGCGTACAGCACGCGAGGCAGCGGGCGGCCTGACACCGGACACGTGGTGGAGCGCGAGGCGCTGAAATGCGCGCTCCAGCAACCGGCCACCGTGGAGCACTGGTATGCCTCCGTCGAGCCTTCGGCATATACGCACCCAGCTGCCATCGCTGTGCACGAGGCCATTGGGGCCGCGGGGAGCCCCAGCGCTGATCTGGACGGACTTGCATGGATAGACGCGGTACTCGAGCGCGCGGCCGATGATGCGGTTCGCAATACGATCCGCGAACTGGCCGTCGAGCCGCTGCCGGCTGAATCAAGCCAGAATGAACGATATGCCACTTCGGTGATCGCGCGGTTGCTGGAGATGGACGCAGGCCGGCGAGTCAGCGAAGTCAAGGGCAGGCTTCAGCGTGCAGAGGCCGCAGGTGATGCGCAGGCCCATACCGAACTGTTCACTGAACTCCTGGCCCTTGAGGACTATCGCAGGAGCCTGCGTACCGAATTGCAGGGACAAGGATGAGAAATCCATTTACCGGAAAACGGCTGCCTGCCGATCTCCGCACTCGCGTTTCCCTGCGGGATGGCGAACGTATCGTGGCATGGGCCACGGCTGGCGCCGAACCAGTGGTTGCCACGTCGCAGGCCCTGTATTTGGGTCCAGAGCGGCTGCGCTGGGATCAGATAGCCAAGGCCAACTGGGATACCGGCAAACTGACCCTCCTCATCGAGTCGGCGCACGTGCGCACGGTTGAACTGGAGCTCACCGACGGTGACGACTTAGTAGATGCGGTGCATTCGCTGGTCACCTTGAGCGTGGTGGTCAGTGAGCATGTCGAGCTCGGTCCTGGCGCGGGTGCACGCCTGATCGCTCGCAGGGACTCCGACACCTCGGTGATTCGCTGGTCGGTCATCTTCGACAGCGGCCTGGATGCGAAGGACCCCAGGCTGCGGACCTTGGCAAGTGCGCGTCTTGAGGAATTTCGACAGGCAACGGGCGCATGAACGGTCGCTGACGGGGCCTTGCTATTCTTATCGGGCTTCATCCCCAATAGCTCAATTGGCAGAGCATTCGACTGTTAATCGAACGGTTTCTGGTTCGAGTCCAGATTGGGGAGCGAGAACGGGTCAGCCAGGAGGCTGACCCGTTTTGCATGTAGCACTTCGCACGCGGTGGTGGTCGACCGGGGCGTGCTCATTGACTGCGATCAGGAGTCCAGAGGCGCAGCTTCGACGCCCATGCTCGAAATATCGAACAAGCGCGACACACTCGGGAACTGAGCCAGAACCCCGGCCGATGCGGTTGAGACGTACATCGGCCGATATGTTCTATGGGATCATCAGCACGGTCAAGGATGCGCGTCGCGCGAGTCATGGTGAGGCCCCTCGTCCGGATAGGCCCGCAATCTCAGCCCGCTATCTCGGCGCGCCGTCTCGGCGCTTTGTGCACTGAATTCTGGTTTGAAGCGTGCGTCACGCACGTTACGCCCCTCACGCGTGGTGGGCTGTCACTCCTGTGACAGCAGGCCCATGCTCTGTGAATCAGTACGCATGGAGAACATCTTTCACCTTTTGAATGTGGCCGACAACCGAACGCGATAGGAAGAGGATCGAAATGAGCTCATTCCGGACCAAAGCACTCCTAGCCTCTGCCGGTGTTGCGGCAGTGAGTACTTGGGCAGCCATCGGGGCACCAATCGTCCTGGCAGACCAGGTCCAGATTCAGGCCTTCCAGCGCAGCGGACCCGACGCCTTGTGCGATAGCCCACCGGACGCCTTGGCCGATTGGCGGCAGGCGTGGGCGGATCCGTCTGATCCCGAGTCCGGTCCGGCGTGGCATCCGAGTTGGGCACAGTGGGCAAATGGTGGCGCCGGTGGCTGGACGTGCACCCGATCGGTGACCTGGGCCAGGAGCCAGGCTGCTTCTGCCATGACCACAAACTCTGGTTTTGTATATGTCTCTGGCTATTACGGCAATGTTTTAGTAATTGATCCGACCGGAACAGTGGTGGCCACGATCACCGTTGGTTCTATTCCGAGGGGAGTGGCGGTGGCTCCTGCCGGCACTCCGAACGCCGGTGATGTGTACGTCGCCAACTCCGGAGATGGGACCGTGTCAGTCATTGATCCCTCGAATACGGTCATTGCAACCATTTCTGTTGGTAGCAATCCCTGGTCCGTTGCAATTGCTCCTGCGGGTACCCCAAACGCCGGTGATGTGTACGTCACGAATAGAGATGACAACTCCGTTTCGGTATTTGGTCCCACAAACTCCTTCATCACGACCATTGCCGTAGGCGGAGATCCCGATGCCATCGCCATTGCGCCAAGCAACACCGACAACGCTGGTGACGTCTACGTGGCGAATAATCAAAGCCGTAATGTCTCGGTGATCAATCCGGGCAATTCCGTGATAGCGACGGTCACGGTCGGTGTTTCGCCAACCGCGCTAGCCGTAAGCCCGACGTCAGGAAATATCGGAGATGTATATGTAGGGAATTATTCCTCGGAATATGTATCTGTGATCGGCAGTTTAAATACGGTGATCGCAACCATTAGCGTGCCAGAGTACGCACTGTCTATCGGCATTAGTGACACCGGTGACCAAGCTGGTGATGTGTATGTCGGCTCCTATTACCCCGGGGAGGGACGCATCATTGACCCCTCAGGCAATGTTGTCGCACTGGGGACCGGCTATGAGTCCTATGGCCTTGCCGTGGCACCTGAGGGCACGGCCAATGCTGGCGACGTCTACGTCGGGAACTACGGGGATGGTACCGTTCAGGTATTCGATGGCGCCGGGACGCTGCTGAACACGATCAACCTTCCGGGTTTTTTACCCCCAGGGCCTAGCGATCGCTCCCTGAACGTCGGTAACGGACTCTTGGTCAACTCCAATGGGAAAGACCTCAAGGCTCATCGCCTTGGGTCTTGGCAGACGCCAACTCGGTACCGCCCACGTGGGCTCGCCCGTGCTTACTTGGGGTCACCCATGCGCAGGACCTGACAGCGAGTCCCGGCCGTGTCCTGCCAGAACGAGAGCTTGGCGTATTGCTCGAACAAATCCGGGGGCAGGACACTCTTGCGCTGCTGGAGTTCAACCGTAGGGCGCACGGTATGCATGTTGGCAATCCCCAGAGCGCGGTCATACTCGGGAGCCGAAAACTGAGTATTGGTGAAGTCATGGGCGAATGATGGTTCGTCGAGGAAGTGATAGATCAACTCCAGTGTTTGCTCTGGTCGCTGAGCCAAAATGTCATAGTCGATCACCATCATCGACGCACCCTGCTCACTGAAGTACGCATCCTTCAGGTTGGTCCATGCGGCGCCCAGGAGGCGGGTGCGCTGGCCGAGGGTTTCCACGCGGGTATAGACACTGCTGCGCTCTGCTTCAGAGGAGAAGAGCTTGGTGTTCTCGTAAGGGTCGGCCAGGTAGAGCCGCTCCAAGCTGTCCATGACCCAGGCCATGTTCCGTACGCAGGCCAAGATCTTCGCCTGGGGAAATAGGTCAAGAATCAGGGGAAGCCGTGCGCTCCAGCCCCGGTTGGTATCGAAAATGCGGTGTACTGACCTGGCCGTAGTAGGCATCGAACATCCCGCGGACCATGGCACGCCGTTGATCAACGGAGACCTGGGAGCCCCATTCACTTTCGGCGCTCACCTGGGCGATGATCGCGGTAGCCACGCTGGCCAGAGGTGAGGTGACGTTCGCACTGAATCGGGGATTTTGGCTCAATATCGCCGAAAGCAACGTGGATCCAGAGCGGGGAAGCCCGGTGATGAAATGGAAACTGTGGTTACTCACAACGCGTCCCCTTCGGACCGGTAGCCATCGGGTCGAAGGCTAACACCTGCTGATTCAGGCGAACTGGCGCCAGTGGGCGCTGCCCGAGCCGAATGCGCCAAGTCGATCGCCGGCATTGCCCGTCCATGGATTGGTGGTGCGAACTCTGCGCGGTCGCATTCGGTGATTGCCTGACGCCGACCTTGGCGTGCACAGCCGGGGAAACGTTGAGCAATCAAGCGCTCATCCATGCCATGCCAGGAGGCCTTAGTGACTGACTTACACTGGTGGCATGACGTCATCAGTATCTCGTGTTGCCGTGCTGGCGACGGCTTGTGCAATCCTGGCCGCCACCCTTGTCGGGTGCTCAAGTTCGGGATCGTCTGAGCCCAGTGCGGCAACATTTTGCACGGATGTGGCACCGCTGTATTCGCAGGCTTCGATGACCGATGTTCAAAAGCAGGGGGCTGCTAAGGTGGCCCAAACGCTGAACACGGCAGTGACCGCTCTGCCCCAGGCGGTGACGCTGAACGTGTTGGATCAGCAGCAAGTTGATGGGCTCACGACGCTGGTGAAGGTTGTCATCGCGTTGACGAAAACTCCTTCGCTGGCCAGCGGCTCAGAACAGCAGATATCGGCGGCAACTGGTCTGTCCAAGTCCATGCTGGACGGGATGAAGAGCACCGTTGCTCGACAGAGCACAGTGACGGCGTTGAGCAAGCTGCAAACCTTCTGCAAGACCGCCGGGAAGTAGTCGAATCCGACTTCTGAACGAGTTCGGTCCGTACGCTCACGGTGCCAATGGCTATGAGACAATTCCGCCGTGTCCGAACCTGAAATTCTTAAGACCCGCACCAACACTGTCGCCAGTCATCTGGCTCGGCGCTTTTGCGAGCTCGGTGTCGAGCAGGCGTTCGGCATCGTCGGTGATTTCGCGCTGCGGATGTTCGGTGCCCTGCATGAGGAGGGCTTTCCGATTCTTGTCACCGCAGACGAGCAAGGAGCCGGATTCGCGGCAGATGCCTATGCTCGATTACGCGGGTTCGGAGTCGTGGCAGTGACCTATGGCGCCGGGGGACTGAAAGTAGCCAACGCCGCGGCCAATGCCTGGGCGGAGCAAGTTCCGCTCTTGATCCTCAGCGGTTCCCCGGGCATGGGGGAGCGCGAAGGCGACCCGATGCTGCACCACAAGGTCAAGGACTTCAACACGCAGCTGCGTGTCTTCGAGGACCTCACCTGCGCGCAGGCGGTCCTGACGTCCGGTGATACGGCTGCCAATGACATCGATCGCGTCATTCGCGAGATGCTCCGGCAACAGCGTCCTGGATATATCGAGGTGCCACGGGATCTGATCGGGCAGGTCGTAGATTCCCCGGATTTCGATATTGCCGTCAATCTTCCACCACTTGATCCCGCGGCATTGGACGATGCACTGGCCGACGTGATGCAGGAACTGCGTATGGCCAAGACAGCAGCGATACACGCCGGCGCCATGGCCTACCGCCGGGGGGCGAAGCAGGCCTTGTTCCAACTCGCTACCGCAGCGGGCATGCCCGTGGCTACCAGTTCCCTGGGCCGAGGGGTGTTTCCCGAGCGGCACGAACTTGGCCTTGGCGTGTACATGGGAGCTGTCAGCCCGCAAGCGATCGTCCGCCGAGTCGAGGATGTCGACTTGCTCATCAGTATTGGCGTCCTGCAAACGGACCTCACGTTGGGTGCGTTCACTGCCAATCTCGACCCGCGACGACAAGTCTCGATCAGCGATGAAGAGGTCACCGTGCATCGCCGGACCTATCGACAGGTGCCCCTGTGGGCCTTCCTTCCCGCACTTGCCCAGGCTGTTCATGAGGCAGGGTTGCGGTTTCCCAGTGACCCCATCCCGCACGAAGAGGCGTTCGTTCCTGTGGATCAGCCGTTGACCGTCGAGCGGGCGATCCAGGCGGTTGGATCCCACATCGATGATCGACATGGGCTTCTTCTTGATCCCGGCGAGGCGCTGTTCGCCTCAGTGGACCTACGAGTTCCGACCTGGGGTCATGGCAGTGCGTACTACGCGACCATGGGATACGCCGTGGCAGGAGCGCTGGGGGCTGGCAAGGCCGATCCACTTCGTCGCCCGGTCGTGCTTGTTGGTGATGGCGCCTTTGCCATGACCGGCCTGGAGGCGGCTGCCTGCGCGTTCCACGGCGTACCCGCCATCATCATCGTCTTGGACAATCAGGGCTACGGAACGCAGCGGCCTTTGCTGGATGGGGTGTTCAATGACATTCCGGCACTGGCTTGCGAGGAGCTGGTGCGCGTGCTGGGAACCGGTCAGGGCTACTTGGTCGCGACCGAGCTTGAACTCCAGCAGGCGCTGTCATCGGCCATTGCCAGTGACGAGCTATGCATCATCCGTGTTCAGCTACCCAAGGATGGCCGAAGTGCCGGCCTCACGCGGCTCGGCAAGGCACTGGCCAAGCGCGTGTAGGAAACGGACACCACGTTCGGGCGGATGTTGTTGCCTGAACGCTTTATCCTGGTGCCATGTCCCATGCGTTAAACACCACAGTGTCCGCCAGTATCTGGAATGCGTTAACCGAGCGCGCGCAAACCAGCGGCCAGAGTGTGAGCCACATCGTGCAAGCAGCGCTCTCTGAGGCCCTGGATGTAGAACATCACTCGCTGTTCCAGGTGTCGACATCCGGGGCGATCGTGCAAGGTCTGTACCAGGGATGCGTGTCTGTTGCCGACTTGCGCAGGCACGGCAATCTGGGACTGGGAACCTTTGAGGACCTCGATGGAGAATTGATCCTCATCGACGGCCACTGCTTTCAGGCTCGCGCAGACGGCACGGTCCATGAGGCCGCTGACTCCGCGTTGACGCCATTTGCCTGCGTGGTGAACTTTGCGCCCGATACCACTTCGGCAATCACCAACGTCGAATCGCTGGCATCGTTCACGAGCGCTGTCGATGCCGTTCGGACATCTGCCAATGGCATCGTGGCCATTCGGGCCCATGGAATCTTCAGCAGCATGCAGGTTCGGGCGGCATGCAAAGCGCACTCGGGCCAGGACCTGGTCTCAGCTACTGCCGATCAATCCGAATTCACTGGCGCCAACATGACGGGAACCGTGGTCGGTTTCTGGAGTCCTGAGTACACCAAGGCCGTTGCCATTTCCGGCTATCACCTGCATTTCATCAGTGACGATCGTTCATTCGGAGGGCATGTCCTAGATCTCAACGCACCCTCCCTCACCGTGGAGATCAACGAAGTCAATGACGTCCATCTGGCGATCCCGGAAACCACGGAGTTTTTGCGCGCAGACTTCACCCACGATGTCACCGACGCCTTGAATATCGCCGAAGGGCAGCGCAGGCATCCCGAAGTGCAAGAACGGAAGTGAACCTCTCCGCCGCCTGGGTACCGTACAGCCCGAGTTCGACTGTACGAAGGTGCGAGTGAGGTGACGTACTCCAGTGGTCATTCAGTCCAAGCGGGTAAGGTCCAAGGGTGAGTGCTCCTGACCTCGTGATGTTCATCCGCCATGGCGAGAAGCCCGGTGATGATGGCCCGCCGCACGGCATCAACCAGCAAGGCGAAAGCGATCCGCACTCCCTATCCGTTCGGGGCTGGACTCGCGCCGGTGCACTGGCGGTGCTGTTTGCCAATGCCCCTTCTGCGATCCACCCGCAGGTGGCCGTGCCCGAGCGCGTCATCGCGACAAAGGCCACGGACAGCTACAAGAGCAAGCGGGAGGTGCACACGGTTACTCCGCTTGCCAAGCGTCTTGGACTGTCAATCGATGACAGCTTCGACCACAGTCAGTCCGATGCCCTCGTTGCGTCGGTGTTGGACGGGGGCCAAAGCGCCCTGATTGCCTGGCATCACGGTTCCATGCCTGCGGTGTTAGGCAGATTCGAAGTCGTCAATTCAGGAGACATCCCCAAGCATTGGCCGGAGGAGCGCTTCGACTTGATTTGGCTGCTTGCACGGATCCCGGACACACAGACCTATCGATTCGCCAGCGTTGATCAAGTTCTGTTGGATGGCGATCAGGACTCTGCTGAATCACGTTGAGTCGATGAATCCCTATACGGCTAGCCGAGACCGGTTGTGGGCGATTGAGGAGCGTTCACCTGCGCACAGATATGCTGGAACTCCCCTCGCGGGGGCGGTAGCTCAGCTGGTTAGAGCCCCGGACTCATAATCTGGTCGTCGCGGGTTCGAGCCCCGCCCGCCCCACTTGCCAATAGCCGTTGCAGTGCAACGACTATTGGCATTACCATTTCCTCTTCAAGTGGTAGGAAATGGGCTTACCTGAGCCCTTGTAGTGGCACGTATCGAGAAAGCCGATGCTCAGGATCCTGTCGACATCGAGGTCAGAACCCAATTCGAGCAAATGGAACAACAAAGCCGCCACCTGAGTCGGCTCAAGTTCTCCCACACCGACAAGCTCGTATCGGGTCGACTCCGGATCGGGAAATTCTTGCCGCTTGAGATGCAACGTCGCACCGTCAGCATGCATCACAAAGCCCGATTGGCCAATAGGAGTGACCAGGTTGATGGGATATCCGCCATTTGGCATGAAGTGCTCCTTCGTCAGATTGTCATGTGGACCGAAAGATCCGGAGCGATCGGTGCTCGATCGCTAACTCCACATCAAGCACCCCTAAAGGGGTGCTAAAGAACGGCGCGCGCACGCGCACGCGAGGGCCATGTTTTGATCGTGGGGACTGCCCCGAGTTTGGTTGCCTCCTGACCTGTGAGGATTCGTCCTCGCTGGAAGGATGTTTGTCATGCCGAAAGCATTTCCGATCGAGTTCCGCCGCGATGTCGTCGCGGTTGC
>CAIKZY010000045.1 GCA_903832025.1 uncultured Actinomycetes bacterium
GCTCGGCTTGAAGGCACCGATTGCACTGACCTACGGTCCCAAGACCGCCAAGGGACGATCGGTGTCCATGCGTTTTGGCACCCATTCCCTCACCGGCACTCAAGCCAGCATGGGTGATCAGAGCCTGAACTTTCCCACCTGTTACACCGTCTTGAAATTCGTCACCAAGAAGTCTGCGGTCGGTGACTGCTGGTTCCAGCCGACCGCTGCCACCTCAGTGACCGCGATGATGCAAAGCCTGGGATAGCACGACAGGCTCGGCCCGGCCACGGCCTGACGCCTGACCCCGTGCCGGTCACGACGGGCAGTGGATCATCGCGGCCCGGGCCGGAGGCGGCACGCGATGCGATTGCATCGATCCTTGATCCGAAACCAGAGTCGATGCGTGGAGAAGGTGGCGCCACCGCGGTTCCGTACCGCCCAGACGGGCCAATCTCGACCGCCCTGGGACCATGGCAATTCCGTGTACGTCTCATCGGCACGTGTGCGGTACCCCATCTGCTTGATCACCACGCTGAACAGGGACTGGTCATGGCGGTGCCCGACGTGCCCGGCAGTGCCTTCCTGGTCTTCAAGCAGCGCCCCGCCACCAAAGGCACACAGGGCATTCCAACGGCGTGCTACCTGCCGAGTGCGCGCATCATTGGCGAAACCGAAGAATCCGCTGGTGACTTGCGGCGTATCGAGCTCGGCGTCGGTCATGCTCAGGTATTGAGCAACATCAGGACGCGTCCAGGCCCGATCAGTGCGCCCCTGAAGGTGAAACAGCAGCGCGCCGTCGGTGTCGACCGCACGTTCATAGTCGTGAAACCTGGTTCGTGCACCTGGCGACAGGTTCAGGTGACACCCCACATCCATGTAGAAAATCCGATCAGCCCCGAGCTCGGGCAGCTGCACGTAGGCGTGCAGGAGGGCTGCTTTCCACCACCAGTAGCCGCCGCCTCTCGTGCGCCAGATATCGCTATCTGTCGGCCCCTGGAACCTATCTGGCGCCAGCTCGGGCAGGTGGTGGCCTTGCAGGCACACCACATTGGAAAACAGGCCGGACCCGATCGCCTCTTTGCGACTTCTCCGTCCGGCCGATGCATATCGCGGCGACCCCCCGGCGGACAGCAGCAGATGGCTACCGGCAGCTGCCGTATCACCCCAATCAATGGATCCCGGCATTCCCGTCACCTGATGACCACGAACGTGACAGCCTTCGGGGCCAGGAGGCTGCTCACGCCTCTTTCACCACTGCGTACCAGATGCGATCGGCCACTCGCGCCATGCGTTCCCCGGTCTCCAGCGTCCGTCGATACAGTTCCCGGCGATTGATGATCTCTCGCACGTCGTCGCCCGACGACAACTCTTGCATCCCGGCGCGATAGATCTTTTCCATGGCAGACTCACGGGCGTTGATCTGATCGGCCAGTTTCGTGGCTTGGTCACCGTGGTGTGCCAGTTGGTCGAACGCCTGCCGGGTGAGTCGCAGTCCTGCCTCCAGTTCTGAGGCCATCTGTTCCACGACTGCATCCGGCGGGGTGCTGATTGCCTCGGCTTCCCGAACCACGTTCTTCACCGCATTGAGTACCACGTCAAGTCGCTCAGACAAGGTGAACAGATCCTCTTGATCAATCGGCGTGGAAAACGCAGCACGAAGCTGCATGCTCAGCGCACGCTTGACCGTGTCTGCTCGATGCTCGCAGTCTCGCACCACCAACTGCTTCGCCTGGTCCCCACCTGCCCATGCGGTGAAGGCGCTGGCTGCCTCCACCGTGATATCCCCCTGCTCGCGCAGCGTCGCCATGACATCGGGCATCTCGGGCAAGAACCACAGCTTCTTCACAGTCGAATCCCCTCCAGCACCGCAATCATTGCACCGAGCGCGGCGCATACGGGCAAGGTGATGACCCAGGCCAGGAGGATCTCACGCACCACTGCCCACTTCACGTGTGCCCGTCGCTGCTGGAGTCCAACACCCACGACCGAGGATGCCACCACGTGCGTGGTGGAAACCGGGGCGCCCAGATATGAGGCGCCAAAGATCACTGCTGCGCTGGAGCCTTGACTGACCAGCCCATCCAACGGACGAATGCGGTAGATCCCCCGGCCGATCGTCCGCACGATGCGCCAGCCGCC
>CAIKZY010000046.1 GCA_903832025.1 uncultured Actinomycetes bacterium
CACCGGCCGTGTTGGGGACCCATTGCACTGAGATCCGCGACCACACACAACGCGCGGCCCAGGCTTGATACCCAGGCCGCGCGTTGATGAGTGACGTCAGGACTGGGTCATGATCTCCCGCATCAGGCGAGCAGTGGCTGACGGAGTCTTACCGACCTTGACCCCGACAGCCTCCAGAGCGGCCTGCTTGGCTGCTGCCGTGCCAGCAGAGCCCGACACGATCGCGCCTGCGTGACCCATGGTCTTGCCCTCTGGTGCGGTAAAGCCCGCTACGTATCCGACAACCGGCTTAGTGATGTTGGCTCCGATGTACGCGGCCGCACGCTCCTCGGCGTCACCGCCAATTTCGCCGATCATGACGATCGCATCGGTTTCCGGATCGTCCTCAAACGCTTGAAGACAGTCGATGTGGGTCGTGCCGATGATCGGGTCGCCACCGATGCCTACGCAGGTCGAGAACCCGATATCGCGCAGCTCGTACATCATTTGGTAGGTCAGCGTCCCGGACTTGGACACCAAGCCAATACGCCCCGCCTTGGCGATGTCAGCAGGGATGATCCCGGCATTGGACACCCCTGGGCTAATGATTCCCGGACAGTTCGGACCGATGATCCGCGTGGCTCCTGAGTTCTGCGAGTACTGGAAGAACTGCGCGGTGTCGTGAACAGGAATGCCCTCAGTGATCACCACGGCCAGGGGGATCTGGGCATCGACAGCCTCGAGCACCGCACCCTTGGCGAACTTGGGAGGAACAAACACCACGGTCACATTCGCGCCAGTTGCCGCCATGGCATCCTGCACGGAATTGAAGACCGGAATGCCATCCACCTCCTGGCCGGCCTTGCCCGGGGTGACGCCACCGACGACCTGGGCGCCGGAGGCAACCATGCGCCGTGTGTGCTTGGTGCCCTCGGATCCAGTCATGCCCTGGACGATGATCTTGCTATCAGCGTTCAGCCAAATGGTCATTGCGCTCTACTTCCCGGCCTTGCGAGCTGCTGCCAGTTCGGCAACGCGACGCGCGGCATCGTCCATGGTGTCAACGAGTTCAATCAGGTCATGCTCAGCCTCGGTGAGGATGCGGCGACCCTCGAGGGCATTGTTGCCGTCAATACGACACACGATCGGCTTGGTGGCGGGAGTTCCCTGCTCCTCCAGCATCGCCAGCGCCTGCACGATGCCGTTGGCGACCGCGTCACACGCGGTGATCCCACCGAAGACATTCACAAACACGGCTTCGACTTCAGGGTCGTTCAGCACGATGTCTAGGCCGTTGGCCATGACGGTGGCGCTAGCGCCTCCGCCGATATCGAGGAAGTTCGCAGGCTTCATGCCACCGAACTCCTCACCGGCGTATGCGACCACGTCCAGGGTGCTCATGACCAGCCCGGCGCCGTTGCCGATGATGCCGACCTCCCCAGACAACTTGACGTAGTTCAGGTCGAATTCCTTGGCGCGCAGTTCGATGGGGTCGGTGGACTCGCGGTCGACCATCGAGTCGTAGTCCGCCAATCGGAAGGAAGCATTGTCGTCAATGGTGACCTTGCCATCCAGGGCCAAGATGACCCCGTCAGGTGTCTGCACCAGCGGGTTCACCTCGACCAAGGTGGCGTCTTCCTTCACCAGTACCGCCCACAGCTTCACCAGCACATTGACAACCTGATCGGCCACCGCCGCGGGGAACTTCGCTGCCGCGACGATCTCGCGCGCCTTGGCCTGGTCCACACCGTCCAGGGCATCAACGCGGATCATTGCCAGGGCCTCGGGGCGATTCGCGGCGACCTCTTCGATCTCCACACCGCCCTCGACGCTTGCCATTGCCAGGAAGCAGCGATTGGCTCGATCAAGCATGAAGGAGACGTAGTACTCCTCGGCGATGTCGCTGGCCTGGGCGACCAGGACACGGTGCACGGTGTGTCCCTTGATGTCCATGCCCAAGATGTCGGTCGCCCGGGCCTTGGCTTCTGCGGAATCATCGGCAAGCTTGACACCGCCGGCCTTCCCGCGTCCGCCAACCTTGACCTGCGCCTTGACCACGACGGGCTTGCCGATCGAGGTTGCGATGGCTTCAGCAGCCTCCGGGGTCGTGCATACCTCACCAGGGGTGGTGGGCACATCGTGCTTCAAGAACAGTTCTTTTGCCTGGTACTCATAAAGATCCACGTGGACGTGCTCCTTCGCGGCTAATGCGATCGTCGAGTGAGGGTACGAAATGTAAGCGGTGTTGCGTTAGTCCTTGCTGGTGTGATCTAGGACCCACTGCACGATGGAGGCCATCGTGGCACCGGGGGTGAATATTTCTGCCACGCCCATGGACTTCAGGACCGGGATGTCATCTTCAGGAATGATGCCGCCGCCGAAGACCAGGATGTCGGTCGCCCCGCTGGCACCCAAGAGGTTCATGACTTCCTGAAACAGCGTCAAGTGAGCCCCAGACAGCACTGACAGGCCGATGACATCAGCATCTTCTTGAATGGCTGCATCGACGATCTGTGCAGGAGTCTGGTGCAGCCCGGTGTAGATCACCTCAATGCCGGCATCGCGCAGTGCGCGAGCCACCACTTTGGCTCCACGATCGTGGCCGTCCAGCCCCGGCTTAGCGACAATCACTCGCGCTGGGGAAGACATGCCACGCACTGTATCGCCAGTGCAAGGGTACTTTGCTCCCGTTGGCGTCTTCGGTACTGCGAGGTTCGTCACCCCGACCTGAGCCGGCGATCGAGCAGGAAGGATGAAAGGACCTGAGCGATGGCCGCTGCCGGGTCCCCGGCCGTCAGTTCAGGACCAGCCTCATCCGCCAGACACAGCACTGCAGCCAGGCCCTGCGCAGGACCTTGGCCCACCGGCGCCGCCGAGATCACCACCGTTGGAGTCTGTCGCTCATTTGCCATGCGCACCAGCTGACCAGTCGCCTTGCCATGGAGACTGGACTGGTCCCAACAGCCCTCCGCGGTGATCACCAGATCCGCTATCGCCAGGCGTTCTGGCAGGTTCAGCACTCGCTGAACCTGCGCAGATCCCGACGTGAGGGTTCCTCCTAGCGCCAAGATGGCCAGCCCGGTGCCGCCGGCTGCCCCGGCTCCCGGCGTATTGGCCAGATGCTCGGCGTTGAGCAGGCACGCCCAGCGGCCAAGATCCAGATCTGCCTGCAGCGCCTGGTCAGCGGTAAGTCCCTTCTGCGGACCGAAGCCACGGGCCGCACCAGTTGGCCCGCACAAGGGAACCTGCACATCGGTCCACCCGTTGACAGTGACCGGCGAATGCTGCGCATCGGGGGCGGGAATCACGCGGACAATCGATGTCAGATTGGAAAGGCCCGGCGCTACGGCTGCGCCCCTGGAATCGAGCAACTGCCAGCCCAGCCCAGATAGCAGCCCCGAGCCGCCGTCGGTTGACGCACTGCCACCGAGAGCGAAGGTGATCTCCCGCACGCCGTCAGCGATGGCGGCCACGGCGGCGACTCCCAGACCCTGAGTGTGCGCCAAGAACGGCTGCTGCTGGCGTACGGAGGCCATTCCACATGTACGCGCCAACTCGATGACTGCGTGCGAGCTGTTCCGCGCGATGACGGTCATTGTCTGCTGGCCCATGGCATCAACCGCGGGCAATTCCTGAGCGCGATAGCCGGCATGAAGCAGGACGTCAACGGTTCCATCGCCACCGTCGGCCAGCGGGGCAATGTCGATGTCTGCATCAGGCCAGGTGGAACGCACCGCTTCGGCGATGGCAGCGGCGAGGTCGTGAGCTGTTGCCGTGGTCTTCATCGCCGCCGGGGCCACCAGCACGCGCATGGCTAGAGCTTCTCCACCGGTGCATAGCGCAGGAGGAGGCGCTTGATGCCCGAACTGCCGAAATCAATCGTGGCATCGGCCTTGTCTCCGACGCCGGCGGTGGCCACCACGGTACCCAGCCCGAACTTTTGATGTGTCACTCGATCACCAGGTGATAGCGAGACCGCAGCACCGTCCCCCACCACTCGGTCACCGAGCCTGACCTGTGCGCTGGTGGGTCCCGGTGTCCAGGACATGGCCCGGTCGGTGGGCTGCTCTTCTCGATCGTAGACAACCAACTCGGTGGGAAGCTCGTCCAGGAATCTGGAGGCAGGGTTGTACGCCGGCGAGCCCCAGGCAGAACGCATCGTGGATCGGGACAAGAACAGGCGCTGGCGTGCTCGGGTAATCCCCACATAAGCCAGTCGCCGCTCTTCTTCGAGCTCCTTCGCGTCACCCAGTGAGCGCACGTGCGGGAAGACTCCATCTTCCATTCCCGTCAGGAAGACAACGGGAAATTCCAAACCCTTAGCGGTGTGCAATGTCATGAGCGTCACCACTCCGCCATCGGCATCGGGAATCTCATCTGAGTCCGCGACCAGGGCAATACGCTCGAGAAAATCGACCAACGTGCCCTCAGGGTTTTCCACAGCGAATTCGGCAGCAACCGATTCCAGCTCGGCCAAGTTTTCCACTCGTGCTTCGTCCTGAGGATCCATCGATGCCTGCAGCTCGGCGAGATATCCGCTTTGCTCGAATACGGCCTGCAGGACGGTGGCAGCATCAGCTCCGGACTCGGCAATAGTCCGCAGGTCCTGCATGAGCGTATTGAATCCGGAGATTGCGGTCATCGATCGCGTGGCCATTCCCGGGATTTCTCCAACACGATTCAGTGCCGCATCAAAACTGATTCGCTCGCGCTGAGCGAAGAAGTCGATGCTGGATTCAGCTTTGTCGCCGATACCCCGCTTGGGTGTATTCAGTATTCGGCGGGTGGAGATCTCATCTGCAGGGTTGGCGATGGCACGCAGGTAGGCGATCGCGTCACGCACTTCCTTGCGCTCATAAAAGCGCACTCCACCAACTACTCGATATGGCATGCCCACTCGAACGAACACGTCTTCTACCGAACGTGATTGCGCGTTCGTTCGGTAGAAGACCGCCACATCAGAGGGGTGATAGCCATGATGATCGGTCAGGTCATCGATTTGATCCGCGATGAATCGGGCCTCATCATGCTCGTCATCAGCAACGTAGATGCGTATCTGCTCCCCGGTGCCTGCATCGGTCCACAGGTTCTTGTCCCTGCGTCCGGAATTTCGCGATATCACGGCGTTGGCGGCCGACAAAATGGTCTGCGTGGAGCGGTAATTCTGCTCCAAGACGATCGTGGTCGCTCTCGGGTAATCGCGCTCGAATTCCTCGATATTGCGAATCGTGGCTCCACGGAATGCGTAGATGGACTGGTCTGCATCGCCAACCACGCACAACTGTCCAGCCGGCAGGAGGGCGGAGTCCACGCCGATGAATTCCTTGATCAGCACGTAGTGCGCGTGATTGGTGTCCTGATACTCATCGACGAGCACATGCCGAAACCGTCGGCGATAGTTTTCCGCGACCTCCGGAAAGAGCTGGAACAGCGCTACCGTGGTGGAGATCAGGTCGTCGAAGTCGAAGGCATTGGCCGCCCGGAGTCGACTCTGGTACAGCCGATAGGCCTCGGCAAGCATCTGTTCGTAGTGATTGGCCGCCTTGGCGGCATAACTCTCATCGTCGATGAGCTCGTTCTTGCAGTTGGAAACCTGCGCCAGGAATGCGCGAGGGGCAAAGCGCTTGGGATCAAGATCCAAATCGCGGACGACCATCGACATCAAGCGCAGCGAATCAGCTTGGTCATAGATGGTGAACGAACTGGAAATGCCCAGTCGAGAGGCCTCGGCACGCAAGATGCGCACGCAGGCACTATGGAAGGTTGACACCCACATGCCTCGAGCCGGGGCACCCACGATTTCGGCGACTCGCTCCTTCATTTCCGCCGCGGCCTTGTTCGTGAACGTGATCGCCAGGATCTGACCCGGCGTGGCATCGCCAGTGGCCAAAAGGTGGGCTACCCGCCGTGTGAGCACCCTGGTCTTGCCAGAGCCTGCCCCCGCGACAATCAGCAGAGGTGCTCCTCGATGCTCGACCGCTTGGCGCTGCGCGGAGTTCAAGTCAGCGACCAGTCCCGATGCGTCACTGAGGTTCACCAGATGATCGTAGGCAATCGGTGTTCAGCGAGGTTCAGGCAGTGAGGCTCGGGCGGTGAGATATGTCAGCGGACGTAACCGATCAGGTCTACGCGAATGCGAGCCTTGGTTGATGCTGACAGCGTGATTTGGCCGAGCGATCCGGTGGGAACCAACACGATGGTGCTGGTAGATGCGCCAGCCGCGATCGGAGCGACCGGAGTCGCGGACGGTGCAGCGCCTTGAGCCGTGACGGTCACCCCACCCGGGGTCGTGGCCTGATGAGTGATGATGCGCAAGAGCACGGCCTTGAGCTTGCGCTGACCGGGCAGACCAAACTTGTGCGCAAGGACTACTGCTTTGGCCACGGCCGGATCCCACACCCCACGCAGAAGGTTCACTGCCGGCCGACCGATCGCTGTGGGTGGGCTGCTGCTTGTCCCGTAGCCGAGCAGGTTCAGCTTGATGTCCACACCTGAGTGCTTGGAAGTCGCCAGGGTGAGCTGGCTGTTTGCCACCGGGACCAGCATGACCGCCGAGCGTGATCGCTGCTTGGGGAATACGAACCTGGTCACCGGACCTATGGACTGACTGCGCGACAACAGCACGGAGCCGGACTTCGGGGCGTTGGTAGTCGTCAACAGCACCAGGGCACAGGTTGCCGCAGCAGGAAGGCCGGCCAAGGTCACGGTTCGGGTACCGCCGGGGGGCAGAGGCCCACCGCCGGCCGTGGAGTCATACGCCAATCCTGTTCCCACCGCGTTAAAGGATGCCTCCACCGCTGCGGCACTGGCAGAAGGTGTCGGCGTTGGCGCAGTCGATGGAGAGCTGCTCGATCCCGTCGTGCTCTCCGGTGCAGGATCGGGGTTGGCGCCAACAGTGGGGGCGACCAACGGGGATGCCGGTGGCGGCGCACCACCGCTGGTAACGACGTTGGAGATTTGCGGACTGCTCCCTGCTCCCGCGGCACCTGCTGCGTAATAGCCATTGACCTGGACCTGCACATCCATAGCGCCGGTGGTCGTCGCAAGAGCAATCGTGCCATCGGAAGCCACCGGGACAATCGCGTCCGCCGTGCCCCCACCATCGATGGGCACGCTCAGAGCGACCTTTGAGGTGGTGTCTCCCGGTGTCCATACGCGAAGGCTGGCCGGAGCGTTGGAGTTCAAGACCGTCAGGTGAACCGAGACTGCTGCGGCGTCGGCGGGGACTCCGCCCACACCGGCGACCTTGGGAAAGAGCCGATGGCTGTCGCCGGCGTACTCGTCCTGTTCCAGGCGGCAACGAGCGGCTACTCCGGTGCCGGTGGAGGTGTCCAGGCTGATGAAGGGTGCGACCGGAGTCATCGTGGCGGCGATGCCCACATTCGGATCTGTGGCTGCCGAGGTCTTTCTCGGGCAGTCAGGGACGTTGATGGGGTGTCCCGTCCAAAAAGAGGTTGTTCCAGCCGCTCCGTCCCATGTCAATGAGATGTGGATGTGATTGCGATGGCACGTGGTGTCATCTCCGGGATTGGGCTTGGAGAAGCACCCCTTGAGTTCGGCCCAGCCTTTCCCAGGCTCATACCCGCGCCAGATGCGCGAATTCCAACCGATGTACATCACACCGAGACGGATGGCATTTCCATATGCGACGCCATACTGATCTGGTCCCAGGAGCCAGTTCAGGAAGGATTCGGCATTGGCCTCCCCCTGTGCGTCGCGTACGGACGTCATCCAGTCCAGTGCACGACCCTCCTTGTGCTCACTTTGCGCCCCGATATTGCATGCTCGAGGAATCCACACCGTCTGGTTCGCGCCGTACGTTGCCTTGATCAAGTCGGCAAGGTGCTGCGTCCCCGGCTTTGGTGTCGGGTCGCAGATTTGCTGCCCTTGATAGGCCGGCGCCGCGTCGTACTGTCCCTGCGGAACATTGGCGGGATTTCCCGGCTTGGGGGCCGGGGGCAGGTTCGCGCCGGGAACCGGGGCGCCGGCAACGACACCGGTCCACGTGCTGAGGGTGTAGCCCGAATCGGCTGCCTGGGCCAGCGGAGCGGCAGTGACCGCCGTGACCAGCAGCAGTGTTGCCAGCACACCCAGTAGCGCATGCGCACCGTGGGCGGGCATGCTGTGGCTGCGGGCAGCAAGCGCCCGTATGCGGGGAAGCACAGACATACTCTGACATGGAAGTGAAAGAAGTGATGACTGGGAATACGAACCGCGCGGATGTAATTTCGATATAGCCCGATATGTACCTTTTACCCCCTATGAAAGGGACCGATTCAGCGTGAGCGACACACCGATTGACCGCGCACTCGTGGTTACTGCACACCCAGATGATGTCGATTTCGGTGCCGCCGGAACCGTCGCGTCCTGGGTGCAAACAGGTATCGAGGTCACCTACTGCGTGATCACCGATGGCGATGCCGGTGGATTCGATCCGAATGTGCCCCGAGAGCAGATTCCCGCGATCCGCAGATCCGAGCAGATTGCCGCTGCAGCCGTCGTTGGTGTCAGCGATGTTCGATTCCTCGGTTACCGCGACGGTGAACTGACCGTCAGCCACGAGCTTCGCCGGGATATCTCGCGCGTCATTCGGCAGGTGCGGCCTCAACGCATCCTGATCCAGTCCCCCGACCGCAACTGGTCTCGGCTGCCCGCATCCCACCCCGATCACATGGCAGCCGGTGAGGCCGCAATCCAAGCGGTGTACCCAGACGCCCGAAATCCCTTTGCTCATCCATCTCTGCTGCACGATGAGGGATTGGAAGACTGGACGGTCACCCAGGTGTGGGTCATGGCCTCGCCAACGGTGAATACCTACGTCGATATCACCGACGTCGCGGATGCAAAGCTCCGGGCGATCGGCGCACATGCCTCCCAGTTACCGGATCCGGAGGCGATCAGCCAGCGGGTGCACGGCTGGCTTACGGCGACCGCCGCGCAGGCCGGCTTCGCCGATGGTCGTCTCGCCGAAGCATTCTTCGTCACCGAAGTTCCCTAGTCCTCGCGAAAGCCACCAGGCTCGGCCAAGCGAGGGCTCTGCTGCTTCGGGTGCGTACCTACTCCCACTCGATGGTGCCCGGAGGCTTGCTCGTGATGTCCAGGGTCACGCGATTGATCTCCGCGACCTCGTTAGTGATCCGCGTGGAGATTCGTGCCAGGAGGTCGTACGGCAACCTCGACCAGTCGGCGGTCATCGCGTCCTCGCTGGAGACGGGCCGAAGCACTACCGGGTGGCCATAGGTGCGACCGTCGCCCTGAACGCCCACTGAGCGCACGTCGGCGAGCAACACCACCGGGAACTGCCACACCTCGCGGTCAAGGCCAGCAGCGGTCAACTCTTCGCGCGCGATGGCATCGGCCTCGCGCAAGATCGAGAGCCGCTCGGCATCGATCGCGCCGACGATGCGAATGGCAAGGCCGGGGCCAGGGAACGGCTGACGCCAGACAATCTCCTCGGGCAATCCGAGATCAAGGCCGACCTGGCGCACTTCGTCCTTGAACAGGGAGCGAAGCGGCTCGACGAGCGCGAACTTCATGTCTTCCGGCAAACCACCGACATTGTGATGACTCTTGATATTGGCCGTGCCCGAGCCGCCGCCCGACTCCACCACATCGGGATACAGCGTGCCCTGAACCAGGAAGTCGACGGTCTGTCCGTGCGCTCCGGCATCGGCGATTACCTGCGAGGTCGCATCTTCGAATACGCGGATGAACTCGCGGCCGATGATCTTGCGCTTGGACTCGGGGTCGCTGACACCTGCAAGTGCGGTAAGGAAGCGCTCCTGCGCATCGACGACGACGAGCTTGACGCCCGTAGCTGCGACGAAGTCGCGTTCGACTTGCTCTGCCTCGCCCTTGCGTAGCAGACCGTGATCGACAAACACGCACGTGAGCTGATCGCCCACTGCGCGCTGCACCAGCGCTGACGCGACGGCGGAGTCGACGCCGCCCGACAATCCGCAAATAACAAGACCGCTGCCGACCTGGGCCTTGATGCGTGCCACCTGCTCGTCAATGACATTGGTCATCGTCCAGGTCGGCGCCAGTCCTGCGATGTCGTACAGGAAGTGCGTCAGGACGTCTTGCCCGTGCGCGCTGTGCTTGACCTCAGGGTGGTACTGCACGCCGGCCGTCCGACGAACGGCATTCTCGAAGGCCGCTACCGGGGCACCGGGCGAGGTAGCCGAGACGGTAAAGCCGTCGGGCGCAACAGAGACGCAGTCACCATGCGACATCCAGACGTTCTGCGTTGCAGGAAGGCCGGCGAACAGTGCGCCGGGCGACGCGACCGTCAGCTCGGTGCCTCCGAACTCGCGCAGGCCCGTCTTGGTCACTGTGCCGCCGAGAGCATTGGCCATCGCCTGGAATCCATAGCAGATGCCGAACACCGGGATTCCGAGATCGAGTATCGCCGGATCAAGAGCGGGGGCGCCATCTTCGTACACGCTGGACGGCCCACCCGAGAGCACGATGGCTGCCGGCTTCTTCTCCAAGACCTCGGCGGCAGTGACGGTGTGCGGAACGATCTCGGAGTAGACGCGAGCCTCGCGGACGCGGCGGGCGATCAGCTGGGCGTACTGCGCGCCAAAATCCACGACAAGGACCAGTTGCGAGGCGCTCACCTGAGCAGCCTATCCAGCCCAGTTTGGCCGAAGCCTCCCGCTAGTGGCCGAACGCTCCAAGTAGCAGCAGCAAAGAGCCGATGAGCAGTTCCAGCCCGGCTCCAATCACCACTGTGGCGACCAGCCAGCGCCGTGCAAGATGTGAGGTCCGCCGCGCACGGGCAATATCCCCTTCAGCAATCGCCTGTGACGTACACCAGGCGTAATACATCGTGATCAGGCCCAGCGGAAGGAAGCACACGATGGCCGTGGCTATGGACCAGCCCAGATACGTCTTAGGCAGGCTGGAATCGGCGGGAGCGGACATCGTGCACAGTCTAGACACGGTCAGCACACCGGCGCCGATGGTTGCGACTGGTCCACAAGAGCAGATGAGCCAAGCGCCCGACACCGGGTCGAAATCAGAGCGGTAGGACTCCAATACCTGCAAGCAGGATCCCAGCAAGGCCGCTGCTGGCCAAGAGCAACCAGGTCGGCACCTGCACACGCCAGACCACCAGTGCTGCTGCAAGAGCTATCAGCACCTGCGGCCAACGAATCGTGGACCAGTCGGGAGTCGACACGTGCAGGAGTCCACTGGAGATCACGGTGGTGTGTTCGAAGAAGGTGCCGTAGGCAAACAGCAATGCCAGGCAAGCGATGACTGCAACAACTGCAGCTCCGACACCGGACATTCCACTGCGAAGCCAACTCCTACTGGATAGCACGTTCACAAAAGGTGCACCGGCCAGCGCCATGGCAGTACCAGGAATGAAGAAGGCCCACATTCCGCATACCGCAGCCAGGCAGCCCGCCACGAGCGGAGGAAGCCCGCCGGGGTGCTGGTACGCCGCCAAGAAGGCCACGAACTCAAGGACGAGCACCAGTGGACCAGGCGTGGACTCGGCCAGCCCCAATCCGCTTGCCATCTGCCCTGCGGTGATCCAGCCGTACTTGACAACCGCCAGCTGCGCCACGACGCCGACGGCGGCATATGCACCGCCGAAAGACAGCACTGCGGTGCGCGCATACAACGTGGCGACCTGTGCAACCGCGCCATCACCAACGATCAGTGAAAGAGCAACA
Organism: uncultured Actinomycetes bacterium; assembly: GCA_903832025.1. Lineage (GTDB taxonomy): Bacteria > Actinomycetota > Actinomycetes > S36-B12 > S36-B12 > CAIKZY01. The sequence goes on from CAIKZY010000046.1 coordinate 11,667, forward strand.
ATGCTCACGATCCACAGGCCAGCGAGGAGTACCGCGGTGACGATGGCCGAGCGAGCCTGCTTCGACACCTGCCGCCCATGGCCGGTGCCGTCGTCAGATTGCAATGCCTGACCGCTGGTGAGCCGTGCGAGCATGACGCCAACGACAGCGGCCAGGCAGATCACGGCCAGTACCGGCACCGCGAAGACCGTTATGGCCACGAACGCCAGCAACGCAATGGCGGCCAGCGCCGGGCTCGTGATTGACCGCCGCGCCATCCGAACCATGGCCGCAACGACCAGCACGATCACGGCCGACTGTATGCCGGTGAAACATCCGTGGATCCAGGCGATATCACCCCACTGTGCGTAGGTAATGGCCAGAACCAGCATCGTGGCGAATCCAGGAAGAACGAATGCCGATCCAGCAAGAAGTCCATTGGCGGCACCGCCGACCTGCCACCCAAGGATGGTTGCCAGTTGCTGTGCCTCAGGACCAGGCACCACCATCGCAAAGCTCAAGGCACCGGTGAACTCAGCATTCGTGACCTGCTTGCGTTCTTCAACGAGCTTGGCATGCATCACCCCGACCTGGCCGGCAGGCCCGCCAAGGCTGTTGACCCCAATGCCCAGCCACAACCGCCAACTCGCTGCAAAGGAGTGCGTCTGCGCTGTCATTGCCCTACTTCAGCCCAAGTCGGCCCCTGAGCGAGACGGCTTTCACCAATACTTCACCCCAGCGTTGCCCATCGAAGCCATCGGGAGCCCGAAGGGACCTCACTCGCGCCGTCGCAATCGACTGCGATTGGGTGTATTTCATTAACCCCGCGACCCCATGGCGCCGACCTAGCCCCGAGATACCCATTCCGCCCATCGGGGTAGCGGTGCTAGCCCACGTGGCGGCATATCCTTCATTGATATTCACCGTTCCCGCGCGGATCTTGGTTGCCATGGCTCGTGCCACCGAAATGTCCTTGGTCAGGATTGACGCGTTAAGCCCATAATGCCCGTCGTTGGCTCGTTGAATTGCAGTCTCGTCACCGCTGTACGGCTGCACCCACACCACCGGCCCGAACGTCTCATCGGTGAAGCAGTGCATGGAGTGATCAACACCAGTCAGGATGGTGGGTTCCACGACATACGGCCCGAGGTCAGGTCGTGCGGTACCACCGGTCAGCACGCGAGCCCCTTTGGACACAGCGTCAGCAATGTGGTCAAGGACCACCCCCTGGTGCCTGGCCGAGATCAAGGAACCCATGTCAGTGAGCCAGCCTGCCTCCACGCCTACCCGCAGTTGTCGCGTGCGATGCACGAATGCGCCGATGAATGCCTCGGCAATGGACTGGTGGACGTAAATGCGCTCGATAGACACGCACAGTTGGCCCGCGTTGGCAAAGCATGCCCGAACGGCAATCTCAGCCGATGCCGCTGGATCGGCGTCCGCACGGATGATCATCGCGTTCTTCCCACCGAGCTCCAGCGAGCAGCCGATCAATCGAGACGCACACTGTTGGGCGACCGTTCGGCCGGTGGCAGTGGATCCAGTGAACATCACGTAGTCGACCTGGTCGATTACCGCCGACCCAACCGTGGTTCCATCACCGAGCACGACGCGCATCACCGACTCGGGAAGTCCCGCCTCCACCAGCAGTGCGTACACCCACAAAGCGCACAGTGACGTCTGCACATCGGGCTTGAGGATGACCGCATTGCCGGCCACCAGCGCCGGAATGGCATCGGTAGCCGCGAGGGTCAACGGGTAATTCCATGGTGCAATCACCCCCACGACGCCGATGGGCAGGTGACGCTCACGGACCCCGATCGCCCCGGGAATTAAGCCGAGGTGTCGTTGATCGCGCAATGCTCGTGATGCGATGCGCGCGTAGTAGCTGGCAACCAAAGCGATATCCAGAATTTCCTCGAGCGCATCCTTGCGCGCCTTGCCGGACTCAGCGACGACCAAGTCCATACCTTGCTCTCGGCGCTGAAGGACAAGTTCCCGAAAACGCGTCATGATTGCAGCGCGCTGACTCACCGGTCGTTCCGCCCACGTCGGCTGTGCTCGGCGTGCAGTCTGAACTGCTGCGGACACCGCATGCGCGTCTGCCATCGGCAATGCGAATGCGGCCTCGCCGGTCGCGGGCCAAACCACCTGATGAGTGCGTTGACTGGTCGAGCCGCTGGAGCGTGCCAGCAGCGACTGGATCAGCCCGGCATCGATCATGCGGTGACGACCATCTCCACACGCTGGAATTCCTTGAGGTCTGAGTAGCCCGTCGTTGCCATCGCCTTGCGCAGCGCTCCAGCAATATTCATGGTGCCGTCCGCAACGCGCGACGGGCCGTGCAGGATCTCGGCGAAGGTGCCAGCCTGCTTCATCACGTTGCGATCGCCACGCGGCAGTTCACCGTGCCAGGCTTCGGCGCCCCAGTGCGTGCCGCCACCGGGGGCGTCGGTCGCACGGGCCAGTACGGAGCCGATCATCGCCGCGTCAGCACCGCAGGCAAAGGCCTTCACGATGTCACCGCTTCGACCGGTGGAGCCATCGGCGATGACATGCACATATCGGCCACCGGACTCATCGAGATAGTCGCGGCGAGCCGCAGCAACATCGGCGACGGCCGAGGCCATTGGAACGCGGACGCCCAGAACATCGGCGGTGGTCAGTGATGATCCACCACCGAAACCAACCAGGACGCCCGCCGCGCCGGTGCGCATCAGGTGAAGTGCTGCCTGATACGTGGCACAGCCACCGACGATGACGGGAACATCGAGTTCGTAAATGTATTGCTTAAGATTCAACGGGTTGTCGGACCCCGAGACGTGCTCAGCCGAAACGGTCGTGCCGCGAATGACAATGAGATCCGCACCGGCCGCAGCTGCGCGCGGTGCGAGATGAGCAGTGGCCTGCGGGCTCATGCCGACCGCGAGAGTGATGCCACTGGCCTTGATCTCGGCGATGCGCTGGGCCACGAGATCGGCATTGACCGGTGCCGAGTAGATCTCCTGCATGCGCGGGGTCACCCGCGTCGGATCAAGCGATGCGATCTCGGCAAGAAGGGCGGTCGGATCCTCATAACGCGCCCAGAGTCCTTCGGCATTGATCGTCGGAAGGGTGCCCTGCGCAGCTAGGACCTGAGCACTCGCCGGGCTGACCACCGAATCCATCGGTGCTGCGATGAATGGAAGATCGAAGCGATACGCGTCAATGTTCCACGCCGTGGAGACCTCTGACTGGTCGCGCGTACGGCGGCTGGGTGCGATCGCGATCTCATCGAATGAATAAGCGCGCCGGGCACGTTTGGCCCCGCCAATCAGGATGTCAGACATGGGGTCCTATCGACTGGAGTAGTTGGGAGCCTCGATGGTCATCTGCACATCGTGCGGGTGACTCTCGCGAAGCCCTGCGGCGGTGATACGCACGAATGCGCCCTTCTGGTGAAGCTCGGGGATGGTGGCAGCACCGGAATAGCCCATCGAGGCACGAAGTCCGCCGACGAGCTGATGAGCAACATTGTTCAGCGGGCCGCGATAGGCCACGACACCCTCAATTCCCTCGGGCACGAGCTTGTCATCACTGAGGACGTCATCTTGGAAGTAGCGATCCTTGCTATACGAGCGCGCCTGGCCGCGTGACTGCATGGCACCCAGCGATCCCATGCCGCGATACGACTTGAACTGCTTGCCGTTGACGAATACGACGTCGCCAGGGGCCTCTTCACATCCGGCGAGCAGCGAGCCGAGCATCACGGTGTCAGCGCCGGCAACCAGCGCCTTGGCAATGTCCCCTGAGTACTGGAGGCCGCCGTCGCCAATGACGGGAACACCTGCCGGACGGGCGGCAAGTGAGGCCTCGTAGATCGCGGATACCTGCGGAACGCCAACACCGGCGACGATGCGCGTGGTGCAGATCGACCCCGGGCCAACACCGACCTTGATGCCATCGGCACCTGCATCAACGAGAGCCTGCGCGGCGGCGCGAGTGGCGACGTTGCCACCAACGATGTCGATGGTCGTCGTCTTCTTCAGCAGTCGAACCATCTCAATCACCGCACGCGAGTGGCCATGTGCTGTATCGACGATCAGGAAGTCGACACCCGCCTCGACAAGTGCATGTGCCCGTCGTTCGGAATCTTCGCCGACACCGACAGCAGCTCCGACAACAAGCCGGCCATCGGCATCCTTCGTGGCATGCGGATACTTGTCGCTCTTGACAAAGTCCTTGACGGTGAACAGGCCGCGCAGGCGCCCCTCGGAGTCAACCAGCGGAAGCTTCTCAACCTTCTTGTGCGCAAGGATCGCAAGTGCATCGTCAGGTGCAATGCCCATCGGGGCAGTCACGAGCGGCATCGGCGTCATGACCTGCGACACCGGCACGCTCATGTCATCCTCAAATCGCATGTCGCGATTGGTGACGATGCCTACGAGTTTGCCGTCGGCGTCGATGACCGGAACCCCGGAGATGCGGTAGCGACCGCAGAGACGATCGACGTCGTCAAGGGTGTCAGTGGGGCGGCAGGTTACGGGGTTGTTTACCATGCCGGCCTCGGAGCGCTTCACGAGATCGACCTGCGCCGCTTGATCCTCGATCGGCAGGTTGCGGTGCAGGACGCCAACGCCACCTTGGCGGGCCATGGCAATGGCCATACGGGCTTCGGTGACCGTGTCCATCGCACTGGACACCAGCGGCATCTTGACGGAGATGTTGCGGGTGACCTTGGAGGTGGTGTCGACCTGGCTGGGTACGACATCGGATTCGCCCGGCAGCAGCAGCACGTCGTCGTAGGTCAGCCCCAGGTAGGCGAACTTCTCCGGCAGGCCTTGGCGGGGATCCATGCGACTCCGATGCAGATAGGGATGACCCCCTAAGGTTACCGCCCCACGACCTGGGCGATTCGGCTGACCGTTTCGGCCAGACTGCACACGCGCTCGACACCTGCTGGTGCCTGGCCCACCCAGCCTCGGCCGCCGAGCATCACGATCGGTGCCGGGCGCATCTCGGGCAGCTGCGCGACATCCACTGCCTGCGCTGAGCCCGGAATCTGCGACCACAAGAACACCACGGCCGGGCCGGTGCGCTTCATCGCATCGGCGACTGCGTCATAGGGAACCCGACGACCGAGCATGCGGGCTCCAATGCCTCGTTCTGCCAACCCGGCAGCCACAGCCCACAGAGCCAGGGTGTGATCGTCGCGATCGGTGCTGGCTAGCAATACCCCGGTGAGCTCGCGCGGGGCGGGGATCTGACGAGCACGAGTGGCCAGGCTGAATTCGATGGAGTCGCTCAGGATGTGCTCAACGTCAACGCCAGACCTGTTTGCCTCCCAGGCATCGCCGATGCCGATCAGGACCGGAGCCAGGAGGGATTCCCAGGTCATGATGACGCCGATGGAATCCAGAGACTCCACGATGATGCGCACGCAGGATTCGCCATCAAGGGCGCGAGCAGCCCGTGCCAAGCCGCGTGCTGCTGCTGAAGCACCGGGCATCGCAATGACCGATCCACCCCCGGTTGAGGGTGCGCTGGGCTCGACCTCGGCCAGCGTCAGGCAGGCAGCCGCGGCATCCCCGGGTGCGACTCCGCTCACCACCAGGCGCCGCATGTGCTCCAGGCGGGCCATATCAGCATGGGAATAGCGGCGATGAGAACCGGCCGAGTGCTCAGAGGGACCAAGGCCGTAGCGTCGATCCCAGGTTCGGAGGGTGGCCGGGGCGATCCCCAGGCGGCGAGCGACCGCAGCAACGGTCAGGCCCGGCTCAGCCAGGGATTCAGCGGTCACTGCACCATTGTTCTGGAGTCTGCCCCATTGCGCATCTTGGGGAGTGGCCCACTTCACATATTATTCAAGTAAAACCACTTGACCAACTTATGAAGCGTTTTGTAGATTAGGAGCACTGGAAAGAAGCCTCGCGCAGACCGCAGGATCGACCCTGGAGGAAGACATGGCAGACGTATCTCGGCTCCCCGGACCCAATGCCGACATCTGGGACTGGCAAATGCACGGCGCGTGCAGGGGCGAGGATCCAGACATGTTCTTCCACCCCGAAGGCGAGCGCGGAGTGCTCCGCGAGCGTCGGCAAGCCGAAGCCAAGGCTCTGTGCGCGCGATGCCCGGTGATCAGCGCCTGCGCCGCGCATGCCCTTGCCG
>CAIKZY010000047.1 GCA_903832025.1 uncultured Actinomycetes bacterium
CTGCTGCCCGAGTCCTGGAATCAGATGCTCGTCGCGTGCGGAATCTGTCCCGTCCGCCAGGTGCAGGTGCCCGAGTCGATCACCCAGGCGCTGGGCCAGGTCAAGTGAACTGGTTCGAGCCACAGCGGCGTGGGAGACATCCAAGGTGGTGATGGGGTAATCAGTGTCAGCGATATCCCACGACGGCGAGTAGGCCGCCAGCTCGGCGCCAGGCGCCCGCCAGGGGTACATGTTCTCCACGGCGAAGGCGATGTCGGTGTCCTGCTGCATGCGCTGTAGACCGGTGACGAAATCACGGGCGTACGAGCGCTGCCAGCGAAATGGCGGGTGCACCACCACGGTCTTGGCTCCCAGGAGCTCAGCGACGTCACGCGCCTTGGTGAGCTTGCCCCACGGGTTGGTACCCCACACGCGCTGGGTGACCAGCAGGCACGGAGCATGAATGGCCAGGATCGGCAGTTGGTAATGCTGCACAAGCTGGCGAAGTGCCACCGAGTCCTGGCTTGCGGCATCGGTGCCCACCATGATCTCAACACCGTCGTATCCCAAGCTGGCCGCTAACTCAAATCCAGCAGCGGTTCCCTCGGGATACACCGACGACGTTGACAATGCGATCTTGCTCATGCGCGTCTCCAACGGTCGGTGATTGATCCGGCGACCCAGACCAACAGTGCTCCTACCGCTCCGACAGCGATCGCGATCACCGAATACTTCTCCGCCTCCAAGGACAGGGCAAAGAACTTCGACAGGAACGGGATGTACAGCACGCCAAGGAACATCACCACCATGAGGGCGACAATCGCGATCCGGATGGCATTGAGCGGTCTTGCCGACACGGTGAGCACGGCAGTGGTGACGATGAACAACGTCACCGTGGCAGCGGACTGGGCATTGGCAAGTAATTCCCCGTAGTGCAGGGCAAGTCCGTAGCTGGCAAACGCGCACAGTGCCGCGATCACGCCAGCCGGTGCGCTGAACAGCACAACCCGACGAAAAAAGCCTGGTCGAAAGCGGTCGGTGTTGGGCATCAATGCCAAGAAGAAGCCCGGGATACCGATTGTCAACGCACCCAGCAGTGACAAGTGCCGCGGCAGGAGCGGAAAGGCCACTGCGAAGATCGCCGTGGTGAGCGACAAGATCATGCCGTAGAACGTCTTGGTCAAGAACACGTCCGAGACGCGCTCAATATTGCCCAGCACGCGCCGGCCCTCGGCCACAACGTTCGGCATCACCGACCACTGATCGTCCAGCAGGACTAACTGGGCGACCGCGCGGGTGGCATCAGCGCCGGTACCCATCGCGATGCCCAAATCGGCGTACTTCAATGCCAGCACGTCATTCACACCGTCTCCGGTCATCGCCACCGTGCTGCCCGATGACTGGAGCGCATTGACCATTGCATGCTTTTGCGTTGGGGTCACTCGACCGAACACCGAAGCGGCCGACATCGCCATAGCCAACTCGTGTTCGTCAGCGGGCAGCGTCCGTGCGTCAATCGGTGTATCCGCTCCGGGTACCCCTGCACGCAGCGCGATGGCGCCTACCGTTTCGGCGTTATCCCCGGAGATGACTTTCACGTGTACCCCCTGTCCCAGGAAGTAGGCCACCGTCTGAGCCGCATCGGGGCGCAATTGCTGGTCCAGGACGATCAGTGCTGCCGGATCCAGGGCTGCCACTCCATGCTCAGCGCTTGGTTCTTGCTCTGCGCGCCCCAGCATCAGGACCCTGGCGCCGGTAGCCGCATGCTGCCGGGCTTGCTGGAGCACCACGTGGTGCGCGGCTTCGGACAGCAGCACTTCCGGGGCCCCCATGACCCACCATCCGCGACCAGGAATGGAGATCGCTGACCATTTGCGGGCGCTGGAGAAGGGCACTTGGCCATCGGCGGTCAGGTGGGGGTCGGGGAACCTGGCCGCAATGGCGGTGACGGTGGGGTTCCCGGACTGATCGATATGAGCAAGACACCCCAGCACCTGCTCGATGACATCGCGGTCACAGCCATTGAGCGCAATGGATTCGGTCACCTGCATGCCCGGGAGCGTCAATGTCCCGGTCTTGTCCATGCAGACGGTGTCCACTCGTGCAAGGACTTCCACAGCCGGCATGTCCTGCACCAGGACCCGTCGTTGCGCCAGGCGTATGACGGCGATCGCCATCGCGATCGACGTCAGCAGCACTAGGCCTTCGGGCACCATGGTCACCACGCCGGCGATGGTGCCGCGCAGTGCCTCCTTGAATGGCAGGTGCGCGCGGTACAACTGCGAGATCAGCAGCAAGGTACCCACGGGGATGAGCAGGTACGAGATGATCTTGATGAATCGATCGAGGGAGTCGCGCAGCTCTGAGTTCGTCAAGTGGAACTGCTTGGCCTGCTCGGTCAGTCCGGCAGCGAACGAATCCGCGCCCACCTTGCTCGCGCGATACATACCTGTTCCGGCCACGACGAACGAGCCCGAATAGACCACATCATCCACGCGCTTGTGGATCGGGTCTGCCTCGCCGGTGAGCAAGGACTCGTCGATTTCCAGACCGCTGGCCTGCAAGATCGGGCCGTCCACGACAAGTTGATCACCCACGTTCAGCACCACGATGTCGTCCAGGACGACCTCATTGGCGAAGACGTGGAGCTGCTGGCCATCGCGAATCACGCATGGCTTGGCCTCCCCGATCACGGCGAGTTTTGCCAGGGTTCGCGACGCTCGCCACTCCTGGATGACGCCGATTGCGGTATTGGCCACGATGACGAACCCGAACAGGGAGTCCTGGATAGGCGCAACGAGCACCATCGCAACCCACAGGACGCCGATCAGCCCGTTGAACCAGGTGAAGGTGTTTGCCCGCACGATGTCGCCCAGGCTGCGACTGCGGACCTCGGGTGCGGCGTTGGTCTGACCGGCATCCACCCGTTGTTGGACCTGCGCGGAGCTCAGCCCCTGCTCGATCATGTGGGCAGGCTATCCATTCGGTGCAAGATCACGCCTTCGCGCAGCGCCCATGGGCAGATGACCAATTCCTGAAGATCCAGTAACTCCATTGCCGCCTCGGCCACGACCGCACCGGCCACCATCTGCTCGGAGCGGCCTTCGGACACTCCAGGTAGGCCCGCGCGCTCCTGAGCGGTCATCGTGGCAAGGCGCGGCACCAGCTCAGTCAGGGCCGCGCGAGTCAAAACGCGCTCGACGTAAATTCCTTCCGTCGATGGTGCCGCACCGGCAATGCGCGCCAATTGCTTGAACGTCTTGGATGTTGCCACCGCCATGCGAGGCTCCCCCACGCGACGCAGACGACCGACGACTTCGGCAATGGATGCGCGGGCATACCGGCGCAGTTCCCGGAGGGACTCAGCAGATGGCGGGTCACCGACCAAATGGCTGCGTGTCAGACGCCCAGCACCCAGCGGAACTGAGATCGCGACATCGGGCTCCTCATCAGATCCGGAGGCTAATTCCAGCGACCCGCCGCCGATGTCCAGAACCATCAGTCGTCCCGCTGACCACCCGAACCATCGCCGCACGGCCAAGAAGGTCATGCGAGCCTCATCCTCGCCGCTGAGCACCTCGATGTGCAGGCCGGTCTCCTGACGCACCTTGGACAGGATCTGATCGCCATTGCGGGCATCCCTGATCGCCGAGGTCACAAACGCCATCACCTCGGTGGAACCCTTGTCCTCCGCGAGTTGCTGGCTGCGGCGGATGAAGCCGACCAATTCATCGATGGCGGCATCATCAACATCGCCTTCGGGAGTCAGATGCTCTGCCAGCCGCAGCGGGATCTTGAGCTTGGACGCCGGTACCGGCGCTGCGCCGTAGTGGGCGTCAACCAACAGCAGATGCACGGTATTCGAACCGACGTCGAGAACTCCCAGGCGCATAGGGGCACGGTATCGGCAACGGGCCGGTCATGCCCGCGGGGTGTCCCACCCAGGCCACAGGTCACCGACAGCGGAAAGTTTCACTCCTGGACACTGAACTGTCACCGCTGGGTCGTAGGGTTAGCCCGTGGTTGAAGTCCCTCTCGATTTTCCGCGTCAATGGGTTGAGTTCGACGACCCTGCCGACAGCGAGCAACTCATCCGTGCCGACCTGACGTGGCTGACCTCACGGTGGAATTGCACCTTTGGCAATGGATGCAAGGGCATTTACAAGGACGGGCCGGACAACGGCTGCTGCACGCACGGTGCTCACTTCTCAGAGAAGAAGGATGAGAAGCGGGTCAAGCGCTACGTGGAGATGCTGACTCCACAGACCTGGCAGTTCTATGAAGTGGGTCAGAAGAAGGGCTGGGTTGAGACCGAAGATGGCGCGCGCAAGACGCGGACCGTCGACGGAGCCTGCATCTTTCACAATCGCAAGGACTTCGACGGAGGCTTCGGCTGCGCGCTGCACGCACTTGCCGCGACCGAGGGCATCTCCTTCATCGAAACCAAGCCGGAAGTCTGTTGGCAGCTTCCCATGCGTCGCTCCTATGACAATCGTGAGTATGAGGACCAGACCAGCCAGCTCGTGATCTCCATCAGCGAGTATGACCGGCGTGGCTGGGGTGAAGGCGGCCACGACTTCGACTGGTACTGCAGCGGAAACACCGAGGCTCACAACGGCGCGAACCCGGTCTACATCTATGCCAAGGACGAACTTGTCGCCTTGATCGGCCAGGCCGCCTACGACCACCTCGCCGTCATTTGCGAAGCGCGAACCAAGCTGCTTGCCGCTGACCCCACGAACATCGCCCTGGCGCCTCATCCGGCAGATCCGGCGCGCTAGGCCCATGGCCAAAGCCGCACCGGCCTTTACCTGCACTGCATGCGGCGCGACCACCGTGCGGTGGGCTGGCAAGTGCACCAAGTGTGGCCAATTCGGCACGGTCGCTGAGGTTGCCTCCCCGGTTACCAGCGCCGGTTTGAAGTCCTCGGCAACCGGTCGGACGCCGGCAACTGCGGCCCGTCCGGTCTCGGAGATCGCGGGTGTGGATGTGCCGCGAATGCGTACCGGCATCGATGAGTTTGATCGAGTCACCGGCGGAGGACTGGTCGCCGGACAGGTTCTCTTGCTGGCCGGCGAGCCCGGTGCGGGCAAGAGCACGCTATTGCTCAACGTCGCCGATCAGGTCGCCCGCACCAGCGGCAAGATCGCGCTGTACATATCGGCTGAGGAATCCGTGGAGCAGATCGCCGGTCGTGCTCGGCGGATCGGAGCTGACCATCCCAACCTGCTCCTTGCGGACGACCATGACTTGGCGGCGGTCATCGGCCACCTGGACTCCCATGGATCCCAGATCGCACTGGTGATCGTGGACTCAGTGCAAACTGTTGCCTCTGCCGATGTCGAGGGACGATCCGGAGGCGTGGCACAGGTGATGGAGGTGGCGTCCACGCTGACTCGCGTGGCCAAAGCCCGCGGCATACCGATGTGCCTGGTCGGACAGGTGACCAAGGAATCCACGATCGCCGGCCCACGATCCTTGGAACACATCGTGGACACCACCTTGTCCCTGGACGGTGACCGGCACACCTCACTGCGCCTGCTGCGGGCGATCAAGAATCGTTATGGCCCCGCCGATGAAGTGGCGTGTTTTGAGCAAACTGACACCGGCATCGTGCAGGTCACCGACCCTTCGGGGCTGTTTCGCGCACACCGCGAGTCAGCGGTGCCGGGCACGTGCGTGACGGTCACCTTGGAAGGCCGCCGTCCTCTGCTTGCCGAGATTCAGGCACTGGTCACCGGTTCGAATAATCCCAACCCGCGACGCGGAGTCAGCGGCCTGGATTCATCGCGTGCAGCGATGCTCACCGCAATCACTGAGCGCATCAGTGGGGTGCGCCTGTTTGACAAGGACGTGTTCGTGGCCACCGTGGGTGGTATGCGCATCACCGATCCGGGAGCAGACGTGGCGACCTGCGTTGCCATTGCTTCGGCAGCAACAGATCGCAGCGTCAGCCTGGGTATTGCGGCGATCGGTGAGGTGACACTGTCCGGGGATCTGCGCTCTGTCCCGATGATCAGTCAGCGCATCGCTGAGGCAGTGCGTCTGGGATTTGACCGCATCATCATTCCCGCCGGAGCCACGGTGCAGCACACGAAGAACGTCATCGCCGTCGGCACCTTGCGTGAGGCCCTGACCAAGCTGTAGCGATCGGAGATCTGCCCGTCGCGCCACCGGATACCGGTGCACGGCGATTACTTGATCAACGAGAAGTTCGCCGGTGCGCTGGTGACCTTGCCGTTCTTGCCGATCACTTGATAACGCCCTGATTGCGCCTTCGTCCCCTTCGTGGGACAACCGGGTTTTGTCACCGTTCGATCCCAGACGATGCTCGTAGCGACCTTCTCCCCCGGCTTCAAGGTCAAGATCTTGCTCAGGGAACTGGGGTTGCAATCGTCCGAGCTCCACACGTGCACACCACCACTGATCACCAGTAGCGCATTGGCCTTCGGGCCCACATTGCGCTGGCAGGCGACCGAGCCGGTGTTGGTGATAGTCAACGTGAACTTCGGCGCACGGCCAGGGGCATAGGTCTGGTGGTTCGCAGAAGCCACCACCGCGATGGAACTGCCCGGGCAGACTCCGATCGCCGCGGCGGCAGGGACTGCCGCAGCCGAGCCCGCGCTGGAGGCAGCCGGCGCCACGGCCGGCTGGGTGAATACCGGCGCCACCGAGGCCGGAGCTGACAATGACGGTGCCGGTGCTGCAGCCGATGCACTGGCGCTGGCCACCGGGGCCGCAGCGGACTTGTGGTGGCGTCCCTTGACGAGCCAGTATCCGCCGGCCAGCAGCGCGATCACCACCACACCGATGGAAATGCGCCGAAGCCAGTAGACCATCGGTGGCTCAGGGCCGATGGGAGAAAGTGTCACAGCCACACGTTATGCGGTCAGCCCCAGTTTTTGAGACCATCGCCACGCCATGACTGACCTTGAACCCGCCATTGCTGACCGATCACGCATCACTCGGGCAACCTGCGCCTGGTTCGCCGTCCACGCCCGGCCATTGCCGTGGCGTTCGGACTCCACGAGCCCATGGGGGGTCCTGGTCAGCGAGTACATGCTGCAGCAGACGCAGGTGGCTCGCGTTGAGCCGATTTGGCAGCACTGGCTGGAGCGGTGGCCGAGCCCGTGCGACCTGGCAGCAGAGCGAGCGGACACGGTGGTGCGCGCCTGGGGGCGCCTTGGCTATCCCCGACGCGCCCGCTGGCTGCATCAGGCCGCCGCGGCGCTGTGTGCCGAACATGTCGGCCAGGTCCCCGATGATCAGGCGGCCTTGCTGCAGTTGCCCGGCATCGGGGAATACACATCCGCCGCAGTGGTGAGCTTCGCGTTCGGCCGCCGCGCAGTGGTCATGGACACCAACATTCGTCGGGTCCTTGTTCGCGCAGTGTCCGGCCATGCATCCGCCGGTCCGGCACCGACGCCTGCCCAGCGCGCCATTGCCGAGGCCATGCTTCCTCGGTCATCTGCGGTGGCCGCCAGATGGAATGCGGCAGTGATGGAACTAGGCGCGGTGGTGTGCACGGCACGTAATCCCGCATGCCAGCAGTGCCCGATCCGCACCTGGTGCGCCTGGAGAGCCGCTGGGTACCCACCGGCGCCTGAACCTGCGCGGCGACAGGCAGCATTTGCCGGCAGCGACCGGCAGGTCCGCGGGAAGATCCTGGCGATTCTGCTCGATCAGGATCACGCCTCACTGGATCAACTCGCCACGACCTGTCCTGATCGGGTTCAGTTCGCCCGAGCCGTGCAGTCGTTGATCGACGATCGACTGATCGAGGGATCACCCGATGACCAGATGCGCCTGGCACAGTAAGACAACGCGATGGTCACGTGGTGTGGCAGTTACTGGGCCACCTGCGGCAGCCGATGACCGTCACTGGCACGCACCACAGGGCGTCCATTCAATCCATTGGCCAGCTGCAGATCGACCCAACTGCCGAAGTCGCTGGTGTGCGGACAGCTGCCTGCTCGAGGCTGGCGGATCTGCGCCGAGACGGTGACCTCGGTGGGCTGCTCAACGGCATGCACGTGCACATCCTGCAGATTGCATGCCGATGCACCCTGGGAATCAAGCTCCAGTTGCAGAACTCGTGCATCAGCAGTCGTGCGATAGGCAATCGGCTGCAATTGCGACGTGGCCAAGCCAAGGAAGCGCAGCGGTCCCTTGCCGCTGAGGAAGCCCACCGCCGCCAAGGCAATCACGACCACTGCTACCCCGACGATCAGTGATACCAGCCAGCGCCGAGGCCCCGGCTTTGGCGCATCGAACTCACGAAGGCCCGGAATCAGCGGACCGTTACCCATGAAAATTCAGATCGAGGTCGCGACTACAGCTCGCCAACGGTTTCCACAGGCGGGGAGTCGGGTAACTCGGCCTTCGGCGTTGCCGCGAAGGTAAATTCACGATCTGCACCTTCGCCGGTCACGTCAACCACCACGATGGTCCCCGGACGGAGCTCTCCGAACAGCATCTGCTCGCTCATCGGATCCTCGATTTCGCGCTGAATGGTGCGACGCAGTGGCCGCGCACCCAGTGAGGAGTCGTATCCCCGCTCGGCGAGCAGAGCCTTGGCTGCTGCCGTCAGCTCGATTCCCATGTCCTTGTCGGCCAGCCGCTTCTCCAGTCCCGCGATCATCAGGTCCACGATCTGGACGATTTCATCCTCGGATAACTGGTGGAACACGATCGTGTCATCGATGCGGTTCAAGAACTCCGGACGGAAATGCTGCTTGAGTTCCTGCTGCACTTTGACCTTCATGCGCTCGTATGCACTGGCGTCATCATTTTCCGGTGCAAACCCCAGCATGACGCCCTTGGAGACATCGCGGCTGCCCAAGTTCGTCGTCATGATGATGACGGTGTTCTTGAAGTCCACGGCCCTACCCTGCGCATCGGTCAAGCGGCCTTCCTCCAGAACCTGGAGCAGTGAGTTGAAAATATCCGGGTGAGCCTTCTCGACCTCGTCGAACAGCACCACGGAGAATGGCTTGCGCCGGACCTTCTCGGTCAACTGGCCGCCTTCTTCGTAGCCGACGTACCCCGGCGGGGAACCGAACAGTCGCGAGGCGGTGTGGCGCTCGGAGTACTCGCTCATGTCTAGGGAGATCAGCGCGTCCTCATCGCCGAACAAGAATTCCGCCAGGGTCTTGCTCAGCTCGGTCTTGCCCACCCCGGAGGGACCAGCGAAGATGAAGGAACCCGAAGGTCGCTTTGGATCCTTCAATCCGGCGCGCGTGCGGCGGATGGACTTGCTTAAGGCCTTGATGGCCTGCTCCTGGCCGATCACGCGCTTATGCAGTTCGTCTTCCATGCGCAGCAGGCGAGCAATGTCATCCTCGGTCAGGTCCGATACGGGAATGCCGGTCATCAGGGCAAGGACCTCGCCGATCAAGCGCTCATCCACTTCGGCGACGACGTCCAGGTCACCGGCCTTCCATTCCTTTTCCCGTTGCGCCTTCTCGGCGAGCAGGTTCTTCTCGTCGTCCCTCAGGGATGCGGCCTTCTCGAAATCCTGCGCATCAATTGCGGACTCCTTCTCCCGACGCACGTTGGCAATTCGGTCATCAAACTCTCGCAAATCCGGCGGCGCGGTCATTCGGCGGATACGCAGACGTGAGCCAGCCTCATCGATGAGATCGATGGCCTTGTCCGGGAGCTGGCGATCGGAGATGTATCGATCGGACAATCGCGCAGCAGCGTCCAGTGCGCCATCGGTGATCGAGACGCGGTGGTGAGACTCGTAGCGATCCCGCAGCCCCTTCAAAATCATGACCGTGTGCGCGACATCGGGAGCTTGCACCTGAATTGGCGCGAAGCGACGCTCAAGGGCAGCGTCCTTCTCGATGTGCTTGCGGTACTCGTCCAAGGTCGTAGCGCCGATGGTCTGCAATTCACCGCGAGCCAGCAGGGGCTTCAAGATGCTTGCCGCATCGATCGCACCCTCGGCCGCACCGGCGCCGACCAACGTATGCATCTCGTCGATGAACAAGATGATGTCGCCGCGGGTCCGAATCTCCTTCAAGACCTTCTTCAGCCGCTCCTCGAAGTCACCGCGGTACCGGCTTCCGGCGACGAGCGCACCGAGGTCAAGGGTGAACAGCTGCTTGTCCTTGAGCGTTTCCGGCACGTCGCCACGAACGATGTCCTGAGCAAGTCCCTCGACGATTGCGGTCTTGCCCACTCCTGGCTCACCGATCAACACAGGGTTGTTCTTCGTGCGACGGGACAGGACCTGCATGACGCGCTCAATTTCCTTCTCGCGCCCGATCACCGGATCCAGCTTTCCCTCACGTGCTGCGGCAGTGAGGTTCCGGCCGAATTGGTCCAGGACCAGTGACGTGGACGGAGTGCCCTCGGCGGGACCACCGGCCGTTGCCGGTTCCTTGCCCTGGTATCCGCTGAGCAGCTGGATTACCTGCTGGCGTACACGGTTCAAGTCTGCGCCGAGCTTGACCAGCACTTGAGCCGCGACGCCTTCGCCCTCACGAATCAGGCCCAGCAGAATGTGCTCGGTGCCGATGTAGTTGTG
Source organism: uncultured Actinomycetes bacterium (assembly GCA_903832025.1). Taxonomy (GTDB): domain Bacteria; phylum Actinomycetota; class Actinomycetes; order S36-B12; family S36-B12; genus CAIKZY01. Next base: position 10,514 of record CAIKZY010000047.1, read on the forward strand.
ACCGAGCTGCAGTGCCTCGCGCAGGCTGAGTTCGAGCACCTTCTTGGCCCGAGGGGTGAAGGGAATGTGGCCGCTCGGCGCCTGCTGTCCTTGTCCGATGATCTCCTCAACCTGGGATCGAACGGCCTCAAGGGAGATGCCCAAGGACTCCAGGGCCTTGGCAGCTACGCCTTCACCCTCGTGAATCAAGCCGAGCAGGATGTGCTCGGTGCCGATGTAATTGTGATTGAGCATCCGGGCTTCTTCTTGAGCCAGCACGACGACTCGTCGTGCCCGGTCGGTAAACCTCTCGAACATCGCTCACACTCCATCTCTCACCGGAACTACCACCATGCTATCCGCCTCGGCGGGGGTTGCTCTTTGAGATAACCGCTGGCAGGAGGGCTTTCTTCCCCTGGGCATACGCTCACCGCGAACACGAGCAAGCTGGCGTGCGAAGGGTCGGGCATCGCCTGGACACCCTGCGCAGCAGGCGCGCGGACGTGGCTAGCCCGCGAAGTATCGGTTTAGCCCCGCAAGCAGCCAGGACGCGTACTGATGCTGCCCGGCTGCCGAACTCATCAACGCAGCATCCCTGGAATTTCGCATATTCCCCACTTCCACCATGACCGCTGGCCGTGAGTTGAAGTTCAGCGTTGTTTCGTCCTTGCGACGAACGAGCGGGGCCGAAAGGTACGTCGTGGGCGTGGCACCGGCCGCAGTCATCCCAGCAACCATCGCGGTGGCCAGCTTGGCATCGGCGGACGGGCGGTCATGTGTCCAACCAGGGATGGCTGCCGCGGTGATGACGTGAAATCCGCGCCCACGGGCTGCTGCTCCATCAGCATGAATGCTGACGAAGGCATCGGCGTTCGCCTGATTGGCGACCTCGGCGCGATTCCATACGCACGGTCCCCACAGGTGGTACGAGTTGCCCGGACGGGTCAGGATGACCCTGGCCCCCTGCGCCCGAAGTGCGTCCGCGAGATCGTTGGCGACCTTCCACGTGAAGGTCGCCTCGGGAAGGCCGGCATTGGTGGCGGTCCCGCTGGTGTTGCATCCCTTGACGATGTCCCCGTTGAACTTGGTCGCGGACATCTGCCTGGCGAATGCGGGATTGGTATTGCCGAGCTGATGGCCTGGATCCAGGACGATGACCTTGCCGGTCAGGTCAGGAGTGTCCGCCGACGCAGGAATCTGAGCCGACAGCAGCACCATCATGGCCACCGTCATCGCTGCGGCGCCGACGAGCACTTCCCTGGCACGTCGGGCGCACTGCACTCGCCGGCTCATAAATGGAGCAGCATTCGATGGTTACCCAACGTGTTCGGCTTGACGCGTTCGAGTCCGAGCATCTCAGCGACACCTTCGTCATAGGACTGGAGCAGTTGCTGGTAGACCTCCGGTGGTACCGGAGCGCCGTCGATCTCTTCGAAGCCGTGTCGGGCGAAGAACTCGGTCTCAAAAGTCAGGCAGAACACTCGTTCGATGCCCAATTGTCGAGCCCGATTCAGCAATGCGCCCAGCAGTTTGGATCCCACGCCCGTCCCGAGCACCTGCGGTGCCACGGCCAGGGTCCGTACCTCGGCCAGGTCCTCCCACATCACGTGCAAGGCGCCGCAACCGATGATGACGTGACCGTCCACGGCCACCATGAATTCCTGGACATCCTCGTACAGGGTCACTGTGGCCTTGGACAGCAGACGCTTGCCTTCGGCGTAGTCGTCGACCAGCAGCCGAATCTGACGAACGTCTGCCGGATGCGCCGGACGTATCGTGATGCTCATGCCCGCTCAGGCTTGACCAGTGGGAACAAGATGGTTTCGCGAATACCCAATCCCGTCAATGACATCAGGAGTCGATCAAGGCCCATGCCCACGCCACCGCACGGCGGCATCCCGTACTCCAGCGCTCGCAGGAAGTCTTCGTCCAGCACCATGGCCTCATCGTCACCGCGCTCACCTAGCGCTGCCTGCTCGATCAGGCGCTGCCGTTGGATGACGGGATCGATGAGCTCTGAATAGCCCGTTGCCTGCTCGTAGCCATTGACATACAGATCCCACTTTTCCACGCGCCCCGGCTTCGATCGGTGCTCGCGCACCAGCGGCGAGGTATCCAGCGGATAGTCCATCACGAACGTAGGTCCGGTGAAGGTGGGAATGACATAGTGCTCGAAGAGTTCTTCCAGGAGCTTTCCGGCAATCCAGCGCGGAGCGAAGTCGATTCCGGCCGTGGCGCACAGGGCACGCAATTCGTTCAACGAGGTCTGCGGGGTCAGCTCAACACCGACAGCAGCACTGGTTGCCTCGTAGATGGAGATCTCCGACCATGTCCCGCCCAGATCATGCTCAGTGCCATCCAGATGTCGGACAGTGGTGGATCCATGAGTGGCAAGTGCGACCTCCTGAATCAGCTCACGGGTCAGTGTCGCCATCTGTCGATAGTCGGCATATGCCTGATAGAACTCAAGCATCGCAAATTCGGGGGAATGCGTGGAGTCAGCCCCCTCGTTTCGGAAATTGCGATTGATCTCAAATACCCGTTCCAGTCCACCGACGACGGCACGCTTGAGGAACAGTTCCGGAGCGATGCGCAAGAACAGTTCCATGTCGAATGCATTGGAGGTGGTGACAAATGGACGAGCAGCAGCGCCACCGTGCAGCGTCTGCAGCATCGGAGTCTCAATCTCCATGTATTGCCGCTGGTCAAAGCTGCGACGAAGCTGCGCGACGGCTTCCACGCGAATGCGAGCCATCTGACGGGCTTCGGGGCGCACGATCAGGTCGACATAGCGCTGCCGAATGCGGGTTTCCTCATTGAGTGGCTTATGGGCAACCGGCAGCGGGCGCAGGGACTTGGACGCCATGGTCCACGAGTCGGCAAATACCGAGAGCTCGCCACGCTTTGAGGTGATGACTTCCCCGTGCACGAAGACCGTGTCCCCGATGTCCACCAGGTCTTTCCAATGCTGCAGGGCCTGCTCCCCGACAACGGCCAAAGACAGCATCGCCTGGATTTCCTGGCCATCGCCAGAACGCAACGTGGCAAAGCACAATTTTCCGGTATTTCGCGCGAAGATCACGCGGCCACTGACACCAGCCTTGACACCGGTGGCATGGTCGGGGGCAAGGTGGGCGTACCGGCTACGCAGCTCGTCGATGGTGTCGGTGACCGGAACGGCCACCGGGTACGGATCCATGCCAATCTCTGACAGACGATCGCGCTTGTGCCGACGGATCCGCATCTGCTCAGGCAGATCCTCTTCAACCTCGACGGCGACAGTTTCACTCACCCATTCAGGATATCGGCAAGCTCGCACACGGTGACTGGCCGCTGAGTCAGTCGACGTTCTTCTCAAACACCAAGCGCAGGCCCAGCAGGGTCAGATCTGGCTCGTGATGGGTGATCGAGCGCGACTCAGGAACCACTATTGGCGCCAGCCCGCCGGTGGCGACGACCGCGCTTACCTGTCCGAGTTCATCAGTAATGCGTTCCACCAGCCCGTCGACTTGGCCCGCGAAGCCATACAAGGCACCGGACTGCAAGGCTTCCACCGTGTTCTTGCCGATTGCTGATCTCGGACGGATCAACTCCACCTTTCGCAGTTGAGCAGCGCGCGATGCCAGTGCATCCAGGGATATCTCGATTCCCGGTGCGAGCGCTCCTCCCATGAATTCCCCCTTGGCGCTGACCACGTCCAAGTTCGTCGAGGTGCCAAAGTCCACCACGATGCACGGGCCGCCGAAAAGATGATGAGCCGCGATGGTGTTCACGATGCGGTCGGCACCGACTTCCTTGGGGTTGTCGGTCAGGACCGGAACTCCGGTCTTGGTGCCCGGCTCGACGATCACGGTCGGCACATCGGCGAAATATCGCGACAGCATCAGGCGCATCTCCCGCAGCACCGCAGGGACGGTGCTGCACAGTGCGATGCCTGTCACGTTCGGCTCGCCGGCGAGCAAGCCGCGAAAGGTCAATGCCACTTCATCAGCGGTGTTGCGCGCGTCAGTCTTGGTCCGGAACGAATTGGTTAAGCGTTCGCCATCGAACAGGCCCAGGACGGTATTGGTGTTGCCAACGTCAATAGCCAGTAGCACGTCAGTTCTCCTGCCGTAGATCAGCACCGATGTCCAGCACCGGTGCTGAGTGAGTCAGCGCGCCAACTGCCAGATAGTCCACCCCGGTCGCTGCCACCTGCGCGGCTGCGTCCAAGCTCAGGCCGCCAGATGCCTCCAATTTCGCGCGGCCCGCATTGCGCTCCACCGCCTGTTGCATCTGTGGCACGGTGAAGTTGTCCAGCAGCACCAGGTCCGCTCCAGCGCGCAGCACTTCATCGAGCTGATCAAGGGAATCAACTTCTACCTCAACTGCAACGTTGGGAAAGCGCGTTCGAACCATCGCAAATGCCTGGGCAACGCCCCCGGCCGCGACGACGTGATTGTCCTTCACCAGTGCCGCGTCCGACAGTGACATGCGATGGTTCACGCCACCACCGCATCGGACCGCATACTTTTCCAACTTGCGCAGTCCCGGTGTCGTCTTGCGAGTGTCCCGAACCTGTGCCTGGCTATCAGCCACAGTCCGCACCCATGTCTGCGTCAGCGTGGCAATGCCGCTGAGCCGGCCCAGCAGATTCAGGGCCGGTCGTTCCGCCCGGAGCAATTCGTGCGTTGGCCCGATGATCGAGATGATGGTCTGCCCGGCGGCAACCTGTTCGCCGTCAGTGCAGTGCATCGTGATCGACACAGCATCGCCGCTCATGACGTCGAAGACGGCTGCGGCAACCGGGACTCCGGCAACGACTCCGTTCGATCGCGCCACGAGGTCCAGTGTGGAGCGTTGATCGATCGGAACCGTAGCCACCGTAGTCACGTCCTGGCCACCGTCCAGATCCTCGTCAATAGCCCGGGTGATGACCGACTGCACGTCAGCGGGGTCCAGATCAGCAGCAGCGAGCAGCTCTGCGATGGGAGCGGAGATTGATCCAGCCACCTCAGGGTCCTTTCGCGTATTCCACCGGCTCGGTACGGGTCAGCAACTGACCGTCTGCGTCCAAGCATGACACCAGGCGAACCTGCCAGAACTGGTCGACTCGATCGGGGTAATCCTCGCGCCAGTGTGACCCGCGAGTCTCCTCACGCAACCGCGCATGCTGGACTAGGGCCACCGCCAGGGTATGCAGATTGGTGGTCTCCCAATCCTCTGTGCACGGATGGGCACCTTCGGCATGGGACGTGGAGTGCAGTTCGCGCTGCGCATCGGCCAGGCTGACGGCGCTTCGCAGCACGCCGGCGTCGCGATCCATTGCCTGCTGCATCGTGCGACGGGCACGGTGCGGCAGCAGGCCCGAGGCGGTGGTGGATGGGTGCTCCAGCGGATCCTGGGGAAGCTGCGGATCCTGTGCGATGACCTGCGCGATGCGACGGGCGAACACCAGGCCCTCCAGCAGCGAATTTGACGCCAGCCGATTGGCGCCATGCACGCCGGTGCAGGCGACCTCCCCGCATGCATACAGCCCGCGGATGGACGACCGTCCCCAATGATCGGTGCGCACGCCACCGGAGGCGTAGTGCTGGGCGGGAGCGACCGGGATCAAGTCCGTCACCGGGTCAATGCCACGAGACCGACAGGACTCCAGGATCGTGGGAAAGCGCTGATGCCAGATATCGGCACCCAGGTGACGCCCGTCAAGCCACACATGCGCCTCATCAGTTGCCCGCATGCGCTGCATGATCGCCTTGGCAACCACGTCACGCGGTGCCAGATCCGCCAGCGGATGCACATCGGTCATGAAGCGCGCACCCCGCGAGTCGAGCAAGAACGCACCCTCACCACGCACTGCCTCCGACACCAGCGGCTGCTGGCCTTGAGCCAGCGGTCCTAGCCACATCACGGTGGGATGGAATTGCACGAATTCCAGGTCGGCAACGTCCGCACCAGCACGCAGGGCCAAGGCAACGCCGTCTCCGGTCGCCACGTATGGATTGGTCGTCTGCCCATAGACCTGGCCGAATCCGCCGGTTGCCAGTACCACGTGCGGTGCCAGGGCAGCACCGGTGCCACCGCGCTGCCCTGAGTCCATTACGTGCAGCGTCACCCCCTGGGCAGCTCCGTGTGCATCACACAGCAAGTCCAGCACCAACGCGTTCTCCACCACTTCGATACCGGCATCAGCGGCCACCGCGGCCACCAACGCCCGCGAGATCTCAGCCCCGGTGGCGTCACCACCGGCGTGTGCGATGCGATCCCTCAGGTGCCCGCCTTCGCGGGTCAAGGAGATGCCACCGGAGGCATCTGTGTCGAAGTGCGCTCCTCGGGCGATGAGCCCACGGATGGCGTCAGGACCTTGCGTGACCAGGATGCGAACCGCCTCGGTATCGCACAGGCCCACTCCGGCTACCAAGGTGTCCTGGAGATGCTCAGCCGGGGAATCGTCCTCGGCCAGCGCAGCGGCGATTCCCCCCTGCGCCCATCGAGTGGAACCTTCATTGACCTGCGCCTTGGTGACCAGCAGGACCTTGGACCCACTAGCACGCAGTCCCAGTGCGGTGGTCAGGCCCGCGATCCCAGAGCCAATGACGATGGCATCCGCGCGCACCTGCCACCCGGGATGCTCGGCCCGCAACAGACGTGGGACTGGGTGAGCGTGACGTGCAAAGACTTCGCTCATGCGCCGAGCACCACCGGCATGTTGTCAATCAAGCGAGTGGACCCGATGCGTGCAGCAATCAGCACGCGCGCTGCACCACTGGCCGGAGCCGGGCCCAAGTCGTGCGCGGTGATGGTCAGGTAATCAAGTTCAACATCGGGTTGGGAATCGAGCACTGCGCGTCCGGCCTCGAGGGCGGCGTGCTCACCAAGGCCAGCGCTGTCCTGGACAGCGCGCAGGGCAGCGGGAATCACCGCTGCTGCGGCGCGCTGCGCCGGATCCAGGTATCGGTTTCTACTGCTCATCGCCAGGCCATCATCCTCACGCACCGTGGGCGCGCCAATGACCTCCACCGGAAAGTGCAGATCGTTGACCATCGCCGTGATCAAGGACAGTTGCTGGTAGTCCTTTTCTCCGAAGATCGCGATGTCCGCAGCAGTCAGATGCAGCAATTTCGCCACGACCGTCAGGACGCCGGCGAAATGCCCTGGACGGGCGGCGCCTTCCAGAATAGATCCGATCGGGCCGGGGTCGATCGTGATCAACGAGTTCAACGCGGACGGATCGGCGAAGCCGTAGACGTCGGCAACATCGGGAGCGTAGACCACGTCCGCCCCGGCCGCCGTTGCAAGGACCACGTCCTGTTCCAGCGTCCGGGGATATCGCGCGTAATCCTCACCCGCCCCGAACTGGGTGGGATTGACGAAATCGGTCACGATGACCTGTCCAGCCCCTGCCTGGCCGCGGGCTTGTTCGATCAGCGCCGCATGCCCTCGATGGAGCGCGCCCATGGTCATGACCACGCACACCGGACCTGCGCCGGCGCCAAGGGCCCGCAGCTGGCGCGCCTGATGGATGACCTGGGTCATCTGACATCCCTCTCGCCGATCGTGCCAAGTACCGCCAACAAGCCCTCAGCCTGCTCGCTGGACAGCAGGCCTGCAGCAATAGCGCGGTCGGCGGTGATCGCGCCCAGCGTGCGAAAACCCCAAGCCGCTTGCTCGGATACTGCCCGGACTGCGGACAGCTGCCGAGCCACCGATTGACTGTCACCGCGGGCAATTGGGCCGGTCAGCACCTGATCGCCAGATCGCAAGGCATTATCCAACGACGCGCTGAGCAGCGGTGCAACCAATCGAGCAGGCGTTGCGATCCCGGCCTGTTCCAGCAACTGCAAGGTGCCGGCAACCAACGTGACCAGATAGTTGCCGCCGTAGGACAAGGCAGCGTGATACAGGGCTCGTGATTCCTCGGGCACCCACACTGGGTCCCCGCCCATTTCCACGACCAATGCCTCCGCAACAGCACGGAACCGATCGGGCGCAGTGACGGCGAATGGGCAGTCCTCGAGCCGGGCAAGATCCACGGTTGTCCCGGTGAACGTCATCACTGGATGGATGGCCAAGGGCACTGCTCCCTGTTCTTCCACCGATGCCAGCGCAGCTGTGCCGACTCCGGCGCACGGGTGCATCCAGAACTGCCCGGCCCGCACACCGCCACTGGCAGCCAATCCCGACACCAGATCAGCCAGAACGTCGTCGGGCACGGCGACCAGGACAAGATCTGCATGTTCGCTGACCTGGTCCACGGCCACGATCGGGGTACCGGGCAGCAATGCCTCTGCGCGCAAGCGCGACAGATCCGAAACCGCACTGGCTGCCACGACCGGATGACCTGCTCGGGACAGCGCAGCACCCAGGACAGCACCGACCCTGCCGGTGCCGATGATGCCCACCCGCAGACGCGGCGGCCCCAAAGTGGTCACTGGCAGAGCGTAGACCGCCGCCACGAGGTGGCCCTGATGCGCTGGCAAGATGGTGCGATGACCACTGATGACCTCTGCGTGGCCATCGGGGCGATGACCGCTGCCCACGCCGACGAGCGCGTGTTGCTTGACCCACGACATCCCAGCACGCACGCTGGGGCTCTGCTGCACATCAGGCATATCAAGCGCACCATTGCATCGGCCTCGATGCACATTGGCTTCATGCATCGCAGTGCCGAGAAGCTTCTGGAAGTGCGCGACTACCGCCAGGGGCTGTCCTTGGCCAATCGGCATGACTGGCTCTCGGCATTCAACGGCGAGCTGGCCTTGGCGTTGTGTGTCGAAGGCGCACTGGGGATGCCGGTGCCCGATCACGTGTCCTACACGCGGATGGTGATGTCCGAGTTGGCGCGCATCACCGCAGGGCTGAGTTTCCTGTTCACGCACCCGGTCAACGAGGCGATGCTCCAACTTCGCGAGGAGCTCCTGGAATTGCATGAGCGTGCCACCGGTGCGCGCGTGCACTCCATGTTCGTGCGGATCGGCGGCGTGGCCGCTGCGCTCAGCGACCAATGGTGCGCGCACCTCCTGCACACGTTGAACCGCCCAGAGCTCGGCGCGGCCTTGGACCGGCTAGCTGAGTACTGGGCCAGCCGAAGGGGTATCGGAGGGGTCAGCCGATCCCAGGCTGCGCAGTGCGGGGCGACCGGGCCCGTGGCTCGAGGCAGCGGATTGGGCATCGATGCCCGAGTGGACAGCCCGTACTGTCGGTATGACCAGGTCCGCATTCCGCAGGTTTCGGACGATGGTGCCGGAGATGCCCCCGCTCGCATGACAGCGCTGATGGAAGACATGCGTGGCGCCATCGCGATCATCGAGCAGTGCGTGGAGGCACTTTCGCGCCTTCGTGATGAACCGATCCAAGTCCGACTGCCCAAAGTCATCAAGGTCCCTGAGGGGAGTTACTACCAGCAGGTGGCCTCCACCGGCGGTACCGCCGGCGTGCTGCTGGTCAGTACCGGGGAGAAGGCTCCGTGGCGACTGAAGTTGCGAACGCCCTCATTCGCCAACGCCCAGGTGCTGCAGTGTGCGGCGACCGGAGCCACCATCGATGAACTCGCGGATGTGGTGGCCTCATGCCTGCTGGTATTCGGCGATTCCGATCGCTAGGCCGCCGATACCGCCACGGCTGACACGCTCGCGCGCCCGCGCTCCTTCAGCCACCGCAATGATGTGTCCGGTGACCGGATGCGATCACTGCCCGTCGTGATCGTGAAGATAGGTGGCAAAGCGGGCACGCAGCAGCGCCTCGATCTGCGGGTCCAGCGCGTCTTCGCCGAACATCTCCCGGACTGCGCGGACGGTCTCGATGAACGTGCCGCCGATGGATCCCAGGTCTCCACCCTCCCCCTCAATGGTGGACATGGCAGGCATATGCGCGAACAGGTCGGTGAA
>CAIKZY010000048.1 GCA_903832025.1 uncultured Actinomycetes bacterium
CGCTGTGGGTCGCACATGCGCAGTCGGCCGATCCTGAGCGCGCATCACGGCTGCAGGGCGTGGCGGTCTGGCGCCAAGTGACATTCGTCCTTCAGGCGCTGGCGTTCTTCTTGGTGGGCCTTGAGTTTGTGGACACGCTGCGGCGACTTGACGCAGCCGGGCTTCGCGCCGTCGTGGCGATCGTTCCATTGTTGGTGGTCTTGTTGATCGTCACCCGCATGCTGTTCGTGCTGGCCATGGCCGGACTGTCTCGGGTCCGTGGCCAGGGCCAGGGTCAGGGTCAGCTTTCGCTGGTCTGGAAAGGCGCCATCATCTTGGGCTGGGCCGGTACCCGCGGTCCGGTCTCCGGTCTTGCGGCATTCTCCATCCCGGCAGTCCTTGCCTCCGGTGTGCCGATTCCGCACCGCGATGTGCTCCTGGGAGTGACCTTCGGGGTGATCGTGGTGACCTTGCTGATCGCACAGACCCTTGCACCGCTGGCCAAGTGGCTCGGGGCTACCAGCTCGGCAGTGGAGCAGTCACAGCGGCGGGTGACCCAGGCCTTGCTGCATGCGGCACTGCAGCGACTTGATGACATTCAAGAACAGGGGGAACTGCTCGGGGAGCCGTACGACGTACAGGCGCTGATGCAGGTGCGCCAAGAACTCGTGTCACAACTGCATGAGGCCTCCGGTGCCGGTGGGCCGGCAGCCGATGAGCAAGTGTCGGCTCGGCACGTGCGCGCACTGAAGGTGGCAGCGGTCAAGGCCGAGCAGCAGGAACTGATTCGTCTGCGTGATGAGCTTGGCCTGCCTGATGCGGTGTTTCGACCGATGCAGCAACAACTGGACGTGCGCATGCAGGCCCTTAACGGGCGGTGAGATCACCGAACTGTTCCACCACGTCGGCCATGGCGTGGGCTTCGGCGAGGTCGTGCGTCACGTGAATCGCCGTGATCGATCGACTGCGCAGTAACTCGGCGACTTCACCGGCCAAGCGCAGCCGCAGATCAGTGTCTAGGGCACTGAACGGCTCATCCAGCAACAGAGCCCGTGGGGACGGTGCCATCGCTCGGGCAAGGGCAACCCGTTGCGCCTGACCACCGGACAGTGAGTCGGTGGCCCGGTCGGCGAATCCGGGCAGGCCGACCCAGTCCAACAGCTCAGCAGCATGCTGGGCCGCAACTGACTTGTTCACCCCTTGGCGCCGAAGCCCATAGGCCACGTTTGCGCCCACGTTCAAATGCGGAAAGAGCAGGGGCTCCTGGAACACCATGCCGATACCGCGGTGATGAACCGGCACGTCAGTGAGATCAATGCCGTGCAGCATGACCTGTCCCGACAAGGCCGGCTCGATGCCGGCAAGTGTGGCCAGCAGCGTCGACTTTCCGCAGCCAGAGGGTCCCAGGATTGCGGTGATCTGACCGGTGGTCGTGCGCACATTCAGCGGACCGGCCTGCCAGAAGCGATTACCGATCACCAGATCGTGTGCGGCCAGGCCCTCTTCGGGCTCTGGCGGTCCTGGCTCACGATTCACGAACATGTCCCATCACGCGCCAACTCTGCGACCCAGTCGATCGACCAACAGCACCAGTGTCAAGGTCAGCGCCGCAAGGATGACACTCAGCGCCGCCGCGGCTGCCAGCGGCTGCTCGCCCGGCTTGCCCAGCAGGCGCACGATCTGCAGGGGAACCGTGGGCGTGCCCGGGCGTGCCAGGAACGAGGCGGCGCCGAATTCACCCAGGGAGACCGCTGCTGCCAGGCCACCGGCCGCCACCATGACTACGGCAAGTGTTGGACCGTAGGCCGTCACGAACGCCCGAGTTGGTGCTGCACCCAGACTCCTGGCGACACCAAGTCGGCGGCCATCAAGTGACCTGACCGCGGGAATGACCACTGCCACGACCAAGGGAACGGCGACCAGTGAGTGTGCCAGGGGAACCAGCAGACCGGTGCCTCTGAGGTCAATCGGCGGCCGTGCGTAGGCCAGGAGCAGGCCAAGGCCCAATGTCGCGGCGGAGATGCCGAGCGGCAATATGGACACTCCGGCAATCCATCGACCGATCCGTGGTCCGAGCAGGGAGATCGCCGCGATCACTCCGATGATCGATGCCAGGACGCCGGTGATCAGCGCGTACTGGATGCTGATGCCGAGTGCGGCAATCGGCGATCCGATGCGCGTGGTCCCGGCGTCCACGGAATTCAGCGTGGCCCACCACTGCCACGTCATCCCGTGTGCGCTGGACACTGATGCGATGACCAGGCTGATCACCGGCGCGAGCACCCCGATTGCTCCCAGGCCGGCGCAACTGAACAGCGCAACGCGCCCACCGGTGCTTGCCGGCAGTGGGCGCAGCGCAGCGGTCGTGGGTCGGTAGGTCGTTGTTGAGATTGCACGGGCGCCCAGGATCAAGGCCACGGACACGACGAGCAGTTGCGCCAGGGCAAGTGCACTGGCGGCGGGCAGGTCCAACAGCACCGATGTCTGACGCAGGATCTGCTCCTCCAGCGTCTTGGTGTGCTGATCGCCGAGCAGCAGCACGATGCCCAATGACGTGAAGCAGAAGATGAACACCACAGTGGCTGCCGAGGCGATCGCAGGACGCAGGAAGGGCACGGTGATCGTGCGAAATCCTTGCAGTCGGCTGGCGCCAAGACAGCGTGCTGCGTGGAGGTATCCCAGATCCATGCGTGCCCACTGCGAACCGACCACGCGCACGACCACGGCGACATTGATCCACGCGTGAGCGATCACCACGGCCACGATCCCCGTGGGCAGCGCACCGCCCAGCATGCTGCGCAGCGCCAGTGCCACCACGACGGTGGGCATGACGAATGGAATGGTCAGCAGTGCTCGTGTCAGCGCCCGTCCCGGGAAGCGGTAGCACGTGACGGCCGCCAACGGCAGTCCGACAGCCATGGCCAGCACGGTACTGAGCAGTGCCTGTGCGGCGGCAAGTGCGGCCACGTGCCAGGTGCTGCCTGACAGCAGCGTTTGCAGCGCATCGTCGTGCAGTGCGTTGGCGGCAATCTGCCACAGCGGGACGGCAACGAATGCGACGATGAATCCCGCCGGGGCAATCCACAGCACTCGCATCCACCGGGGAAGCACGGTCATACTGATTACCGACCGGTGATCTGGTCCCAGGTGTCCAGCCACGACTTGGTTTTGGCGGCGACCTGGCCTGGGGGGAGTTCCAGCGGGTGCGGAACCGGTGCTGCCCACGAGGTGATCAGCTTCGGCAGCGGCACATTGCGGCGGGCCGGCAGCATCCACATCTGCAATGGAATGTCCGCCTGGACTGCCGGACTCAGGAGCCAGGACACGACTTGGCCGGCGGCCTGGGACTGCGGTGTTCCGGCGAGCACCCCTGCGTATTCCACCTGGCGGTAGCAGCCATCGGTGATCACGTGCGTTGTCGGTGAGGCGGGCGCCGGCTTGGCTGCGTAATACAGCGATGCGGCCGGATCGGTGGCGTAGGACACCACGATGGGGCGGTCGCCCTTGCCGCTGGCGCTGAAACTGCCCTCGTAGGCGTCTGTCCAGGTCGATGCGATCTTCACGCCATTGGCCACCAGATGCCGCCAATACCCGGTCCAGTTGGTGCCGAATTTGGCAATGGTCGCCAGCATGAAGGCCATGCCCGGCGAGCTGGTGCCCGGATCCTCCACGACAAACTCGTCGCGATAGGCCGGAGCTGCCAAATCAGCCAGAGATGCGGGAGCCGCTTGATGGTGCGCGGTGAACCATGCGTCATCGACGTTGACACACACGTTGCCGAAGTCAATCGGCGTGACCATGTTGCCATCAGTCTGAGCCGCAAGAGCCGGGATGACCTGGGAGAGTGCTGGTGATCGATATGGCGCGAAGACCTTGGCGTTGACCGCCTTGGCGACCAAGGAGTTGTCCACGCCGAACAGCACGTCACCGCTGGGGTTGCCCGCGGACAAGATGGCGCCAGCGACGACGGTTCCGGCATCCCCGCCGGTGTCGATCTGCAAATTGATACCGCGTGCCTTCAATCCCGTGATCAGCGCTGGGCTCACGGCGAATGAATCATGAGTCAGCAGGTGCACGGTCACCGGGTGGGCTGTCGATGGTTGCTGCTGGGCACTTGGTGCTGCAGAGCAAGATGCCAGCAGCGCTGCACCACAGATTGCTACGACACCGAGGAGCACAAGTCGCTTCATGTTCATCCCTATCGCTGGCATTACCCAGATCAGGTTCTGTGGGTCGGCAGCGCTAGCTGCCCTCTCAGCCCGCTTGCGTGCGAGCTCCCCTTGCGCATGAAACTCTAGCAGGGCTAGGGCGCGGCGGGCCCATCATCGGCGTTGGCTTTGACGTAGCGCCGCGTCATGACCAGCACGGCAAAGCACACTGCGGTTGCCGCTCCGAAGACCAACGTCAGTGCCGTGAGTCCCTTGGAAGTGATCTGCAGCACGGTCACTACCCCGAACATCAAGACCGCGAACGATTGCAGGAACATCGAAAAGCGCAGCGTTCGACGGGTGCTGGCATCAAGGCTCATGACCGATCCGCATCTCGAGCTTGGATCAGGGCAGACACGAACACCTCATTGGACTGGGCACCGGAGATGCCGAACGCGCGATCGATGACATAGAACGGCACCCCGTTGGCCCCGAACTGTCGTGCCAGGTCCTGATCAGCGGCGACCTGCTCGGCAAAACTGCCATTGGCGATCGCTGCGGCGGCAGCGTCACCGTCCAAGCCGATGCCTGTTACCAACGGCAGGAGATCATCGAGGGTGAAGACCGGCAGGGCTTGTTCGAAGTACGACAGGTACATCGCCTCCAGCAGTTGCGCACCCTTGCCCAGTGACTGTGCCCACAACAGCAGTTGATGGGCGATGGCGGTGTTGCCGCTGAGGGTGTTTGCCAGGTCGTACTGCAGTCCGACCTCGTTGGCCACGTCGGTGACGTTCTGCATCATCTGCTGGGTCTGCTCTGCTGACATCTGATACTTGCGCGCGAGCACCTCGACGGTGCGCTGGCCCATGGTGGTGGACTCGGGGTCTAGTTGGAATGCACGATGAACCACTTCTACGTCCCCAAGCCCATCGACTTGAGTGAGGGCGTGATCCAGGCGTCGCTTGCCGATCAGGCACCACGGGCAGACGACATCAGACCAGACTTCAATGCGCACGTTTCCTCATATCCCACTTGTAGATCCCGAAGGAGATTAGTCCGACCAGCAGTTGCGGCAAGAACCAGACCAGCCGCCAGACCAGGTCGGCGACCACGGCGAGCGAGGCATCCATGCCAAAGGCCGTGAGCAGCGCCACCAGTGCCGCATCCACCGTTCCCAGGCCGCCGGGGGTGATCGGGAAACTGGTCAGGAGCAGTGCAATGGAATACGCGGCGAACAACTCAGGGAACGTAATCGGCTTCGGAAATGCTCCCAGCGCCGTCACCGCCACCCACAGCACCAGCAGCGGTGTTAGTTGGGCAAGGGCATTAGTGATGGTCAGCTGCGGCCAGCGTCGGGCGACCAGTGAGGCAGCATGGTGATGGAACCCGACCAGCATGGCCTCCATGTCCGGAGCGCTGCGCTTGAACTTGCGCAAGACCGCGTTGAGCGGGCGCTGGAGGAACCGAGCGATCGAGGCGGCGCCGCTCTCGGATCGCAAGATGATCGTGATCGCGATAACCGAAACGATCACCACGACCAGTCCGATAACCGCAGCAGTGGTCATTCCGGCTGTCGAACGCCCGGTCAGCACGAGCAGAACCACGCCAATTGCCGGCATGCCCAAGGTCATCAAGTAGGTCCAGACCGCATCGGCGGCAACGGCAGCTGCGGCGGCTGTGGCGGTCACGCCGTATCCGGACAAGATCGCGTATTGCGTGCCCACGGCGATCGCGCCACCGCCGGGAATCACATTGGAGATCAAGAAGCCGGCCTGGCGATTGACGAATGCCTGGCGATAGGGCAGGTGCGGGATCGCGGCGATGGCTGTCAGCGGGTAGAGCGCGATGTTGACCAGTGCAGCGGCCACCAGGGCGGCGATCCACCAGGGCGAGATCTGCCGCAGGGTGGCAAAGGCCTTCCCGTAATCACCGAGTTTGGGAAAGATGAAGAAGAAGACTGCCGCCATCACGATCAGGCCGACCGCCAGGCTGATGAACGTCTTGCGGCGCGATGACTTCTTGGGCGCAACCGCGGGATCCATGCCCAAAGCGTAGGGCCACCTCGCTGGCGACTTCCCGCCTGCAACCAAGCCGTGCATCGGAGCCGGCCCCCTGGAGCTGGTCCCCGGAGCTGGTCCCCGGAGCTGGTCCCCGGAGCCATGCACCGGCCGCGATGAACTGCCAGGCGTGGTTGTGTGGGTTCGGCTCGACGGGGTTCTATGGTGCACGCGTGACCGGTGAGCCCACCACATGCGAGCAATTCATCGATGGACTGCCCGTGCTTGACGCCATCGAGCTGCCAATGCCGGAGGCGCAGGCATGCGTGCTGGCCGCCCCGGCCGTGTGCCAAAGCCCGGTTCCGGCATTTGCCACGGTCGCGGTGCAGGGCATGGCTGTTCGCAGTCAGGACTGTATTGCCGGCAAGACGTTGAAGATCGTCGATGACGTGCCCGCGGGATTCCTGGCATCACAGCCGCTCACGGCCGGTCAGGCCATTCGGGTCATGGCCGGAGCACCAGTGCCACCGGGCGCTGATGCCGTTGTTTCCCGTGACCGAGTGCATGTTGTCGGAGACAGCGTCCAGGCCCCGGTGGTTCGGGCCGGAACTGGGATCGTTCAGATCGGTGAGGTGCTGGCTGCAGGAGCGATTGTCGCTCGGGCCGGTGAGGACTTGGACCCCGTCCATATCGGCGTTCTTGCCCGAGCGGGCGTGCGCAGCGTCCTGGTGCACCCGCGTCCACGGCTGGTGGTGGTGACCTGCGGGACCGAATTCGTGGAACCAGGGACCGCGACGCCAATCGGGCTGGTGGCTGATCACCTGAGTTTCCTGGCTGTGGCACTCGGGCAAGCCGGTGGCGCTTTGTCCGCTCGGGTCCCGCCGGTATTCGACGATGCCGACGCCTTGGCTCTGGTCGTGGATGACAACGTGCACCGCAGCGATCTGGTCATCGTGTGCGGCATCGGTCCGCCCGATATGCAGGTGGCGGCCAGAGCCCTAGGTATCCGGGTCTACCCCGACGGTCTGGGCGGTCAGGTGGCCATGGGGGTGCGTGCGGGCATTCCCGTGCTGTGCTGTGGTGATACTCCCGAAGCGGTGACTGCTCAGTGGGCTATCTGCCAGTCGGTCATCAATGCCCTCAGCGGCCGACGAGCCGCCCTGGATTGAGCCGCTCGTTCGGCGCTGGGCGCGGCTCACAGGTGTCGTTCATGTGAAGTTCAGGGTTCGGCAAATTCTCGTTCGTCATTGCTCAGTGCTTCGGCAATCTGTCGGCAGCAACATGTCCTCATGGTGCAAACGGCTCCGCCCGAGGTTCGTGACCTTTCATCCAGTGTCAGTTCCCACAAGGGCGACCGAGTCTTCAACCGAGTGATCACCGGTGCCGCCTTCACCGCCTTGATCGTCCTGGCCGGCATCACCGTCTTCCTCGGCGCCCAGACCGTTCCGGTCCTGCACAGCCAGGGCCTGTCCTTCTTGACCACCACGGTCTGGAATCCGACTGCGACTCCGGCTCAGTACGGCATCTTGGGCATGCTCTACGGATCACTGCTGCTCGCCGTCATCGCCCTAGTGATCGCGGTTCCGGCCTCCCTGCTGCTGAGCGTGTTCATGGTCTTCATGGCACCGAAGAAGGTCGCCACGGTGATGACCAACGTCGTGGACCTGATGGCTGCCATCCCAAGCGTGATCTTGGGCCTGTGGGCGTTCTACGTGCTGAACCCAGCAGCGGTGGAATGGCAGAAGCTGCTTAATCAGTACCTGGGCTGGTTCCCGCTGTTCAAGAATGACTCCGGCAACTTCCTCGGTACGCCATTCATCGCCGGCTTCGTCCTGGCAGTCATGATGATTCCCATCGTCACCTCGGTGACCCGGGAGGTACTCGGCCGCACACCGCCTGAGTTGATCAACGCATCCGAAGCCTTGGGTTGCTCGATGTGGACCATGTTGCGCTACGTCGCGATTCCGTTCGGACGCGGTGGCATCGTGGGCGGCATCATGCTGGGCCTGGGCCGAGCACTGGGCGAGACCATCGCGGTGTTCTTCGTGCTGAAACTGGTCTTCAATATCAACTTCTTCCACATCATTCAGTCCGGTGGTGGATCGGTGGCAACACTGATCGTTTCGCAGTTCGGTGAGAGCTCGGGCAACCCCGAAACTCAGGCCCTGCTCGCCGCCGGCTTCTTCCTGTTCGCGGGAACCTTGCTGGTGAACATCCTCGCGAACCTCATCGTGCGCCGCACCGGACGGATCCAGTCATGACCACGACCTTGTTTGACAACTCGCGCGTGAGTGAGCTGCGTCTGCAGCAGGCTGCGCTTCCATGGCGCCGGCGCACCGCGAACTTCCGCGTGGCGGTGGCCATTGCCGTCATCGTTCCGCCGGTGATCGTGGGCCTGCTGTGGTTCTTGACCTCGATCCCCAAGCCGATCTTGATGCTGGTGATCTACCTGCCGCTGCAGTTGATCGCATCGGCGATCGCCGCCTGGTCGCAGCGAGGCACCAAGGCGGTGCTGGATTCGGCGATCATCGTGTGCGCCATCGGTGCCACCATCTTCAGTTTCGTCATCTTGATCTCGGTGCTGTGGTCAATCGTGAGCAATGGCGTGCATGCACTGAGCTGGGCCTTCTTGTTCCAGAACAACGTCTACATCTCCCCATCCACGCCGCTGGGGTACGGCGGTGTGGGCAACGCGATTCTCGGCACCATCATGGTCGTGGTGATCGCGTCCTTGTTCGCCGTGCCGCTGGGTATTGCCACGGCGGTCTACATCACCGAGGTCCGCGGCAAGGCCGTTCCCTACGTGCGCTTTTTGGTCCAGGCAATGAGCGGTGTTCCATCGGTCGTGGCTGGTTTGTTCATCTTGACTGTGTTCATCTTGACCGGAGTACTCCAAAGCAGCGGGTTTGCCGCCGGCCTGGCATACGCGATCTTGATGCTCCCGACAGTGGCCCGAACCGCGGAGGAGGTGCTGAAGCTGATCCCGGACGACCTGCGCACCGGCGCGTTGGCCTTGGGCTCCACGCGGGCACGCGTGGTGATGAAGGTCGTGCTTCCGGCTGCCAAGACCGGCCTGATCACCGCCGCCATCTTGGGTATCGCACGCGTTGTGGGCGAGACAGCGCCGTTGCTGCTGACAGCCCTGAGCAACGACCAGACCGTGCTGAATCCGTTCAACCAGCCGATCACGGCCCTGCCGGCCTATATCTTCTCCAACGTTGCCCAGCCGTATCCCGATGCGGTCACCCGCGCCTGGGGAGCGGCCCTAGTCCTGGTCATCCTGGTCGCCATCTTGTTCACGATCACCCGAGTGCTCACCGCCAAGCGCGTGCGCCGATAACGAAGGAAGTGCAATGTCATCTGCCGAATTCGAAAACATCGCCACGCTGGAAGATGAGTTCACCGAATCCCCTGAGGTAACTCCCGAGCGCCAGGTGGAGATGAGCGCGCACGACATCAGCATCTGGTTCAACAAGCGCAAGGTGCTCGAGGGTGTCAACATTGAGTTTCCCAAGCGAACGGTGACCGCGCTGATCGGCCCCTCGGGCTGCGGCAAGTCGACCTTCCTTCGGACTCTGAACCGCCTGCACGAGCTCATTCCGGGCGCTGCGCTGGCCGGGGAAATTCGCTACGAGGGTAAGGACATCTACGCCCCCGAGGTCGATCCGGTCCTGATTCGCCTGGCGATCGGGATGGTCTTCCAAAAGCCAAACCCGTTCCCCTCGATGACCATTCGCGGAAACGTGCTCGCCGGCCTGAAGCTGTCGGGCATGAAGCGTCCCAACCACGACGACATCGTGGAGGAGACCTTGACCGCGGCCGGGCTGTGGACCGAAGTGAAGGACCGCCTCAACCACGAGGCCGGTTCGCTGTCCGGTGGCCAGCAGCAGCGCCTGGTCATCGCCCGTGCACTTGCGGTGAATCCGCACGTGCTGCTGATGGACGAGCCGTGCTCAGCACTGGACCCGGCATCGACCCTGAAGGTCGAGGAGACCATTCGCCAGCTGTCCAAGGACATCACGATCATCATCGTGACCCACAACATGCAGCAGGCAGTGCGCGTAGCCGACTACACCGCGTTCTTCCTGGCAGCCGAAGGCGAGCCCGGGCACATCGTTGAACAGGGCCCGACGACCGACATCTTCGGCAACCCGCAGGATCAGCGCACGCTCGACTACGTCAACGGCCGCTTCGGTTAATCAGCTGTTCACCTGTCCACGCACTGTTCACCTGCGCGTCGTGACAGGGAAATCCGCAAGGGACCTTCTGGTCACCCACCTTGCCTAGCGTTTCACTGCCAATTGAAATCCACCTAAGGAGAATCCCGTGCGTCGTCTGCTTGCAGTCGCGGCGAGCGCAGCAGTAGCTGCGTCCACCATCGCCCTTGCGGCACCATCATTCGCGACCAACACCATCAGTGGTGGCGGCTCGTCATTCGCTTATCCCTTCATGTCTGCCTGCCTGTCGGGCTACAACGCCACCCAGTCGGACTTCGCGGTTCAGTACGCCTCGACCGGTTCCGGCACTGGCAAGTCGAACTTCCAAAAGGGCGTCTTCGTGTACGGCCAGACGGATTCGCAGTACGCCGCAACGGCGACCCCGCCATCCTTCGGCTACCACTACCTGCCTGACATCGGCGGCGCCATCGCGTTCCCGATCAACCTGCGCAACGCTGCCACCAACAAGACCCTGGGCTCGTCCATCCAGCTCAAGCAGGTCACCTTGGCCAAGATCATGGCCGGCAAGATCACGTCTTGGCGTGACAAGGAAATCCTGGCCGAGCAGACCCCGGCGATCGCCAAGGTCATCCCGGCGACCAACATCACCGTCGTCTACCGCTCGGATGCCTCCGGCACCTCCAACAACACCCTGGGCTACCTGAACGCTTGGGCCCCGACCATTTGGTCGGTCGTGCAGGACAACTTCGGCACGGCATTCCCCGGTGGCGCACCGCTGCCCAGCTCGCAGTCCGGTAAGGGCAACGCGGCCGACATGGCGCTGATTGACCAGACCCCTGGCGCAATCGGCTACGTCGATTACTCCGATGCCAAGGGCTACCCGGTTGCTCGCATCCAGAACGCTCTGGGCCAGTACGTTGCCCCCAGCGCTCAGTCTGCAGCCAAGAACCTGGCCGTCCAAACCAACATTGGCTCAAATGGCTGGGTCACGTTGGATCACAACGTCAAGGTCAACGGCGCCTACCCGGCTGCGATCTTCAGCTACGGCCTGGTTCGCGACGACGGCCAGGGCCCGAACGGACTGGGCGTTCGCCAGTTCTTCGACTACGTGATCCAAAAGTGCGGACCCACGCAGGCTTCGGGCCTGGGCTACGTGCCGGTTTCGGGATCAGTCCTGGCCAAGGCCAAGGATTTCGTTACGACGATCAAGTAGTACCAGCACGTTCGTTCACTGATCCGTAAACAGGCTCAACGATAAAAGGTGAGGACGATGTCCCGGAAGCTGTCAACATCCCGGGGCATCGTCCTCGCTTCGTTGCTCACACTGGGTGCGGTGGCACTGGCCGCGTGCACACCACCGCTGCCGCCAGACGTGCAAGCGGCACTGATCGACCAGCACATCGTGTGCGAAAAGGGCGATACCAAGATCTCGGTTCCCGAGGATCTGGCCGGTGTTGCCGCGGCGGTCAATACCAATCTGGGTTCATCGTGCGCAGGTCAGACCATCACCGAGGTCGGCCCGAATGAGGCAGCGCCAATCAAGCTGTTTGACCAGGCGCCGACACCGTTGCAGACAGAGGAATTCCAAAAGACCTGTCCGGCCAAGATCGTGGTGGCCCCCGTGTTCGGCTACGCCGTGGTGCTGGCCTTCAATAACCCCGATGCCCAGGGCCTGGTCCTGTCCAACAGCTTGATCGCCAAGATCCTCAGTGGCCAGATCACCTCATGGGGCGACCCGGCCCTGACCGCTGCCAACGGCGGGACTTCACTGTCAGCCGATGGGGCGCTCACGGTCATGAGCACCACGGCAAGCAGCGGCCCAGTCGCTGCCATGGGCGCCTACCTCGCCAAGACGGCCCCGGCCGATTGGAAGGGCGGCTCAGCGGGCACAGTGAGCGTCGGTCAGCATTTCCCAACACAAAAGGCCTTGATCGATGCCATGACGGCAAAGACCGGATCAGCCAGCGTGCTGACCCAGGTCGTCTCCAGCGCCGCCAACTTCACCGCCGCGAGCATGGTGGTGCAGGGCAGCGATATCGCCCCCGATGACACGCAACTGCAAAAGGTGGGTATTGGCGCAATCGAGTACACCACCGACGCCAAGGGCAATGTCACTGCCGGACCAGCACTGGGCGGTGTGCCGAACGACAAGAACTTCTCTGCCAGCTCAGCCAAGATCGTGTTGCAGCAGGGCCAGGCCATGGTCGGCTGGCCTGTGATGGGCATCGCCCATCTCATGGTCTGCAACAACCCCGCTGACCCGGCTGCCTTCGCCACGGCGCAATTCCTGATTCGTCAAGCAGGCCAAGGCGCCTTTGAGGCCTTCGGCTTCACGCCGTTACCCGAACCGGTTCGGTACGCGCTCTTCACGCCCATGGAGCTGAACAAGGGCCTGGACAGTGCTGCGGCCACGGCAAAGTCTGCTTCGCCGACGCATAGTTAACTCACCGCATCGTTCGGCCGACGCATGGTCGGGCCAACGGGAGCACCGAGCACGCTGAACAGTCATGGCCCCGACCAACGTGTTGGTCGGGGCCATGACTGTTGTTCGTAAGACGGACGTGCACTCCTAATGCGCGGACGTCGGCATCTGTCGGGCACGCTCGTAGGAAGCGGCAATCTCAGCCTCGGCTTCGGTTCGCCCGACCCAGGTAGCCCCTTCAACGCTCTTGCCGGGCTCTAGGTCCTTGTAGACCTCGAAGAAGTGCTGAATCTCGAGCCGATCGAACTCAGGAACGTGGTGGATGTCGCGCAGGTGCTCCTGGCGCGGGTCACCAGCCGGCACGCAGAGCACCTTGTCGTCCCCGCCGGCCTCGTCAGTCATCCGGAACATGCCTACCGTTCGGCAGCGAATCTGCACTCCGGGAAACGTCGGCTCGCCCAGCAAGACCAGGGCATCCAAGGGATCGCCGTCTTGCCCCAGGGTGTTATCGATGAAGCCGTAGTCATGCGGGTACCGCGTGGAGGTGAACAGCATTCGATCCAGCCGAATGCGCCCGGTGTGATGATCAATCTCGTACTTGTTGCGGCTGCCTGCGGGGATCTCGATGGTGACGTCGAACTCCAGGGGCTCCATGGTTGCCTTTCGGGCAGAGCGCTCAGCCATGTGGGCCTCGCGGTGTCATAGTGTGTGATCCCAGGCTAGTGATGCGGGAGGGTCGATGCTGCGCCAAGGAGGCTGGCATGTGGCCATCATCACCACCTGCGTGGTACTGGCATCCTGTTCGGTCACAGCCCAGGCTGCGTCCGGGCCGGGACTTCCCAGCGCGGCGCCCGTTCTGGTGCCGGCAGCGATCTCCGGCTCACGCGCCCCGATGCCGACCCCTGCGGGACTTGCGGCACGCCTTGGACCGCTGCTGCACTCCAAGGCGCTGGGACAGGCCAGTGCCATCATCAGCGATCCGGCTTCCGGCACAGTGCTGCTCAATCAGGCTGACACCACTGCGCAGATCCCGGCCTCGGCAACCAAGCTGCTGACGGCGGTAGCCGCCCTGTCGGTGTTGGGACCGGATTACCGGCTGCGCACCAGCGTCGTGCGAGTGGGGTCGACGGTCACGCTGGTCGGCGGCGGCGATCCCTTGCTTGCTAGCGGCCCGGCGGTCGGCCCGCAGGCATCCATGCAGGACCTGGCGGCAAAGACCGCAGTGGCACTGGGACCGGGTGCCCGCGTGGGCGTGCAATTCGATGACAGCCTGTTCACCGGTCCGGACTGGGCGCCAGGCTGGTCGCCAAACCTTCGATCACAGGGGGAGGCTGCCCCGGTCCAGGCATTGATGACAGACGAGGGGCGCGCCACGCCGACCTCCGTGGTGCGGGTCGCAAATCCTGCTCGGGCCGCAGCCAAGCACTTTGCCGCTCTGCTCCGGGCCAACGGCGTCACGGTCACCGGAGTCCACAAAGGCACCGCAGGCCCAGGAGCCACGCCTCTGGCGTCGGTGAGCAGTCCGACGGTTTCCTGGCTGATCGAGCGGATGCTCACCGATTCGGATAACAACATGGCCGAAGCTCTGGCACACCTGGCCGGCGGCAAATCAGGACACGGTGCATCCTTTGCCGGCGGAGCCGCTGCCATCGTGGCCAGTTTGCAAGCGGCCGGGGTTTCCACTGTCGGAGTCACCTTGTCCGATGGCAGCGGCCTGTCCCATCTGGATCGCTCCCCGGTGACCACCATGGCAACGGTCCTCACCAAGGCGGCCACCACGCAGGGCAGTCAGTGGTGGCCGATCAACCAGGGGCTTCCTGTTGCCGGCTTCACCGGCACACTGGCCAA
>CAIKZY010000049.1 GCA_903832025.1 uncultured Actinomycetes bacterium
CGGCCTTGCGCATCGCCAGAGCGCATACCGGACGCAACCTGATCGTCAAGTTCGCCGGCTGCTACCACGGCCATGCTGATTCCATGCTGGTTGCCGCAGGCTCAGGGGTTGCAACGCTGGGGCTGCCTGACTCCCCGGGCGTTACGGCAACGACAGCCGCTGACACGATTGTCCTGCCCTATGGGGATAGCGCCGCGCTCGATGCCCTGTTCCAATCGCGCGGCGAGGAGATCGCATGCGTGATCACCGAGGCAATTCCGGCGAACATGGGTGTCGTTCCGCCGCCCGCCGGCTTCAATGACCGCATCGCCAAACTCACCAGCGCCTATGGCGCATTGTTCATCCTTGACGAGGTCATGACCGGCTTTCGCGTAGCTGCAGATGGCTGGTGGGGACTGGAGGGCGCTACCGAAGGCTGGAAGCCTGACCTGTTCACCTTCGGCAAGGTCATCGGCGGCGGAATGCCGCTGGCGGCCGTTGGCGGCGATGAGCAGTTCATGGACTTGCTCGCACCTGCCGGGCCGGTCTACCAGGCCGGCACGCTGTCTGGAAATCCCACGGCGACCACCGCTGGCCTGGTGACACTGCAACACTGTTCTTCGCAGGTGTATGCACACCTGAACTCCACCGCAGATTCGGTTACCTCGATCATCGATGCAGCACTCACGGAGGCAGGCGTGCCGCATCGCCTGCAGCGCGCGGGAAACCTGTTCAGTTTCTTCTTCACCGATGAGCATGTCACCACGTATGAGCAGGCACGAGCGCAAAACACCGCTGCATTCGCTGCGTTCTTCCACTCCATGCTGGAAAACGGCGTCTGGCTGCCTCCATCGGCATTCGAAGCCTGGTTCGTCTCAACAGCACATTCGCCAGCAGATCTTGATGTCATCGCTGCCGCAGCGACACGAGCCGCCGCGGCAGCCGCCTTGGTGTGACCTCAGGAGCACACGTTGCGGTCCTAAGCCATCACCATGTCTTGTGCGGTTCGCTCGGCCCGCACTGCCTGAACGATTCCTGGCATTCGTCGTCCGGTGACCTTCATCGCCTTGGCGCCACCGCGTACGACGAAGCCAACCTTTGGTGCGATTGCCTCGTGCGGTGGCTCGTCACCGCACAGCGCCGCCTGGGACATATTCAGAGCCGCTGCCGCGCACCCGGCGAGGTGCTGATGCCCACGACTTGACGGATGCACGCGGTCATAGTGCAAGTTGCTCCGCACGTAGGAAGCGTCGTCATTCCATCGCTCCACGACAGCAGCTCCCGCGAGCACTGCCGCATCAATCAGCGCAGCATTGACCCGAGAGAACCGTCGGGACAGGGCAACGCGAACGCTGGAGGGCATCGGTACGCAGCGGGGCATATCGGCGAGCCCGAGCACCAGGATCTGTGCCCCACGACTGCTCGCGCCCTCGATGAGTCGAGCGATGGATTCACGCATGGCCAAATCAGTGAACCCTCGTCTGATCGCGTCATTGCCGCCGACACTGATGGTGATCAAGTCTGGCCTGGCCGCCAACGCCGCCGGGAGTTGCACCGTGATCACCTCGCTGATGCAGACACCGGACATCGAGAAGTTCAGGTGCTGCTCTGCCGAAATCCCGACGGCCAGTCGCGCCGACCACCCCCGTCCAATACGCCGCTGATCTCCCACCCCGGAACTGAAGCTGTCACCGATTGCAACGATGCGCATGTGAAACCTTCCAGTCGAAGAGTCCAGTGCCTAGGCAGCCTGCAGGCCAAGTAGTCCGGCACATGCTGCCGAGTAGTGACCGATCAATTCCTGCGTCAACGTTCCCCAGTCGCGATCAGCGACAGCTGCCAGCGCCTGCTCGCGCACTCGGTGGGCGAAGAGCTCATCATCGAGCAGGCGATCGACCGCCTGCTCCATGCCCAATACGTCACCTGGTTGGTAGAGCAATCCGGTGATCTGGTCATCGATGAGATCGACCGGTCCGCCGATTGCCGGAGCCACAACAGGCACACCGGCGGATTGGCCCTCCTGCACCACCTGGCAGAACGTCTCTAGCTCCCCGGGGGCGACGAGGACGTCCATGCTGGCCATTGCTGCCCCCAGATCATTGCCGGCTAACCGACCCATGAAGATCGCACGCGGTAGCAATCGCTGCAGGTGTGCTCGCTCGGGACCGTCCCCGACGATCACTAGGCGCAGGTCAGCCCTCGTGGCCAGTCCGGCAAGGATCGCGATGTTCTTCTCCGGAGCTAGACGACCGACCACGCCCACCACTGGCAGATCCGTTGCATGCCAGCTCGCTCGAAGTTCACTCGATCGAAACTCCGGTCGAAAGAGCGTGCGATTGACCCCCCGCCGCCAAATTGCCACGCGCGGGACGCCCAACGCTGCCAAGTAGGTCTTGGATGCTTGAGAGGGTGCAAGATTGGTCGTCGCCTGGGAGTGGATAGACCGAACCACTGCATGGGCGAGTTGCGTCACGGGGCCGAGTCCATAATGGCTGGCATATCCCGGGACATCGGTCTGGAACACCGCGACGACAGGTATGCCGAGCATGCGCGCAGCAACACCGGCCTGTCGTCCCAGGACAAAGGGCGAGGCCAGATGCACCACGTCGGCACCGAAGTCATCGAATACCTGGGCCAACTTGCCCGGCGTTGTCCAGGCGATGTCCATGTCGTGGACACCGGGGATCTCGAAGGACTTCACCCGATGCACCATGATCCCGTTCCACGATGGTTCTCGATAACTGTCCGGAACCACCAGGATCACTTGGTGTCCAGCTTGCACGAGCAGGCTGCTGATGTGCTTGATGGAATTGACCACGCCATTGGTGCGTGGCAGGAACGACTCGCAGACGATCGCAATCCGCATATGGCAATTGGCTCGTGGCCAGATGAGCAACGGTGAGGTTGCAGGTTACGCGACACTGAATGTGTGACAAACAGTCACCGCGATCAGTGCATCGCGGTGGCGAGCGACCCCGGTCTCGACCTAGCGTGTGCGTATGGATCAAGCCGCAGTCTTCGATCTGGACAATACGCTCATTCGGGGATCATCGCTGTTCCGCTTCGCGATGATGCTCGTGCGACACGGACAGCTGTCGCCATTTGTCGCCGGACGCTTTGCCTACACCGAGTATCGATATCGCACGAACGGCACTGAACTGGCCGGGGTATCGCAGTCCATCAGCACTCGAGCTCTATCGCTGGTTGAGGGCTGGAGTCAGGACGAATTGCTCACGCTGGCCGCCAAGTTCACCACCAAGGCGATGAACCGCTGGCTGGATTCTTCGGTGACATCCCTTGTTCAGCATTTCAACAAACTCGGCATTCCTACGTACATCGCCACCGCCAGCCCCCTGGAGTTAGCGTCGACCATCGCCGGCCGTCTGGGTATGGCGGGGGCGATCGGCACCCAGGCGGAAACGTGCAACGGGATCTACACCGGCAGGTTGGCGGCACCGATCAGCCATGGGCCGGCTAAGGCAGATCAGGTTCGAAGCCTCTTGGATGAGCGTGGCCATGACCCGTCTCGATGCTGGGCGTTCAGTGATTCCGCCAATGACCTGCCGTTATTGGCCAGCGTCGGGCACCCGGTGGGAGTCAACCCAGACAGGGTGTTGAGCCTGGTGTGCGCACAAAATCAATGGCCGGTACTGCACACCCGCACTCATCGAGGGCAGCCGGAGGCCAGCGCAATGGCTACCGCCATTCCGTACTTGTACTGAAGGCAACCGCGCAAGATCGCTACGCCAGCACTGGCAACAAATCGTCGGCGCCGAAGGTTGCGCCATGAATATCCTGGTCATTAGCCACGAGCCAGACCGCGGCGGCGATGTCCTCGATGGTGACAATTGGGCGTCCGCGATGCTCTGAGGCGTTCAAGTGGGCGAGAAACGCATCAGCATCAGCTCCTCGATACTCCAAGCTCCCGTCGAACTGATCAGCACTGAGGTACGGGGCAAGAGAATTCACGCGCACTTCCGCGTTCAGTGCATCCATCTCGACCGTTTGCCGGCGGATCTCCGACAACTTCCGGTCCGCTGCCCCGTCAGCCCCGATAACGTTGATCAGGCTTCCTCGCTGATCGCTCAGATATGGCCAGATAGCTGCTTCGGCAAACTGCTGCCCTCGCCCATCGAACATGGGAACCAGACCAGCATTCACCACACAATCGATGCCATTTCCACGCTCAGCTGCAAATGCAATAGCTGCTCGGTATGACCTGACATCCGTCAGGTCAGCGGAAATGTGGGCCCTGCTGAAATGCGAGCAGTGACTACTGGCGTCACTGCCGATCACGAACCAACCGCTGCGCAGGAATTCGTAGGCTACGTACTCGCCGATGGCCGTATGGATACCGGTCACCAGGACCGATGGGGCAGCGTTTGCGGGCACCCCATCAGTATCTCATCGAGCCTTGGCGGAATTGGCGGTTGGCCTAGCTCGACCGACTTCGACTCGCACCGACCATGGTCATCCCGATCGTGGACCGCGCCGCTTACTAGCAAGTTACGTTTGCTGACTGATTGAGACAAGACCATCGCTCCACCAAGGCGCGTCCGAGCGTCCGTGTTGCCTCATTGCACGTGAACGGTCACCGCAAAGGTGCGTTGCGTGGGGAGGCACAGTTTGGCCTCCCCACATGATGTTCTACTCGCCCGCAGGATGCTTGTTCCCCTGGCTCGTGCCACAAAGACCGAAGTCTGGGTTCCCTGTCCCATTCCTGGAGGCGTGGTCGGAGTCATCGGAGGCGCACTGATCACTGGACTCCCGAACACTCGGAGAATTCCGGATGGGGTGGCTCGAACTAGCGACCAGTCCGTGGAATGAAGCACCACCACGATCTTGCCGCCCACGTGCGTGGTGATCACCTGATGATTACTGGCCTCATCGATCACACGCGGAGTTCGCAGCGCAGCCGCATGAGCAGTGCCGGACACTGCCATGCCCAGGCACACCCCGAATACGGCGAGCACCGATATGAGCTGACTCCGACAAAGCGCCATCTTGACCTTCCCATCCCGCAGTCACCCATATTGAGGATACGTCCAGTGCATGTGGCATGCGTGGTCGACGCTCAGGCTGCGGCCGACTTGGACATCTTCGGTTACCATTTGGCTGAACCGGTTCAATTCCGAAATGACGCTATGCACGTCGAAACGAGGAGTATCCGTGCGGCTCCGATTGATGATGATGGGCATCTTGGCCCTGAGCGGCTTCTGGCTTGGCACGTCATCTGCTCTTGCCGCACCATCGCCGAACAGTGCGACAGCGCTACCAGCATTGTCGGACATCGCCGTGGATGGTCATGTCTTCTCGGCTCACATGCCGCACGTGCTTCCCATGCAGCATGCACAATTCTCGGCCGCAGATGTCGCCCCCGCCACGTATGGCAATGGCCAGTTAGTGTTTTATGGGCAGGCTCCAGTTGGCGTGACCCCCGGACCCCCGAAGATCTACCTCGTCTTCTGGGGAAATGGCTGGGGAACACCGACACAGGCCTCGACGCAAACCCGTGAGGTGTTCCCATCAAGTTCGGACCCAAGCGGCGAAGCCGCATACGTCAGCGATTTCATCGCCGGCCTGGGAACCAACAATGAACTGTGGTCAAGCATCGTTACGCAGTATTGCGATGACACCGACGGTGGAACCGTGGCCGCATACGCCTCCAGCTGCCCAACACCAACCGGACCTGATCATGTCGGCTATCCCACGTCTACAGCCCTTGCGGGCATTTGGTACGACAACAGTGCCATTCCGCCCAGTATTACTTACGATGACGGCACCAAGATCGGAAATGAGGCATACAAGGCCGCGGTGCACTTTAACAACACCACCGCATCGTCGAATCGCTCTGCTCAGTACATCATTCTCACGCCCACCAGGACGGGCACTGATGGATTTCCCAACGCACCGTGGTGCGCTTGGCATGACGCGCTGTCGGACACCAACACCACCAGCGGCTTCGGCAACATCGCGTACACGAATATGCCCTATCTCGCCGATGCCGGCGCTGGATGCGGACAGAATTTCGTCAATAGCGGTGACTCAGGGCTCCTTGACGGCGTGAGCATCGTGCTGGGTCATGAGATTGCCGAGACCCAAACCGACATGATTCCTGGCGGCGGTTGGCTCGATGCGCCCGGCGCTGACTTTGATGGACCATATGAGATTGGCGATCGCTGTGCGTGGAATAGCGATCCGGGTGGCTCGGGCAACCTGACACTGGCTACTGGAACATTCGCCGTCCAAGGCCAGTACAGCAACGCGGCAAATAACGGAAGCGGCGGATGCGTCATGTCGATGCCGCTTGCCAGTCCACCAGTGTCCGCCCCGACGATCACCTCGTTCACCCCAAG
>CAIKZY010000050.1 GCA_903832025.1 uncultured Actinomycetes bacterium
CCTTGGCGTAATTCACCGCCACGTCTAATGCCCCTTGGGCAATGCCCAGCGCCTGCGCACCGATGGTGATGCGCGTGTGGTCCAGCGTTGCCATCGCGGTCTTGAAACCCGTGCCGGGATCGCCGATCATCCGATTGGCAGGAATCAGGCAATTGTCGAACAAGATCTCGCGCGTGGGCGAGCCGTGAATTCCGAGCTTGCGCTCGGGGGTGACCAGGGAAAAGCCCGGATCATCAGCATGGACGACGAACGCGGAAATACCTCGGGCGCCGGCATCGGGTTCGGTCACCGCCATGACGGTGTAGTACTTCGAGACGCCGGCATTGGAGATCCAGCTCTTTTGCCCATTCAGCACATAGCCGTCGCCATCGGCGACGGCGCGCGTCTTCATCGCAGCAGCGTCACTTCCGGCTTCCCGCTCAGATAGCGCGTACGAAAACATCGCTTCCCCTGAAGCGACCTTGGGTAGGTACTCCTGCATCTGGGCTTGGCTCGAGGCGATCATCAGCGGCAGCGTGCCGAGCTTGTTGACTGCTGGGATCAAGGACGTGGCAGCGCAGGCGCGTGCCACCTCCTCGATCACCAGGCATGCGGCAAGAGCATCACCGCCTTGGCCACCGAATTCTTCGGGAATGTGAATGGCGTGCAAGTCAGCAGCGACCATCGCCTCATAGACGTCGACCGGGAAGATGCCCGTCTCATCGACTTCTGCCGCGCGCGGTGCGATTATGTCCGTCGCAAACTGGGTGGCCGCATCCTTCAACGCCTGATGCTCTTCAGACAATTGGTACACGTCGAAAGCTGGGTTCTTCTTCAGCGCCATGCAAACTCCCTGGCCGGCAACATTCGGGTTACGAATGAGGGTTCTTTGTGTGTCCTACTAACGGTCTTCCTAGCGTAGTCCCCTGGATGGCAAACTGCCCGATACCCTTACCCCCATGAGCGTGACGCTGTCGGTGATCGGTACCGGCTACCTGGGGGCTACGCATGCGGCCTGCATGGCCGAGCTTGGCTTTTCCGTCATCGGACTGGACGTCAATCCGTCAAAGATTGAGTCCCTCAATGCCGGCATCGTGCCGTTCTACGAGCCTGGCCTGGACCCGGTGTTGCAGTCGAACCTGGCAGCCGGCCGACTGCAGTTCACCACGGACTTCGCGCAAGCAGTGTCTGCCGCAACCATCCATTTCATCTGCGTAGGAACCCCGCAACAGGCCGGTGCCAACGCAGCCGACCTCTCGCAGGTGTTCGCGGCCGTTGACGCCATCAAGCCGCACCTGAAAGACGGAGACCTGGTGGTGGGCAAGTCCACCGTGCCCGTAGGCACTGCCACGCTGATCGCTGATCGATTGGCAGACATTCCCGGCGTTGAGGTCGCCTGGAATCCTGAATTCTTGCGTGAGGGTTTTGCGGTGCAGGACACCTTGCATCCGGACCGCCTGGTCGTTGGCGTTAACGGCCCCCGAGGCGAGGATCGTCTGAGACAGGTCTACGCCCCGCTGATTGCCGACGGCGTTCCATTCTTAGTCACTGATTTCCCGACTGCCGAGTTGGTCAAGGTGGCCGCGAACTCATTCCTGGCCACCAAGATCTCATTCATTAATGCCATGGCAGAAGTGTGCGAAGCGGCCGGGGCTGATGTCACCCAGTTGGCACAGGCCATCGGCTACGACCCGCGCATCGGGCCACGCTTCCTGGCCGCGGGCCTGGGATTCGGTGGCGGATGCCTGCCAAAGGACATTCGTGCCTTCATGGCTCGCGCCGGCGAAATCGGCGCGGAAGAAGCGCTGACGTTCCTGCGCGAGGTGGACCAGATCAACCTCCGTCGCCGAGCCCACACCGTGGATTTGGCGCGCCAGATCCTGGGAGGCACTTGTGCCGGAAAGCAGATCACGATGCTCGGGGCAGCCTTCAAGCCAGACAGTGATGATGTGCGGGATTCCCCTGCGCTGGCGGTGGCAACCATGATGCACAACGAGGGTGCCTCCGTCGTGGTGCACGACCCCAAGGCGTTGGACAACGCCGCACGTATCTCTCCCACGCTGACGTACGAACAAGACCTGATCACCGCATTAACAGGAACGCACTTGGTCATTCATGCCACTGAATGGTCTGACTACCGCGAATTGGATCCCGCTGCCGCCGCTGCTGTTGCCGCAGGCAGGCATGTCATCGACGCGCGAAATGCACTGGACCCCAAGGCCTGGCGAGCTGCCGGTTGGACGTATCGCGCGTTGGGCCGGCCAACCGCATGAACGATCCCGAGGACATTGACCGGGTGCTTCGAGACAGCAATCTGTGGTTCATTGTCGGCCTGGGCGATAATCCCGATCGCGCCGCCTTTTCAGTGGCGCAGGTGTTACAGCAGCGTGGGAAGACAATCGTGCCCATCCACCCTCGCGCGGACACTGTGCATGGTGCACAGGGGTACTCCTCGATTGAGGAGGCTGTTGGGGTCCCAGACGTGGTTGACGTCTTTGTCCGCTCTGACCGCGCCGGTGAATTCGCCGATCAGGCGATCGCCGCCGGTGCTGCGGCGGTGTGGTTTCAACTCGATGTCATCGACGACCTTGCTGCTGCCCGTGTTGAGAACGCCGGCATGGTGATGATTCAAGACCGCTGCCCGGCCATTGAGTGGGCTCAGCGCTCGCGCGCCAGGTGAGCTAGCGATCGCTTAAGTTCGCTCCGCGCTCCTTGGCGGTAGCATTCAGGTCCGCCATGAACTGCACCATTGATTGACGAATGTCATCGTCTGCCACGCCAAGGATGCGTGCGGCCAGCAGTCCGGCATTTCGGGCATTGCCAATGGCAACCGTTGCCACGGGAACTCCCGATGGCATCTGCACGATCGACAGCAGCGAGTCCATGCCGTCAAGCGTGCCTACGGGGACCGGAACGCCGATGACGGGCAGCGGGGTCAACGACGCCAGCATCCCGGGAAGGTGCGCGGCTCCTCCGGCTCCGGCGATGATCACGCGCAAACCGCGGTCGGCTGCACTTTGGGCGTACTCGACCATTTCCACTGGCATGCGGTGCGCCGAGACCACCGATGCATGGTGGGCGATGGAGAACTCGTCGAGGGCATGGGCTGCTGCGCGCATGATCGGCCAGTCCGAATCGCTGCCCATGCAAATGCCGACGAGCGGTGCCTTGGTGGTCATGCATCCTCCGAACCGGCCGTCGTCGGCCGCTGACTAATGATCAATTGTGCCTGAGAAGTAATCAGCCGCGTGGCGAGCTCGCTCGAGCAGCGAGGGCAGGTCATCACCAATGCAGGTGACATGGCCGACCTTTCTCCCCGGGCGGACTGCCTTGCCATACAAGTGCACCTTGATTCCCGGATCCCGTGCCAGCACATGGCGGTAGGCCGAATAGAGGTCGCCGACATCACCGCCGAGGATGTTGACCATCACCGCATACGGTGCCAGGGCTCTCGGGGAGCCCAGGGGCAGGTCCAGCACGGCACGAAGGTGATTTTCAAACTGACTGGTCACTGAGCCATCGATGCTCCAGTGACCGGAATTATGCGGACGCATCGCCAGCTCATTGACATATAGATGCTCGCCGTCGTCGAACATCTCGACCGCCAGCATTCCAGTCACATCGAGCAGGTCGGCAATGTGCAGGGCCATCGCCTGGGCTGACACCGCCCGCTCGGGGTCCAGGTCGGGTGCGGGGCTGATGACCTCGGCGCAGACGCCGTCACGCTGCATTGTCTGCACCACCGGGTATGCCACGGCCTGCCCGTGGGGACTTCGGGCAACCTGCGCACAGAGTTCGCGCGTGAACCGCACATGCGCCTCGACGAGCCATACTGCGTCGGGCGGGAGCGATGTTTCCAACACCTGCTGAACCTGATCGAGGTGCTCGATCACCCAGACACCCTTGCCGTCATATCCGCCTCGAGAGGTTTTCAGAACCACGGGCCAGCCATTGGATTGCGCGAAGTGCTCCACGTCGGCCGCTGACCACACCTGCGCCCAGGCCGGGCATCTCAGCCCTGCCTCAGTGAGCATCTGGCGCATTCGCAACTTGTCCTGAGCGAAGATCAGGGCATCAGGTCCTGGTCGTACCGCCACGCCCATCGCCTGCAATTGACGCAGATGATCTGGTGGCACATGTTCGTGATCGAACGTCATCACATCCACGCTGGCGGCAAAATCCCGCAAATCCTCGACATTTTCATGAGATCCGAGCATGACATGCTGCACGACCTGCGCCGCCGACTCATCTGCGTGCGCAGCCAGCACCCAGAACTCAATGCCCAGTGCTGATGCAGGCGCGGCACTCATGCGCGCGAGTTGGCCGCCACCAACCATCCCCAGACGTGGCCCAGACTCAAGCAACACCTCAGCGCTCACTGGGTAAATCTAGTGCCAGTAGACCGTAGGATTCCCCAATGACCTCCGTCCGGCCTGAAGTGATGGCGGAACCAGGTGGTCTTGGTGAGACCATCGCGGCACTGTTCCGGGAGATCGCCAAATTCGGCGTCGTGGGGCTGGGTTCGCTGGTCGTGGACATTGGCTTGTTCAACTACCTGGCTTTCGGGCACGGCGCACTGCACGGCAAGCCCATCACGGCGAAGGCGATTTCCGTCGCAGTCGCGACCATCGCGGCGTACTTCGGCAATCGCTACTGGACGTTTCGCCATCGCGGTCGCACGCACATCGCTCGTGAGCTTCCGCTGTTCTTCGTCCTGAATGCGGTTGCCATGGGCATCTCATTGGGGTGCTTGTGGCTGAGCCACTATGCGCTTGGGATGCATTCAGCCCTCGCGGACAACATCAGCGCCAACGTCATCGGCTTAGGCCTGGGCACGCTGTTTCGTTTCTGGTCGTATCGCCGATGGGTCTTCCCCGCGGTCAGCGATGATGCGGCAGACCTGGAAGCGGCCGAGCGAGACGCAGCAACTCTGATCTAACTCGCGGCGGGGACTGCACGGCAGACCTCA
>CAIKZY010000051.1 GCA_903832025.1 uncultured Actinomycetes bacterium
CGATCGGAAATGCTTTCGGCATGACAAACATCCTTCCAGCGAGGACGAATCCTCACAGGTCAGGAGGCAACCAAACTCGGGGCAGTCCCAAAGTGGTTCTTTGTGAGGGCATCTTGCGGTGTGTGCAACCCAAGAATCGCAGCATTGTTTTGTCTCCCCGCTACCAGACAAAACGGGCATTTCCGACAGGGTCTGCCCGTCTTCCATCCCCGCTGTCGCTCCGTCGCTGCGAGGCGTACGATTCGTACATGACGGAGATGGCGGTAAGCGAAGCGCGGGAGCAGTTGGCTGCCGTGATTGAGAGCGCGACCCGCACGGGGGAACCGGTCTACCTCACGCGCCGGGGTCGACCTGTCGCTGTCGTGGTCGACCCGACAGTCTTTCAGCGTCTACTCGATGATGCTGAAGAGGCGCTCGACCGCGCGGAATTGTCACTCGCGCGCGAACAGGAAGACTACGTTCCCTGGGAGCAGGTCAAGGCCGAGCTCGGTCTCGCGTGACATCTCGCTACGACATCCGCATTGCTCGACGTGCGGCCAAGTCACTCGCTGGCCTTGAGCGACGGGAGCAGCAGCGAATCCGCGCCGCGATTGAACTCCTCGCCGAAAACCCCCGTCCACCGGCGAGCGTGGCGATGTCAGGGGAGCAGGACGTCTATCGCGTGCGAGTCGGGGATTACCGGATCGTGTACGAGGTGATCGATGCGATGCTGGTCATTCACGTCGTGCGCGTCGGGCATCGACGCGAGGTGTATCTATAGGTCAGCGATTATCGGTGAGATCTTAGGCGAGACGAGGCCACAAGCTGGACCTGCAGTTGCTCTCCCGCGGCTGGTCTGTCGTCGGTGTTTGTGGACAAGGGGGGTGCAGGCCTTGCACCCCCAGGGGGTTCAGGAGGGGGTGCAGAAGTGCGGTTTCGTGAGGGGATCACGCTTACCTCGCAACCCGATGGTCGCGCCCTGCCAGTTTCTCCCCGCTACTGAACAAAACGGGCATAACTGTCGAACCGGACATGTTGTGCCCGTTTTGCATGTGCGGGCGGGTAGCTCTCGCCGTGTGCGTGGGTGGTCCCTGACACTTCAACCGCGTGAGGCAGGTTGAGGCCTACCGTTTTCACCGATCGAAGCGTATGACGTGATGCAGGCCACCTCAACGTTGATCGTCGCCTGTCGAGTTGAGCTCACCGGCGGCGACGCGCTCGCGGACGGTGCTACCAGCAGGAAACCTGCCGCTGCTGCCGAGGCAGCCACCATTGCGATCAGATTGCGACCACGCGCTCGGCGCATCTGCTGGTAACTAGATATATGGCGTACCGCTTTCCGCGAAGGAGCCGGGGGTCCCTAAAGCTGCAAAATTGTTACTGAGTGCTGAAAATTACACGGATCGTAGCGAGCGCACAAGGTTTGGAACGCACACGCGGTCACGGTTCGCCACATGCACTAATCTTGCGGAAAGTGAACACCGCCGAGATCGAGTGGAGATGAAGTGAGCGAGTCGGTAGAACTCCTTCAAGCCCTCATTCGCAATGCCTGCACCAATGACGGAACTGATTCCGCAAGCGAGGAAGCCAACGCGGATGACGTCGCCTCAATTCTTAGCGGCTGTGGCGCGGATGTAGAGATCTTCGACGCGGCGCCTGGGCGCAGATCGGTGATTTCGCGTCTTCCCGGTACCAACCCCAGTGCCCCGACCCTCATGCTCATCGGGCATACCGATGTCGTACCTGCACATCCCGCGCGCTGGAAACATGATCCCTTCGGTGGCGAGCTCATTGACGGATTCATCTGGGGTCGCGGTGCCATGGACATGCTGGGCCATGTTGCGACCATGGCAACCGCCTTTCGTGACTACGCACACAAAGGCACCCACCGCGGTGGAGATATCGTCTTCGCCGCCGTTGCCGATGAAGAGGCACTGAGCACCAAGGGCACCGGCTGGCTAATGGAGCATCAGCCCGATGCCATGGCCGCTGACTGGATCATCACCGAGTCCGGTGGCTCGAGCATCGGTCCAATTGATGCCCCCGTGATTTCGTCACTGACGGCTGAAAAGGGAGCCTGGCGGATGCGCATCACCATCCGACGTGACCCAGTCCATAGTTCCATGGCATACGGCTCGATCCTGTCAACCCAAGTGGCAGCAGAGGTCATCAGCCGCATCAACGAATATGCCCATCCGATCGTGATTTCTGAGGCGTGGAGTCAGATCATGGGGACCTGGTGGGATGGCCCGGATCAGAACCCAATCCTGAACCCTGAACTGATCGACAAGATCCTGCCCCATGTTCCTGCCCTCGCGGCGAAGAACATTTTTGCGCTGAGT
Organism: uncultured Actinomycetes bacterium; assembly: GCA_903832025.1. Classification (GTDB taxonomy): domain Bacteria; phylum Actinomycetota; class Actinomycetes; order S36-B12; family S36-B12; genus CAIKZY01. The sequence goes on from CAIKZY010000051.1 coordinate 2,322, forward strand.
CGAATGTCGAGTGTGGTCACCGGGATCGAGACGGAGGATTCCTGGAACACCGTCCCGGCCGAGATTCGAATAGAGGTCGATGTTCGAACCGTCATCGGCCAAACGCTCGACGACGTGTACGACCATCTCCGGCTCGCACTCGGTGAACTGGCCGATACCGTGGACATGACCGTGATCGCGGGTTCAGATGGCTCCTCAAGTCCGACGGGGACTCCGCTGTGGGAGTTGATGACCGATGCCGCGCGAATCCAGCGCCCAGGAGCCGAACTCCGGCCGATCATGGCGAGCGGCATCACCGACGCCCGCTTCTACCGTCATCGGGGAGCCACCGCCTACGGCTTCGGCCTCTACAGTGATCTATTGCCCGTCGAGGAGATCCCCACAATGCTGCATGGGGATAACGAGCGCGTCGACGTCGAGAGCATTCAGATGATGGGTGATCTCTGGTCAGCGATGTTCGGAATGTTTGCAGAGAGGACTTCTCGCTAGTCGAGGTAGCCAAGTTCTTTCATCAGCAGGCCATGATCCTGCTCGACGAGATCGATCAAATGCGGGCTGAGTTCCTCACGCCAGCCGTCAGTGCGCCCTCGCCGGAAGAAGACTCGGTTTACTGACGCTTGCTCGACGAACCCGTCAGTGAGCTCTCGCGCGGCGAGTCTAGTGAAACTGCATCGTTCAACTGCGCGCGCACAGGCTGCCTCATCGGTCGTCATGTCGAGCCAGGATGCAATCGCTGCCAGGGCACCCACCGGCGCGGAACTGAGTTGCTCGTAGGTGAGGAACAGCAACGGCAATTCCGTTTGCTGCTGCCAACCTCTCACATGGTCTGTCCACGAACCAGAATCGCGGTTGCCATGTGGCAGATGAGGGTGGGGTTCTCGCCAATTCGGCCCACTCCGACCCCCCATGCTCTCCACGGCCACTTCATGGCTGAATCCATTGTGGTGCGCCCAGCTGACTGCCACGGCCCGCGGGTCGCGAGCGATGTAGATCGCGCGAGCCCCGGGGGGCTGCCATCGGGTAGGGAATCCATCAGCGGCAGGACCCCAGGGGTAATGTGTCTTGCGTCTGTGGTAGCCAGGGCCAAGAGTGTCAGCACTCGCCCATGATCGGCGCTCAATTTGGATGGCTTCGCAATCATCGAGGTTGCTCAGACTTATGCCGAGCCATCGATCGATCTTGTCGTGCCCGCGCCCTGCATCGAGTGAATTAAGGTCCGGGTCGGCATCGGACTCCAGCGCACTCAACAGGGCACGGATCCAGGTGTTGCCGGACTTCGGGAATGATGCGAGCCATGCAGTAGCAGCCATCAATTCACCTCCGAGTCCATGGCAGACATCAGCATTGCCGCCAACGCAGGAGGCGAGTATGACTGCGAGTCCACTGAGGCGACAGGGCGTGCAATTCTCCATGTGGGAGCTTCGAAGATAGGAAATGGCGGTGGCGCCGAACCCAGAAGTGAAGGAATCCGATTCTCGTCGAGCGCGTTCGCCGCAGCCGCCGAATATGGCAGGCGCTCGAACGCTAGCTGATTCAGGCTCTGCTTGACACGAAGGAATACGTAGGATCCGAGCTCTGCATCCGAATGACCGGTGGTGCTCACCTTGACCCGATCGCGGCCGGTTGTCAGGGGGGTAACAGGTACATCCGCAGGCAATCCGAATATGGCCTCGATATCGAGTGTCACGCTGGGATCCAGTGCGCGCATGCATCCGTGTGCATCCATGACTACCAGGCCATCGCTGATCAAACCCCAGCCTCGACGAGAGAGCACGAGGGCAAGTACGGACGCACCGCAGCGTGAGCCACCGATAAGAGCAACAGCCTTCCCCTGTCTGGCCACGACGGCTCCACGCATCACGCGAAAGCCCTGCGCAGTCAGCCATTGGGCCTGGGCCCACTCACCAAGTCGATCAATGGTTCGCCGGTAGCCGAGCGCATCCGGTGCGAGGACGGAGATACCAGTCGTGGTCACCTCGATGCTCCCGGAGCCGTGGAGACCAAGCCGGACATGCTCATCGGAGACTTCGTAATCAGCAAGTGGCGCCAACAATGGCGCGGGAGATTCGATGTACTCGAAAGCTGGTAGGAGTGGAGGGTTCATCGGCCCCGAGTCATCATCGGGCCGTCATCAGACACGGTAATGACCACATCCTCGGTGGGATCAAGCACTCCCGTACCGAAGAACGCGTGGTGCGCCTTGACTGAAGTGAGGAATCCGACAGAGAGTTCGCCCATCGAACCGAGCTCGTGATGCTCAATGTATTCATCCCAGTCATCCGGGAACGCCCAGCCCGTTAAGGCGGCGTGTGTGTATATCAGCGCCAGATTGGACGGCCGGGGCTCGAACACGACTGACTTAGCTGCAGTTTGCTGCATCGCTGCTGCGGATTTCACCTCGAGGTATCTGTTGCGCAGGCGCAGCGCATTCATGAATTGCTCGTTGATCATGCCCATGCGTGACCGACCCAGCCAACTGTTCTCCAGCCGCAGCGACATCGCCTCGCCGGCCAGGAGAACGTAGATTCCGCGGGTGTCCAAGTCGACGGTGAGGAAGTAGTCGTTCAGGTCATCGACATCTAACCCGAGGCGCTGAGCAATCTGCAATCGCGCCTCGTCGAGTTCACCCTCAGTGGGAGCGCCGCCGATCTGGCCGCCGAGCGCCAGCACCGCGAGCGTATGGCGGGCCTCCCGCATCACGTTTTCGAAGTCATCTTCGTGAAGGGCTGCATAACGACGCATCCGATCAGGGGTGACTTCGTGGCCATCGGTGGACTCGACGACAACATCGCGTGCAAGCGTGGCGCTGAACACTCCTGACATGACAACTCCGGGACGATCTTCAATTGGCACTGCGCCAGCGGGAAGTTCTGCGACGGCTTTCAGCAGTGCGAGCGCATCATCGCGTTTCGGGTCTACGACATGGTGGCGAGCCCAGTTGCGAAGTACCTCGACGCGATCGGCATCAATCCCTATCTCCCGGGCATCACTGGGAATCGAGCTCAGTCGCCTGTCCGGGAAGTAACGTGCCTTCTGCATTGCTATGAGAGCTTCGGCTTCTGCCGAATTCAGCAGCCCACTCATCTGAGCACCTTCAACCGTTGCCCTGATCGTTACGAAGGCATCGGAGAGCGGCTTGAAACCCTCGGATTCGTCGGCGTGCGTGAGTGCGACTTCATCATCGTCTTCGATTTCACCGGAAACGAGCTTTCGGTAGATCTCGCCGATACCGATCATGCCGTAGTCATGGCACTCTGCTGCACGAAGTGCGCCCATGCTGCTCGATCCGAGCACCCAGATGCCGAGGTCGATGGCGTAGAGGACCTCTTTATGAAACACCGACATAGTCGAGAGAAAGGTGCCGTCGATGATGCTGATGGAGTGAGGGCGGAAGCGTTGCGCTGCGCCGAGAACATCACCCATGGCGGCGGGTGGGAGAAACATTGCCTGCGGAAGAATGGATCGCGCCTGTTCGTGGAGCAATGACGGGCCGAGGAAGATGATGTCGGGACCAAGAGTCATGAGGCACTCACCTGACCCTTGCGATGGGCATCTCGATAGGCAACCGAACGAGTCCCGGGCTTTGCGTAATTGAAGGGATACCCCTCGAGGCCGGGGACGATGACTCGAACTACCTGGACGGGATCGCCAGGTAGCGAGTGCCGTATGACTATCACCTGATCGAAGCCACATGCCTCAAGTCGTTCGACCATCCAGCCGAGGGCCCCCAAAACTGAGGTGACCGGCACCGAGAAGTCATCGGTGAAGTGGGGCAGGGGGATATCACGAGGCATCGTGAGCGACGTGACCCCGGCAGTTCGGGCAGACTCGAAGATGTCGTCTCGTGCCCCGGCGACGATGAGACAGCGCCCCTGCGCGGCCTCGGTGACGGCCCTAACCAGTGCCGTGCGGTTACTGGTGGCTGCTCCGGCTCCCTTGAAGGTACCCGCCACTCCGTGGTCGTCATAGAGGTAAGCAACGATCGTCGGTACGCCGATCTCCGTGCGGCAGTCGACTATCTCTAGGCGTAACCCGGATCGCTGAACTCGTTCGGCAACAGATGGTGAGGCTATTTCCAGAAGTTCCATGGCGTCGAATTCGGGTGCATGGGTCGCCGTTGTGTTCAGGGCCATACCGTCGCGCTCGATAACCTCCTGCAATCCGGAAAGAACCGCTTCGAGTACATGGGCTCCGCTGGCCAGGCCATTTGATCCAGAGACGAAAGGGCGGTGGGCTCGGACCCAACCGTCCGCGATGCCCACGCATGCTTCCGGCACATAAATCTCGGTCCCGCTGATGATGTCCCAACCGACAACCCATTCCAGACTCAGGTCCAGAACTTCAGGTGTGCCTTTCATCACCGACAGGCGATTGACATCCACGACGTTTAAGCCCATGCGGCGCATCATTGCCTCAGTTGCGTGCACAGTTTCGAGGGTGAGGTTCTCCCACACGGACTGCTCGGCACATTCCATGACTGCACTGACCCAGCTGGCATTGGGTAATGAGCCCTTACCACTGCCACTCGAGAGCGTCTTTCCTTGCGGTTTGACTGCCATATGCACTGGTAGTCCGACGTGATCGAAGCCGGTGAGATGGGCCACACGCGTGATGCCGTAGTCAGGAAGATACGGGGTGAGGAAGGCCCGCAGCTCATCTACTGAACGCGTGCGAAGGCCCGACTCCGTGGCCAGGGCCGTCGGGAGCGCAGGATCCACAGGGGAAAGAACTCCATCCCAGTTCAACGTCCTCACGGATTCCACACTCCAAATTCAAAATGTCTGAGAAGGTCGATGCAGCACCGATCGACGAGTCGATCCGATTCGATGACCTGCTCAGATGGTTTCAGCGAACTACGAACCTTTTAGCCAGCTGCGACGGCAGACGCGGCCGCAGGCGCCATGCTTCCACACATCGTCGCAACAGTTGGGGAGCCAGAGCCGCCAGCGCCGGACACATCGCTGAGTGACGCGTGGAAATGGTGAAAGCGAAGGCTTCGTGGTGCACCACGAAGCTCTTTTTCGCTTAGGAAGCTGCGATTGCAGAGGCGGCTGCGGGAATTACTGAAGCGCCGCCGTCCAAAATTTTTGCGGTGGTGTTGCCAGCGCCGGAGACATCGCTGAGCGATGCGTGGGCGGAGCTGACGTCCGCGTGACTGGGAACGGGGACACCGGCTGCCTTGAGGATCTCGGCGCGCTGGGCCGGGGTACTAGCTGCCATGACCTTGTTGGCGAGGTCAGGATCGCTGCTGAGTGCTTTCGCTGCGTGGTGAAATGCGTTACTCATTTTTTGCTTCCTATCGTTGAGGGGACACGATTACTGGGGCAGTCGCGACCCTACTCCGATGCCACGTACAACACACCAATACAGGAAGATTGTTGCTGAGTGA
>CAIKZY010000052.1 GCA_903832025.1 uncultured Actinomycetes bacterium
CGTCGAGTCGATCCAGTGTTGCTGCCCGATTCAGAGCAGAACTTCCATCGACGGGTGTACCTGCATGATGTTGGGTCTTCCCCCGATACCGATGTGCTGATCTTCGGCTCCGGCATGACGATGACGAACTATTACGGGGTGGAAGTCTCCCGCAACGGACGCTGGTTGCAGATTTCGGCATCTGAGGGAACCGAGCCTCGCAATGACCTATGGGTGGCAGATCTATCGATCAGCTCAGCACGGGTGCCGGCCCTGCAACTCGTGCAAGGTGACATGGATGCCCAGACATCACTGTCCTTCGAACCCGACGGCCGCATTTACGTCAGTACCGACGCCGGGGCGCCTCGCGGACGTCTTGCCGTAGCCGAGCCAGATGACCTGCGCACGTGGACTGACCTGATCCCCGAGGATGCGGAGGCGGTGCTGGATGGCTACGCGGTCCTGACCGGACTGGCTGACGGTGACCGGCTCCTGGTCGCTCGCACCAGGCACGGGGTGTCGGAACTGAGTCTGCATGATGCACGCGATGGAGGGTTGCTCCATCAGGTCCAGCTGCCCGGTGCGGGCACCATTGGCGGCCCGGTTCAGCACATCGACGGCGGCCCGGTGTGCTGGCTGGTGTACACCGATCACACAACGGTGCCCCACGTGTATGCGTTCGACGCTCGGGTGGGACACCTGGAGCTCTACGCATCCCCGCCCGGGGTCGTGGATGTTCCCCCGGTGCAGTCCCAGCAGGTGTCGTATACCTCTGCGGACGGCACGACAGTGCGCATGTTCATCATCGCTGCGACCAAGACTCCGGACCGACCTCGCCCCACAGTGCTCTACGGATACGGAGGCTTTGGCATCCCGCTGACTCCCGGATACTCCGCAGCGATCCTTGCCTGGGTGGAGGCCGGTGGGGTCTGGGCCGTGGCAAACCTGCGTGGTGGATCCGAGGAAGGCGAACAGTGGCATCGCGATGGCATGCTGGGCAACAAGCAGAACGTGTACGACGATTTTCATGCGGCTGCCGAGTATCTCGCGCAGCAGGGATGGACAACACCAGCGCAGCTGGCCATCTACGGAGGCAGCAACGGCGGGTTGCTGGTCGGTGCGGCGATGACGCAGCGTCCGGAACTGTTCAACGCCGTGGTCTGCGTTGCCCCGCTGCTGGACATGATCCGGTACACGACCAGTGAGCTTGGACCCACATGGACCGTTGAATACGGCGATCCGCAGGTGCCCGAAGAGTTCCAATGGCTTCACGCATACTCCCCGTACCACCGGGTCGTCTTGGGCACGGATTACCCGGCGACGATGTTCGTGGTCTTTGACAACGACACTCGGACCGATCCCATGCATGGACGCAAGATGTGCGCGGCAGTGCAGCATGCCACCATTGGCGATCGTCTGATTGTGCTCCGCACGGAGGGCGATGTCGGCCACGGTGCCCGATCCATGTCGAAGGCTGTGACCGAAACAGCAGACACTCTGGCCTTCATACACGCATGGACGGCTGGCGCCTGATGCATATCGGGACACTGGTGCAGTTGGCGGGGAAGTCGACCACAGTCCCCGGCACCTGGCTCGACACCGTGGTGCACTGGCTCGTGAGCACCGGGCTGCAGATCGTGGCAATCCTCGTGGTGGCCCTGGTCGCGCAAATTGTTCTGGTACGCATTGTGCGCCGCATCGTCACGCGCACTACCGAGAAGGCTCGACGTGAGCGACTGGAACAGGACCGCCGCTACACGCGAACAGCCGAGTTGTCCTCACTGCTGCTCAACCAACGCACTGAGCAGCGAGCAGCGGCAATCGGTTCGTTGCTGTCGAGCGTCATATCGGTGGCAATCTGGCTCATCGCCTTGCTCACCATCCTGCCGGCGCTGGGGGTCAACGTGGCGCCACTCCTGGCGAGCGCGGGGGTCGTCGGGGTGGCCTTGGGCTTTGGCGCCCAGACCATGGTCAAGGATTACCTATCCGGCATCTTCATCATCATCGAAGACCAGTTCGGCGTTGGCGACGTGGTCGATCTCGGGCCTGCAGTGGGCAGCGTGGAGGAAGTCTCGCTGCGCTACACCCGATTGCGTGATGCCTCGGGAGTGGTCTGGTACGTGCGCAATGGCGAGATCCTGCGCGTGGCCAATAGGAGTCAGGGCTGGACGATGGCGGTGGTGGATATCCCGGTTGCCTACAAGGAGAACTTGGACAAGGTCCGCTCGCTGATCGAGTCGGTCGCGGTCGACATGGATGAAGACCCCGGCTACGACGACATGCTGCTGGGTCGCCCGTCGTATGCCGGCGTGGAGTCAGTCAGCGGCGAGGCGATGGTGGTACGCGTGGTTGCCAAGGCCGTGCCGGAGAAGCAGGTGCAAGTTGCTCGCGCCATCAGGGAGCGGATCAAGATTGCCTTTGATCGCGCGGGAATCGTGGTGCCAGTGATGATCCGACCGTTGATGCACCCGGGTCCAGCAGGAACAGCCGGCGTGCCCCCCACCCAAGGCGGGGCGGCTCCCAGCGCCTAACCGAACAGCAGGCACAATGCTCAGATGAGCCAGCCCATCATCACCCCGTACGAGATCCTGGGCGGAGAACCGTTCTTTGCCGCGCTGACCGCGGCCTTCTACCGTCAAGTCGCCACCGACCCGATTCTTCGTCCCATGTACCCCGAGGACGATCTGGAACCTGCCAGGCGCAGACTGCAGCTGTTCTTGGAGCAGTATTGGGGCGGCCCCACGACGTACTCCGATGAACGAGGGCATCCTCGCCTACGGAAGCGCCACATGGAATTCACCATTGATGAGCACGTTCGAGATCGATGGCTCCAGCTCATGCGCGTGGCGGTGGCCGAGCAGCATCTGCCTGACGAGGCAGAGGACATGCTGTGGAGCTATCTGCTATCGGCGGCGTTCGCAATGCAAAACACCAGCGACGAGTCCGCGAATCCCGAACATGGCCATCAACTGCTCTGACCGTTCACGCATCACTCCCGCCCCGTCCGCAGATGGAATCCACACGTTCAGGCCCGAGATTGGCCACTGACCCTGGTGCACACGAAGACCAGGTCGCTTGGCTGCAGGCTATTCCCTGACCACGGTCAAGGAGGGAATCCCATGGCCGACCCGCGCGAACACCTGGCCTCGTACCGTGCTCAGGCGTTTCCATTGCCCGCAGGTAGCAGCGGCAACTTTTGACGAGTCATCACCCAAGAACCCAAGTCGATAGGCACCGTGGAGTACTCGCAACGGCAGCCCCGCCCAGGCCGTGCGGTCCCAGATCTCATCGGCGATCTGTTGTCGACGCGCCTGCGACTGACCCTCTGCACGTCGGGTGAACTCCTCCGTGGCGGCCAGGACGCCCACCATCAGGTCCCCACCGATCGCCTGAACCGGTAACTGCCAGCCGTCCGCCGGCGGTAGATGCGCAACTGACATTGCCTGTGCGGTCACGGGAATCGACGTGGTCGCCAGGTGCCATACGTCAAACGGCACGCCATCCTGGGTAACGACATGCAGTTCGTCCACCAGCGACTTCAGGGTGAATGTGTCATCCATGGGCAATTCATCGGCGCTTGCGGATGCAGGCACCGCGATGAATGCCAGCACGCCCATCGGCGGGGTGGAATACACCCCGATCGCCTTTGGAGTGGTCACCACTCGCACTTTTGCTCGCGCATCCCACGCCAACTGCCGGCGAAGCATGGCCTCCAGGGTTCTGGCATCGCCGACACCCAGTGACATGCTCACGATGAAATTGTGTGGGCGCCGAGCACCTCGCGCAACCGCGGCGGTATGCGTGTTGGCCGGCCGAGGGCATTGACGCACGCCAAAACCGTGCGTGCACGAGCCGACAGGGTCCCGTCGTGATCGAACACCTCGTAGGACAGGGTGTAGGAGGAATTCCCGATGTGAGCGACGGAAATGGTGACGGTGACTGGCTCCGTCCCAAACAACAGCGGTCGCTTGTAGTCGATCTCCAGTCGCACAACCACCTGGGCACCATCGGACATCGACTCTTTCCACACGTGCTCCAACAGCATCACGCGCGCATCTTGCAGATAATCGGCATAGGCCACGTTGTTCACGTGCCCTTGGGTATCCAGATCAGAAAAGCGTCGATACACCTGGCACTGAAAAGGCGTTCCCACAGCGCTAGTCACGGGTGAGCTTGCGATACGTGGCTCGATGCGGACGGGCAGCGTCGGCACCCATCCGCTCGATCTTGTTCTTCTCATAGGACTCGAAGTTTCCCTCGAACCAGAACCACTGCGAGTCACCCTCATAGGCCAGGATGTGGGTCGCGATTCGATCGAGGAACCAGCGATCGTGGCTGGTGATCACAGCGCAGCCGGGAAACTCCAGCAGGGCATTTTCCAAACTGCCGAGAGTTTCCACATCAAGGTCATTGGTTGGCTCGTCGAGCAGGAGCAGGTTGCCTCCCATCTTCAAGGTCAATGCCAGATTGAGTCGGTTGCGCTCACCACCGGACAAAACCTTCGACTGCTTTTGCTGATCTGGGCCCTTGAATCCAAACACCGAGACATAGGCACGCGAGGGCATTTCCACGTTGCCGACCTTGATCCAGTCCAGACCGTCTGAGACCACTTCCCATACGTTCTTGGTCTCGTCCAGTCCGGTCCGATTCTGGTCGACATAACTCAACAGCACTGTCTCACCGACCTTGAGCTCCCCAGCGCTGGGCTGGTCATCGAGATCGCCCTGCCCGGTGGCGGCGTTGACGATCATCTTGAATAGCGTGGTCTTGCCCACCCCGTTGGGACCGATCACGCCCACGATGCCATTGCGCGGAAGGGTGAAGGACAGGTCGTCGATCAGCACGCGATCGCCGAAGGACTTGGTCAGGTGCTTGGCTTCGACCACCACAGCGCCCAAACGAGGCCCGGGCGGGATTTGGATCTCCTCCATGTCGAGCTTGCGGGCCTTTTCCGCCTCCGAGGCCATCTCCTCATACCGATCAAGGCGGGCGCGCGACTTCGTCTGTCGCGCCTTGGCATTGGATCTCACCCATTGCAGTTCGTCATTGAGACGCTTTTGCAGCTTGACGTCCTTCTGCCCTTCAACCTTCAGCCGGGCTGCCTTGGTTTCCAGGTAGGTCGAGTAGTTGCCTTCATACGGGTAGGCGCGGCCGCGATCGAGCTCCAAGATCCATTGCGCAACATTGTCCAGGAAGTAGCGATCATGGGTGATGGCCACAATCGTGCCCGGGTACTTTTCCAGGTGCTGCTCGAGCCACTGAACGCTTTCGGCATCCAAGTGGTTGGTCGGTTCATCCAGCAGCAGCAGGTCCGGCTGCCGCAGAAGTAACTGGCACAGGGCCACGCGACGCTTTTCACCGCCGGACAACACGTCGATGGCTGAGTCCGGTGCTGGACACCGCAGCGCGTCCATCGCCTGCTCAAGCTGAGCGTCGAGGTCCCAGGCGTTCTTGTGATCAATGGCCTCTTGCAATTGGCCCATTTCGGCGAGCAGCGTGTCGTAGTCGGCATCGGGATCTGCCAGCTCGGCGGAGATTGCATTGAACCGGTCGAGCATGGCCTTGGTTTCAGAGACTCCGTCCTGCACGTTCTCCAGCACCGTCTTGGTTTCGTCCAACACCGGCTCCTGCATCAAGATGCCGACGGTGTAGCCATCCATGAGCTGGCTTTCGCCATTGGACAGCTGCTCGATGCCGGACATGATCTTCAGCAAGGACGACTTGCCTGCCCCGTTCGGACCGACAACGCCGATCTTGGCCCCGGGCAAGAACGACAACGTGACATCGTCCAACACGACCTTGTCGCCGTGTGCCTTCCGAGCCTTGCGCAGGGTGTAAATGAACTCAGCCATGATCAAGAGCCTAGTCAGCGTTGACCGCCTGCCAGGCAACCCCGCCTCGCGCATCGGGTCGCACTTGCGAATGGTGTGCAAGTGCTCCAGCGGCGCCGATCGGTTGAGATGGCGGCGTTTATTCTCAAATGACACCAAATCGTGAAGGACGCACGTGAGCATTGCAACAGGGCGACCAGCAAAGCCCCAGGGCCAGTGGGCCCTCGGCGAGCGCGAGCCGTTGAACGCAAATGAGGAGATGAAGGCCGCAGATGCAGGCCTGAACGTGCGCACTCGGATCGAGACGACGTACTCGGTCCAGGGTTTTGATTCCATCCCCGAAGATGACTTGCGCGGACGCTTTCGCTGGTGGGGGCTATACACGCAACGCAAGCCAGGAATAGACGGCGGGAAGACCGCGTCGATGGATCCAAACGAACTCGACGACCGCTATTTCATGATGCGCGTTCGCTCAGATGGTGGCCGCCTGACACTGCAGCAGCTGCGCACAGTCGCCGAGATCTCCACCGAGTTCGCGCGAGACACCGCAGACATCTCGGACCGTCAGAACATCCAGTATCACTGGATCGACATTGTTGATGTCCCGGAGATCTGGCGGCGGCTGGAGGCAGTCGGCCTATCCTCGGCCGAGGCATGCGGCGATGTGCCCAGAGTCATCCTGGGATCACCGGTTGCCGGGGTCGCCGCAGACGAGATCATTGACGGATCACCGGCCATCCAGGCCATCTTGGACACGTATCTCCTCGATCCGTCGTTCGCGAACCTGCCCCGGAAGTTCAAGACAGCCATTTCCGGATCCCCTCGGATGGACGTCGCGCACGAGATCAACGACGTGTCCTTTCTGGGAGTGGTCCATCCCGAGTATGGCCCCGGCTTTGACATCTGGGTTGGCGGCGGGCTGTCCACCAACCCTCACCTGGCAGTACGGCTGGGCGCATGGATTCCCCTGGAGGACGTGCCGGAAGTCTGGGCTGGCGTCGTGGCGGTCTACCGCGACTATGGCTACCGTCGATTGCGAACCAAAGCGCGACTGAAGTTTCTCGTTGCCGACTGGGGTGCGCAGCGATTCCGCGAGGTCCTGGAGACCGAGTACCTCAAGCGAGCATTGATCGACGGTCCTGCACCTGAGCCTGTTGACCTGCAGGACCGCGATCACGTTGGTGTCTATCCGCAGCGCGATGGCCGCTTCTACGTTGGAGCAGCACCGGTGGTTGGTCGGGCCTCGGGCACCACCTTGGGCGCCATCGCGGACTTGGCCGAATCCGCCGGCGCCGATCGAATCCACCTGACGGCGCATCAGAAATTCGTCATCGTCAATGTGCTCCCCGACAAGGTCGATGCACTGGTAGCAGGACTTGAGGCACTGGACTTGCTCGTGGGATCGGCCAGCACGTACCGCCGCGGGACCATGGCGTGCACTGGTGTGGAGTACTGCAAGCTGGCCATCGTGGAAACCAAGGGTCGCGCCAAGGAACTCATCTCCACGTTGGAAGCCCAGATGCCGGCGGGAATCCAGCCGTTAGCCATCCATGTCAATGGATGCCCGAACTCCTGCGCCCGAATCCAGGTGGCCGATATCGGATTGAAGGGCATTCGAGCGCTGGATGCCCAAGGAAACGATGTCGAGGGGTTCCAGGTTCATCTCGGTGGCAAAATTGGCCAAGCCGCCAACTTCGGACGTACGGTCAAGGGACTCCGGTTACCTGCCGATGACCTGGCCGATTACGTGATCCGGGTGACGCGGCGATTTGAGGACGAGCACACTGATGGGGAAAACTTCAGTCAGTGGGCTCAGCGAGCAGACGAGGAGGCGCTGCAGTGACGACGACGGCAACACCGATGCGCAGCCGCGAGGAATTGCAGAGCCTGGCACGGTATGCGTCGGTCGATCTCGCCGGCGCCCAGGCGACAGAGATCATTCGGTGGACGTGGGAAACCTTCGGAGCTCGATCTGTCCTGACGCAGTCCATGGCCAACACCGCTCTTGCCTACATGGTCGGCCAGGTCGCAACGGACATTCCCGTGGTCTTCTTGGACACGGGGTATCACTTTGAGCAGACTCTGGCCACCCGTGACAGCCTTGCCGCTCGCACGACGCTGAACATCATCAACGTGTCAAGTCCGATGTCCCTGGAGGAGCAAGCCGCCGTACACGGCCCAAACCTGTACGCGCGCGATCCTGACCTGTGCTGCAAGATCCGCAAGGTCGACCCGATGAACGAACTCTTGACTGGGTATCAGGCATGGATTACCGGCATGCGCCATGACACCGCTCCCCACCGCGCCGATGTTGGGGTCGTGGAATTCGACGAGAGTCGAGGCGTATTGAAGATCGCGCCGATTTTGCACTGGTCAGATGCGCAGTTGCTGCGGTACACGATTGAGAACGACGTTCCCGTCAACCCGCTGATGTATGACGGTTTCCCGTCGATCGGATGCCAGCCGTGTACTCGTCGCGTGGAGCCTGGCGAGGATCCTCGAGCAGGCCGCTGGGCCGGCACGAGCAAGAACGAGTGCGGGCTCCACATATGACGTACCCGCTGTCCCTGCAGCTGGCCGGACGCACGGTGGTGGTAGTCGGGGGCGGCACGGTGGCGCTGCGGCGTGTCACCGCACTGGTGGCCGCAGGCGCACAGGTCATCGTGATCGCTCCGGAGTTCGAGCCCACCTTCAGCGAACTGGAGGTGACGTGTGTGCACCGCACGTATCGCCACGGTGACCTCGATGGAGCCTGGCTGGTGCAGATCGCCACGAATGATCCAGAGGTCAATGCTGCGGTTGCCCGTGACGCCGAACGTGCACGCATCTGGTCAGTGCGTGCCGACGATGCTCGCGCCTCTGCCGCCTTGACTCCCGCATCCACGACCGTTGCTGAGGTCACGGTTGCCGTCACCAGCACCGATCCGCGACGTTCGGTGGCTGTTCGTGACGCTGTCGCCGCACAACTGCGCAGCGGTGACTTGCCGATCAAGGCACGCAGACCCCACGGTGGGCAAGTGGTGCTCGTGGGCGCCGGGCCCGGTGACCCGGACTTGATGACCATCAGGGCACGGCGCGAACTCAATGCTGCCGACGTCGTGGTTTACGACCGACTGGCGCCGCTGGACGCCTTGCTGTCGCTGGATGATGATGTCGAGCTCATCGACGCATCCAAATCCCCAGGCCACCATGCCATGACACAGGATCAGATCAACGATGTCATCGTCGATCGGGCGTTGGCGGGCAAGGCCGTGGTGCGGCTGAAGGGTGGCGACCCATTCGTGTTCGGCCGTGGCGGGGAGGAGGTCGCGGCATGTACCGCTGCCGGTATCCCGTGTCAGGTGGTCCCGGGGGTTTCCAGCGTCATCGCCGCGGCAACCGCGGCTGGCATTCCGGTCACCCACCGCGGCCTCGCCAACGGATTTGCGGTCTTCAATGGACAGGTCGATCTCCCACTGGGGGCTATCGCTGACCCCCTCGTCACCGTGGTGATCGTGATGGGCATGTCTCGACTGGGGATCCTGGCCAATCAGTTGCTGGCTGCCGGACGAGATCGGCATACCCCTGCCGCCGTCATCGAGCGAGCTTGGACGCCGGCACAGCGGTTGGTCACCGGAACGCTGGACGACATTCACGAGCGAGCCAGCGCCGAGCATGTGTCAAATCCGGCGGTGATCGTCTTTGGGGATGTCGTCAACGTCGCCGCAATGTCTGCCCTGGTCGCAGTGGCGAACTAGCCAGGCATGACCGACGTCATCCTGCTCGGACATGGCAGCGCAGACCCGCGCGCTGCGGCACAGACGCAACGTCTTGCCCGCCAGGTGGACGCCTTGTTGGTGTCGCGCGGCGACAGCGCCAGGATCGACTGCGCGTATTTGGATAACCATCCAGACTCGCTGACGGCGGTCCTCACGCGCTTGGAGACCTCTTGTGCGCTGATCGTGCCCTTATTTTTGGCGAACGCATTTCACGTGCGGTCCGATATCCCGGCGGCGATCGCAACTGCCCGCTTGGACACCGGTGCAGCCATCGAGGCGACACCGGCGGTCGGCATCCCGGTGGATTTGCTGCTGAACAACCTTTCCAAGCTCCCCGGGACAGGTCCGGTCCTGCTGGTCAGCGCGGGAACCACGGACCCGTCAGCACAACACGATTGGCACGACTGTGCCCTTGGCCTGGAACGGGCTTCGAGTCGACCAGTCCATGCAGTATTCCTGTCTCACGCACAGCCAGCACTTCCTGAGGCCATGTCCCAGCATCCCGACGCCTGCGTCCTGCTGGGCCTGCTCTTTGAGGGAACATTCGCCGACCGTGTGCGCCTGTACGGCCGACCACTGTCCCCCGTGCTGGCAGACAGTCACGAACTGTCAGCACTGGTTGTCGCGCGTATTACCGAATATCAGTCCGGAGGCTGACTAGCTCCCAAAGCCTGTGCTACCGCTTGCGCGACCGCACGTGAACTGGCGTCGTTGCTAATTGCCGACACCTTCAGGCCGGCTGCTTGGGCTGCTGCCGCCGTCGTTGCACCGGCACAGACGATACGCACAGTCCGGTGGGGGGTCCCCCATGCAGTGATGGCTTCCACCGCTGAGGGGGAACGAAGGACGACCGCCGAAATAGCTCCGCTGGCCAGCGCCGATGCCGACTGGGGCTGCTGATCGACAACCGTTGTCTCGTACACGACGAACGACTCGAAGTTGACCTGCGCCTGCTCGGCCCATTGCCGCACCGTCGACAGCGCCTTGGTGCCGCAGGGGAAGAGCACGCTGGTGACCTGCTCGGACTCCAACTCCTGACACAACTCATGTGCCGAGGACACCTGCGGAATGAGGACGTGCTCGGCCCCATCAGCGACCAAGAGTGCGGCAGTTGACGGGCCAACCGCGGCAACGCGCATACCGGCCCGCTGTGCTCGGATGAGCGCCTGCGCCCACGCGTGCTGGCCGACCAATTCATGAAGCGCGAGCACGGTGGATGACGAGGTCACCACCAGCCAATCACCGGCTGCGGCACCATCGCATCGATGAACCAGTTTCAGTGCATCCGCTGATTGGCTCACGGGATGCACGCGCAGATATGGATCGATCGTGGTGGCAATGCCCAGCTCGGCAAGGGCGGCTGCATCCGCATCATTTCCGGCTGGCCGGACCAGCAACACCGACTCATTCATTGACGTTCCAGCAAGGCGCGAGCAGCCACCATTCCCAACTCGTACGCATCGGCCGTGTCTCGCACCTCGCCAACCACTTCTAGGCATGCGTATTCCACACCCCGGTGATCTGCAAGATCCGCACGAAGGGACATTTCGGCCTTGGCGGCAAATGTGGCGTAGGCCCCGACAGCCGTCGTACACAGCGCGCCAACTCCTGCCAAGACAGCCCGTTCGGCAGTACACGCCAACAAGGAGCGCTTATCGCTCTGGGCGGCAAGCTGACCCATGAGTTCGCGCTCTCCGGTGCGACACTCCACCGCCAAGGCACCTTGCGCAGGCGCTGGCAACATCTGCTCGATCGGCAGGATCTCCGATACTGCCCCGGCTTTGCCGAGTCGGAGCAGCCCTGCCATCGCCAACACCGTGGCGTGTACCTGACCGTCGCGAACCTTGCGCAACCGCGTGTCGACATTGCCGCGGATCGGCTCTATCGCCAGGTCAGGTCGCATCGCCAAAAGCGCACGGGCGCGGCGCGGTGAACTGGTACCCACCACAGCACCGATTGGCAGGCCCGCGAGTCCTCCCGATTCGGCGCTGATGAGCGCGTCGCGCGCATCAGCGCGCTTCGGCACCGCTGCCACGGTGACTCCTGGTAGCTGGGCTGAGGGAAGATCCTTGAAGGAATGGACAATGACGTCCACCTCTCCGGACAGCAGGGCATCGCGCAATCGTGACACGAAAATCCCGGGGTTTCCGACCTGCGCCAATGGACGTGTCAGGTCGTCGCCGTCGGTGGCAATCAGGACCTCTTCCCACCTCCCGCCAGTGTGCTCGGCCCAGGCGTTGCCCACGGTCGCTGACTGCGTGCGTGCCAGCATGCTGGCACGAGTGCCCAGGCGCACCGGCTCAACGATCCTGGGACGTAGGCGCAACTGCCAGGTCGATCTCGATGCCGAACAGCGTGTGCATCGCCTTGCGGTAGTCGGTGAAGTCCCCATTTCGAGCGAACTCTTGAGCCCGAACTGAGGGAGTGTGCAGTAAGGCATTGGAAACCCGATGCAGGGCGCGGGCAACCTCCTGGGCCGC
>CAIKZY010000053.1 GCA_903832025.1 uncultured Actinomycetes bacterium
CCGCTTGATGCGGTCCCACCCTGCTACAGGTGAGGGCACAGATAGCTGTCGGTCACCGACCAAGGGCTCGCCCGCGGACTTTGGACCCACGCAACTGAGGACCTTCAGGCTCAACCGACGGCGCGATTCGGCTACATCATGATGATGACAGGCGTTCGCTCAGCATGACACCTCGCAGAGGCTACGAGCTCGAGAATCGGTCCAGCACCTGCTGACTGAGGACCGGCCACCCGTCGATCGCCCACTGGTCAAAGTTCTGGTCAGCCAGGAAGGCACATGCAACCTTGTTCGGTCGATCCACCCAGATGAATGAGCCTGACTGGCCGAAATGGCCGAAGGTCTGCGGACTGTTTCCCGGTGCTGTCCAGTGAGGTGTCTTGTGCGAGCGGATCTCAAAACCAAGTCCCCAGTCGTTCGGGCGCTGCCTGCCGTATGACGGCACCACGCCGTCGAGACCGGGAAAGTGCACGCTGGCCATCTGATCGACGAGCGCTGCATCCAGTACTGAGGGAACCAAGAGGTCAAGCACGAGGCTGGCCAGGTCGGCAACACTGGATCGGCCGGCCTTGGCCGGTGAACCGACAAGTTCGGTACTCGTCATTCCCAGCGGGTCCAGCACACTCACGGATAAGGCCAGCGACAACGGCTGCCCGGACACCGTGGTGAACTCCTCCCCGGCCAGTTCGATGCCGCGGTTGGAATAGATACGCCGGGTGCCAGGCCGGGCGAGTATTCGATCGTCATCGAAGTTGATCCCGGAAGCGTGTGAGAGCAAGTGCGCCAGCGTAGCGCCGGGTGGACCTGCCGGAGCGTGCAGCGACAGCGAGCCATCACTGACAGCCTGCATGATCGCCAGCGCAGCCAGCGGCTTCGTCACCGATGCCAGTGGCCTCACCGCCTGGATGTCGCCTGCCGTTGCCACCACACCGTCGCCGGTCACCACGGCCACGGCAGCGGTCACCGGCCAGGTATCAAGCAGGTCCTGGAGTGGTTGGTCGTGCGCATCGGTGCCCATCAGCGGGAACTGTAGTGCTCGGGAAGCAACCGTCCCTCACGGCAGGGGATGACCGATGGGTCAAGATGGACTCTGGATCGCCATCGGTACCCCGAAGCAAGGAATGACATGACTATCGACCGGCAATTGCTCCAGTCCGCACTGCTGCACGAGCGAGCCGAGCACCGACGACGCACGCCGGAGTCGGCTGAGCGGTTCGCGGCTGCGGCAAACCTGCTTGGCCAAGTCCCCATGACCTGGATGAATAAGTGGGCCGGCGGCTACCCGCTATATCTGTCAACGGCACATGGTGCACGTGTGGTCGACATCGACGGCAATGAATACGTCGACTTCGCGCTGGGTGATACCGGCGCCATGGCCGGCCATTCCCCGGCGGCCACCATTGCGGCGGTCCAGCAGCGCATCGCAGTCGATGGCGGGATCACGGCGATGATGCCCAGCGATGATGCGCAGTGGGTCGCCGCGGAGCTGACCCGACGTTTCGGCCTCCCGCAGTGGTCATTCTCGCTGACGGCGACCGATGCCAATCGCTGGGCACTTCGGATCGCACGCATGCTGACCGGACGCCCCAAGGTTGCTGCGTTCAGTTACTGCTACCACGGGTCAGTGGATGAGACCTTCGTGATCAGCGGTCCCGACGGGTCCACCATCGCTCGGGCAGGCAACGTCGGCCCAGCGGTCGATGTGGCAACGACCACCAACGTGATGGAATTCAACGACATTGCCTCGGTCGAGCGGGCACTATCCGCACGGGATGTTGCCGTGCTGATTACCGAACCGGCCTTGACCAATATCGGCATCGTGCTTCCTGAGCCAGGCTTTCTGGACCAAGTCCGAGAACTGTGCACGAAGTACGGAACATTGCTGCTGATTGACGAAACGCACACATTCTCCGCAGGTCCTGGCGGGTGTACCCAAGCCTGGAATCTGCGGCCGGACATCATCGTGGTCGGCAAGTCCATCGGCGGCGGAATCCCAAGCGGTGCGTACGGGTTGAGTCAAGCACTGGCCGACCAGGTGGGCCAGCACGTGGAAGCGGACCTGGTCGATGTCGGCGGAGTTGGCGGAACCTTGGCCGGCAATGTGCTGTCCACTGCGGCCATGCGGGCGACCTTGGAGCACGTCCTGACGGAGTCGGCCTTCGCGCACATGATTGCCTTGGCGACGGCCTATACCGACGATGTTCGGGCGACACTGAGGGCATACGACGTACCGTGGAGCATCAGTCAACTTGGTGCACGAGCCGAGTATCGATTCTGCTCGCCGGCGCCGTTGACCGGCTCGCAGTCCGCTGCTGCACACGATGATGATCTGGAGGAGTACCTCCACCTGTTCATGTCCAACCGCGGAGTGCTGCTGACCCCGTTCCACAACATGGCATTGATGTGCCCGGCGACCACGGCAGCGGACGTAGAACTCCACGGCACGCTGTTCTCCCGCGCCCTGGAGTCCATCGTCGCTCGGTGACGGTCAGGCAGCCGGCACGGCACGTGCATGCGACCAGCAAGGCTCAGCGAGCTAGCCCGCGGTCGGTGTTGGATTGGCCACCGCGACGGGCGCAGCCGGCAGCGCCGGACCGACGTAGGTGGGTCCCACTGCCGTGACTGTCTTGGCTCCGAGCGGGGCGCACGTATCGTCGAGCTGGCAGACCTGCGCGAACGCAGCCGATAGCTTGAATGGCTTTGCGCCACCGTTTTCCACGTACACGATCTGGAATGGCGATCCTGCGCGGGAGAAGTTGCAGGTGACTTTCGGGCCCTTGCTGCAGCCGTTGAATGTTGCACCAACGATCCACCGTTCCAACGTGGCATAGCCAACTGTGGCTGGGGCGGTCTCGTTCAATTGGATGCCCAGCAGCGGGGTGTTCGGGCTCCAGGCGTACCAGTACACGCGAGAGATACCCAGACGCAGTGCATCCAGATAGGAACGGGCAATCCACTGCTGTGCGGCCGCGCCGGTGATGTCATGGTGGGGATTGGCCGCGCCGGGCCCGGCCAGTCCGAAGTTGTTCTCGGTGTCCCACAGCGGCTTGGCCGGTGCGTGCGCCGTGATCAATGCCTTCTCCCACATGGCGGCAAGCTTGGCGCGGTCCAACGGTGAACCGGGGCCAGCGGGATAGGTGTGCGCGGAATACACGTCGACCGGCCAGCCCAGCGCACCCAAGTCATTGAGGAACGCCGGGTAGAACTTGTTGAATGCTCCGGTCAGGCGAGTGCCGGTGCTCGGGGCGACCACAGTTGCCGCCGGGTCGATGCGCTTGATGATGTCGTAGGCCTGCTTGGTCAGCGTCGCCATCTGCTGCGGTGATGCGGTGGAGAACGTGGACAGGTTCGCCTCGTTCCACGGCTGGTATGCGGTGATCTTGCCCTTGTATCGAGTGACGACCTGCGTCACCCACTCATCCCACCAGGTGAAGCTCGTGGGAAATCCTGAAGCGCCTGCTTGCGGTAGTGCGGGGTCCGATGGTGTCGTGCTTGCCCACGCGGGGGTTCCCGCAAGCACGAGCAGGATGTTCTTCATCCCGTGGGCCTGGGCGGTGGCCACGGCATTGTCCAGGTTGGTCCAGTTGAAGTTGGACTGCGCGGTCTCGATGTTTGCCCATGCGGTCTGGTCGTCCCACAGGCGCAGCGCACCGAACGGAATCGTCGGCCAGGTGCCGGTCTGCACGTTGTCCACGTGCATGCCGAACAACGACGCGTCAATCACTGTGCCCTTGGGCAGGGATGCGGCATGAGCCGGGGCAGCAAGGGCAGTGCCAATGAGCAGCGTGGCAATGCTGCTCACGGCGATGAGGGCGCGGCGAACCGTCAGAGAGGTCGTGGACATACCTGCATTCTCACATCCTGCTGATGCTGCATGTACCCGGGGGGCACCGCATATCCGATGATTTCGTCGCCGTTTCCAACCTGTTCATTGATGCATCGCATCGCCGCATCCTGGTGTGCACAAATCGCGCAAGTTAGTTACGCGCACCGTGCGATCACAGGTCCGACCATGTCTGCTTTACCGCCTATAGGCCTCAGGTGAGGATCAGCATGACCGACACGTGGCGGCCTTCGCGGCCGCAGCTTCCGACGATCGTGCCCAGTCCATCGTGCTCGGTCCATCGCTGGTGGTCCATGATCGACTAGCACCGTGTGCATGACCGATCGGCTGCGGTACCAGTTGCCCCCCGGCCGCCGATTCGAACTAGGAAGTCACCGGTTTCATGCCGGTCGCCACGCGCACCAGTTGCTGGCCGCTGATGGCATGCCCGGCCAAGGTCTCCACCCAGATGCGCGTTGCGCGAAGACCCTTCAGTGCCGGTGCGGTGATATCCACGTGACCGCCGTATCGTCCGACACTTGCCAGCGTGCACGACTTCGTCACCGGCTGGGGACAGTACGCCTGGACAGTGCCTGTTGCGGTGCCGAGCTTGATGGTTGCCACTGTCTGGCCGTTTCCGATGTCTGAGCACATCGGATTGCCCTCGGCGATCGTGAACTCGCGCTTTCCGCCGGCGTACCGGACCAGCAGGGGCTGTTCGGTCTTGCAGGACGCATCGACGATTGCACTCCCGACGGAATGGAGCTTGAGTCCTGCGGTGAATGTCGGTTGATACACCGTGTACGAGACACCAACCTGATGGTCCACATACGGATTCCCGCTGCCCATCGCCCAGGCAGACGGCACGCTCATGGCAATCAGGACGGCGATGACCGGTGCCGCACCGATCAGGGGACTCAGGCTCTTGCGCATGTGCACTCCGGGTACTGGTCGGACGTTGCTGATGCTCCCAGTATGCGCCCGACTCATGGCCATCCGGTCCGGCCTATCACCTGCAAGCGTGCGCGGCTCCGTGCGGCCTAGTTCGGGGATTCCTGGTCGCTCCATGTCATGGGAGTGCCGCAGGGACAC
This sequence comes from uncultured Actinomycetes bacterium, assembly GCA_903832025.1. GTDB lineage: Bacteria > Actinomycetota > Actinomycetes > S36-B12 > S36-B12 > CAIKZY01. The sequence continues at coordinate 4,913 of CAIKZY010000053.1, forward strand.
GGTGACCTGCTCAGCCGTGATTTGTTGAGCGGTGATCTGCTCAGCAGTGCTCATGGACGCAGGGCGTCGCAGCGATCACGGAGTGATGGCCATCCCTGCCAGTAGTTTCTCGATCAGCGGCTGTGGCCCATTGGTATCCACCTGTGCGCGCCACGTCAGATCCGTGCTGGACACCCGTCCACAGGCACCTGCCATGAACTGTGGCCACGTGCACTGCAGCACCACCTTAGTGGAGCCAGAGCCTGCGATGAAGCGCTCGTCGATATCGACGAGGATCACCGTTGCTGTGGCATCGGCATCATCGAGCAGCTGGGCCCAGCCAAGCTGCACCCCGTGCACCAGCAATGCGCGCGTGGATCGTGCGGCAGCACTGTCCCATCCCTGGTCGTCGTGCAGGACTTGGCGAATGTCCTGGCAATGCACCCACGCATCGAAGGTGCGCATTGCCAGCAGTCGACGCAACGGGGTCGGGTTTCCGCGCAGGCCCATGACCTGGGTATCCAGATCATGGGGTCCGGTGAGCAGTTGTTCGTGCCGGCGACCGGTGACCTGTCGTAGCTCGTCGAGGACCTCTTGCTGGCTCCACGTGCGCCGCAGGTCGACACCGATTTCGGTGAATCGCTGAAAGTCGGACTGGGCGTGGGGCAGTTGCGTCCACTGCGGGGAGTGGTCAGGTCGCGCGTCACCGAGCAGGACCAGTTCGATGTCGCTCAGGTGTGCCACCAGGTCACCGACCGACCATCCCGGGCACGGGCCGGGCTGGGTCCACTGCTCCGAACTTGCCCGTTGGCCTAAGTCCGCTGCGGTGTTCATGGTGTCAACCCAGCTGATGACTGCGTCGTTGAACTCGCTCATGGGCCTCACGCTAGTGCGCACCTTGGGCGAGCATGCATCGGAGTAGCGTGATGGCATGGACGTTGGGGTCTCACTGGTGCAACTGCGGTGCGATGCCCAAGAGCCGGCACCTGCCCGCGTGCATCGCGCGTTGGATCTGATCGATCAGGCCAGTGCTGACGCGGCGATGGTGATGCTGCCGGAACTGTGGATCTGCGGGGCCTTTGACCTGGCGGGCGTACGTCCGGGTGCGCAGGCCATCGACGGTGAACTCGTGGAACTCCTGCGTGCTCGAGCACGTCAGCATCGGGTGTGGCTGCACGGCGGATCATTTCCCGAGCGCGCCGAGGACGGGCAGATTTACAACACGTCGGTGCTGATCGATGACCGTGGAGACATTGCTGCCACGTATCGCAAGATTCACTTGTTCGGCTTCGCCGATGGCGAGCGGACAGTTGTCGGTGCGGGGCACGAATTGGTGTTGGTGGATACCCCGCTGGGTCGCACCGGACTTGCCACCTGTTATGACCTGCGCTTCCCAGAAATGTTCCGCAGGCTCACTGTCGCCGGTGCGACGGCATTCATGGTGACCTCCGGATGGCCGACACGACGCATCGGCCACTGGGATGTCCTGGCGCGCGCCCGGGCGATCGAGAATCAGGCGTGGATGCTGGCCTGCAACGAAGTCGGTGAGCATGCAGGCACGGTGCTTGGCGGTCACTCCGTGGTGATCGATCCGCTGGGTGAGCCGCTGGCTGCAGCCGGTGAGGCCGAGGAAATTCTGCGTGCTGTGGTCGACACCGATGCTCCAGTGCGGTGGCGTGAGACCTTCCCTGTGCTCCAGGACATCACGGTGCTGGACCGGTAAGCCCGCCCCTTACGACGTGGTGACCTGCTGCGAGGACGCGGCGATGACGATTAGCGGATGCTCTGCCGGGTTCATCCAGCGCAACAGTTTCACCATCACCGGCTTGGCGACGGCGATGCACCCCTCGGTGGCGGTGCCGTCGGACACGTGCAGGAAGATCCCGCCGCCTGCTGCGGTGTTGGCCGGGTGCGCAGCGCGCGCGATCCCGTCGGAACCGACGACCACCGGTCCGGGTGGGGTGTTGTAGTCGATGACGGCGACGAAGTCATATTGCCGGCCATGGGCCCTGAGGTGTTCCACGTTCTGGCCGTATCCGGCCCAGGTGACCGGTGCGGACTGAAAGAGGTTGTAGGTGGAGGCATCGCGTGGGTCGTATGTCCACGCATCGACTGCGGTCAGGTGTCGGTAGGGCAGGGCAGTACCGGGATCGGGAAGTCGGCCAAAGGCACTGGTGATGGTGAATGTCCCGGCTGGAGTGGTCATGGTGTCTTGTCGCCGACGGGCAGCTGCCACGACGCCGTGGGCTCCCAGGCGTACGTCTGTGCTGGCCTGCTCTGGTCGCCAACCGTCGGCGGTGCGGGTCCATGCCTGCAAGGTGCCACGGGACGAATGGGGGGATCGTGCCTGCACGACGATGAGTTGGTGCGACCCGGTTGCGCGGGCAAGATCAGACAGGGTCTGTGCGTGGGCGGCAGGAGTCACCGATGCGACCAGCACGCCTGCTGCCGCGATCACTGCAGTGCTGATGGCACGTGCTCTCATCGCCTGGTCACTGGGGGTGACGTCCGGACAGCTTGGCCAGGTGCTCGTTATAGGCGTTGAGCTCGGCATCCCCGTCGCGATCGGCCTGGCGGTCCTTGCGCTTTGCCTCGCGGTCGTCACTGCGACTCCATTGGACTGCGATGGCGATGAGGACGATCAGGCTTGGGATCTCCGAGATGCCCCAGGCGACCTGGCCGCCGAAGACGGCATCCTGAACCGGATTGGTCACCCAGTCAGGTCGCACGATGCCGTACCACTGCGGCGCCAATTGCACCGTGGTCATCATCAAGATCACGGCGAAGAATGCGTGGACAGCCAGGCTCAGCAGCAGCAGGAGCAATCGAGACCAGTACGCCAACGGACGCGGACGCGGGTCGATACCGATGACGACCCAGTAGAACAGGTAGCCGGAGGTCAGGAAGTGGATGTTCATCACCAGGTGGCCCAGGTGCGATCCCATCAGCCATCCGAAGATCGGCGTGAAGTACAGGCCGTACAAGCCGATGACGTAGACGAAGAACACGTAGAACGGATTGGTGAGCAGCACGCCGATCCAACTGTGCAAGACCCACAGCAGCCATTCACGCGGTCCGCGCTGATCGCCGGTCGCAGGCCTGAGAGCGCGCAGTGCCAAAGTCACCGGCGCGGCCAGGACGAGCAAGATCGGAGCAAGCATCGTGAGCACCATGTGATCCAGCATGTGCATGCCGATTGACACCTGCGCGTACAGCGAGATGCCACCATTGGTGGCCCAGGCGATGATGATCCAGCCCGCGAGCCAGGCGATGGTGCGTCCGATGGGCCATGAGACACCCCGCCGAACCAGGCGCACCACCCCGGCCAGGTACAACGCGATGGCTACCAGCGCCACGGCCGCGAAGAAGGGTTCAAGGTTGAAGCCGGTCAGCACATTCGACACGGTTGGAGCCGGTGGATAGATCGCGCCGAGCAGGGATTCCCCGTAGCTCGGAAACTCAACAGTCAGTCGTGGCGAGGAACTCAGGGCCAGGCCGACGCCGAGCCCCACGGCAATGCCCATCACCATCAGTTCCAGTCCGGCGATGCGAGCAAAGACCGAAGTTCCGCTGCGGGAGTGTGCCTTGGCGGCGATGCGTGAGCGAATCAGCCAGCCGATGACTCCCAGGACGACAATGAGCCCGGTCTTGAGCAGGACCACCTGGCCGTAGCCGGTGGTCACGACCTGTGTGAAGTCCTCCAGGTGCGTGTAGGCATTGGCAATTCCACTGACCGCCAGGATCGCGATGCAGGTCACGGCGATCGGTGAGAACCGCTTGATGGGAACCGCCATCGGCAATGCTCCCCGAGCGGCATGCAATCCCAGGGCCAGCACGCCGCCGATCCACACGCACGCCGCAGCGATGTGCGCTGCGCCTGCGGTCAGTGCCAGGGAATGATCGCCCAGGCCGGCGGCGTGCCCGCCGAGTGCGGGCAACATGGCGGCGATGAGTGCGGTGATCAGCCAGATAGCTCCCAGACCGGTGGTGAATGTCGCTGCGCACCCGGCCGAGACGATCAGGGCCAGGACCGCCATGATCAGCAGGGCGCGCGCGCTGGGCAGGGACAGGGCGTAGGTGGAAATCACCTGCGGGGTCATGCCGCGCAGCGGAAGGCCCAGTACATTGGCGGTGACGAAGAACAGTTGCGTGATGCACAGGATTGCCCAGATTGCTGCGGCCCCTGCCGCCCAGCGAAGGTCAGCCCGGCCGGCGCGGGAGACGACCCCGTCCTTGCCCGCCGGCGCCAGGACAACCGCGGACAGCAGCGCGCCGATGGTGACGATGGCACCGATGTCACTCAGGGCGCGCACGATCGGCAGTCCCCAGCCGACCACCGGGCCGGTGTCCGGGACGCCGGGCAGCGCAGGGGTGTAGGCGCTGGCAGTCAGGACCAGGGTGACTGCAGTGATCGCGAGCACCAGAATCACCAGTGCCAGACCGAGCACGGTGATGCGTGACCTCATCGGCATTGACTCCGGCTCATACCGCGATCCTAGGCACGTGCCGAAGGCTGCTGTGGCCCCGCGATCGAATCGGTCGCAGGCAGGTCCATCGCCTCGCAGTCAGCGGTGATGCGTGCATTGACTAGAAACTGGATTCATCCAGTTCCATGACGGACCCGTCGGTCTCCTGCGTGATCGCGCGCTCAGCGGACAGCAGCGGCAGACGATTGCGTGCGAACCATCGTGCGGTGGCGACCTTGCCGGTGTAGAACCCCTGGTCGCGTTCGGAGGCACCGGCATCCAGTGCCGCCTGCGCCACCTCACCCTGGCGAATCAGGAGCCAGCCGATGAGCAGGTCACCGCTGGCCATCAGCAATCGCGTGGTGTTCAGGCCGACCTTGTAGATCTGCTGTGGATCGTGTTGCGCCGCAATGGCCCACTCCCCCATCGCCGACACCATGGCCTGTACCTCGGCCAGTGCCGTGCCCAGCAAGGCTCGCTCGTGGCTGAAGTGTCCTGCCGCATCCTCGGCGGTGACGGTCTCGTTGATCTGCGTGGCCAGGAAGAACAAGGACCGGAACTGATCCCGCACCATCTTGCGGAAGAAGAAGTCCATGCCCTGGATGGCGGTGGTGCCTTCGTACAGGGTGTCGATCTTGGCATCGCGGATGTATTGCTCGATCGGGTAGTCCTGCAAGAACCCTGATCCGCCGTACGTCTGCAGTGACTGCGCAAGGATCTCGTAACTCCGCTCAGAGCCCACGCCCTTGACGATCGGCAGGAGCAGGTCGTTCATGCGCACGGCGGCATCCAGGTCGACGTCACTCAAGCCAGCCTGGGACAACGCGATGGTGTCCTGCCAGTATGCGGTGTAGGCCACCAATGCACGCAGTCCCTCGGCGTAGGACTTCTGCAGCATCAGGGAGCGTCGGACGTCGGGATGATGCGTGATCGTCACGCGCGGGGCTGCCTTGTTCATCTGCTGGGTCAGGTCGGCGCCTTGCACGCGAGTCTTTGCATACTCCAATGCGTTCAGATACCCGGTGCTCAATGTCGCGATCGCCTTGGTTCCGACCATCATGCGTGCGTACTCGATCACCTTGAACATCTGCGCGATGCCGTCATGGACATCGCCAACGAGCCATCCGATAGCCGGCTCATGCTCGCCGAAGGTCATCTCACAGGTCGTGGATGCCTTCAGGCCCATTTTCTTCTCCACGTTGGTGGCGTACACGCCATTGCGGCCGGTGATCTGCCCGGTGGACAGATCCACGAAGAACTTGGGGACCAAGAACAGCGACAGTCCCTTGGTGCCCGGTCCGGCGCCTTCGGGCCGTGCCAGGACCAGGTGCACGATGTTGTCGGCCATGTCGTGCTCACCGGAGGTGATGAATCGCTTGACGCCTTCAATGCGCCAAGTCCCGTCGCCGTTATCGATGGCCTTGGTCCGACCGGCACCCACATCCGATCCTGCGTCGGGCTCGGTGAGCACCATGGTGGCGCCCCAGCCGTGCTCGATCATCAGCTGCGCCCAGCGCTGTTGCTCGGCGTTGCCCAGTGAGTCCAGGATGCTGGCAAAGCCGGGCCCGGACATGAACATGAATGCGGCGGGGTTGGAGCCGAGGAGTAATTCTGAGGCGGCCCAGCGCAGGGATGGCGGGGCGCCGGTGCCACCGAGGTGCTCAGGCAGATCCAGTCGCCACCACTCCGCTGCCATCAAGGCCGCGAATGAATCCCTGAAGGATTGGGGCATGGCCACTGACTTGGTGGCCGGGTCGTAGACCGGCGGGTGTCGATCTGCGTCAGCGAAGGACTCCGCCAACGGTCCGGTGGCCAACCGGTTCACCTCATGCAGGATCTCGCGAGCGGTGTCGGGGTCCATGTCGGCGAAGGGCCCAACGCCCATGCGCTCGGCCGCGCCGAAGACCTCGAACAGGTTGAATTCAAGGTCGCGCACGTTGGACTTGTAGTGAGCCATGATGAGCCAATCACTAGTTACCGATCAGTAACTACATCTTGCTCACCTCTGCGTGCATTTGCAAGCGAATGATCGCCCCTGGCGGGAAACTGTGCTCCATTGGCACCGATCGCCGGCTATTGGCCACAATGGTCATGTGAGTCAGCAATGGGTGCACTCAGTCACCCCGATCGCCCCGCCACGGGTCGCCAGCCCATCGCTGCGATTCCTGGTCTATGCCGGTCTGGTCACCGGTATCTGGGCGGGAGTGCTGTGCCTGGCGCTCTACGGCATCGGTCACCTGCTCGGCATCACCTTCACCCGCACCACTTCCCTGACGCAGACCACGATCGGGTGGACGGCAGCGTTGGTCGTGCCCATCATCGTCGGCATCCTGAGTGCACTGATTGCCTCGCTGGTGCGCGGCATCCCTCACGCAGGCCGCGTGGTGTTCTGGGCCGGCACCATCCTGGGGATCGTCAGTTGCGCGGTGCCGCTGCATCAGGCGGACAATTGGGGATCACGAGTTGTCCTGGTGATGATGCACGCGATCACCTGGGCGCTGGTCGTTCCGCAGGTGGCGCGCATCGTCGGCGACAGTGAGCCGGGGGCCAGCGTTGATCGATGACCTGTCATCAAGCAGCGCGACGGCGATCAAGCACCGATCCCTGCCGCGGGCCATGGTCGTGGCACTGCGACCACGCCAGTGGCTGAAGAATGTTCTGGTCTTCGCCGCGCCACTTGCAGCCGGTCAGCTGTTCGCAGCGCATGTGCTACTCCCGAGCATCGGCGCATTCATCGCCTTTTGTGCCATCTCCAGCGCCACGTATCTGGTGAATGATGCCCGTGATGTCGATGCCGACCGGGCACATCCCACCAAGCGCGCGCGCCCGATTGCGGCTGGGCATCTGCCCAAGTCAACCGCCATCGTCATGGCTGCGGTGCTGGCGCTGGGATCACTTGGTCTTTCGCTGTGGATTCGACCGGCTCTTGCCGCAGTCGTCCTGGCCTACTTCGTCTTCACATTGTCATATTCCCTGCTGCTCAAGCACGAGCCGGTCGTTGAACTCGCATTGCTGTCGGTGGGCTTCTTGCTGCGCGCGATCGCCGGTGGCGTGGCCTCGAACCTGCCCATCTCCCAGTGGTTCTTGATCGTGGCCGGATTCGGCTCGCTGTTCATGGCTGCCGGCAAGCGATACTCAGAACTGCGAGCTGTCACCGATGCAGACCCGTTGGCGGAGCGAGTACCCCAGCGCAGGGCCCTGTCGGGGTACACGATCGGCTACCTGCGCTTTGTCTGGGGCACAGCCGCGGCGGTCACTATCAGCGCGTATTGCCTGTGGGCATTTGACGTCGGTCAGCACGGTAATGGCGCGCTGTGGGCGCAATGGTCCATCGTCCCATTCGTGATGGCCCTGTTGCGCTATGCCGTCATCATCGACGGTGGCGGTGCAGAAGCGCCGGAGGACGCGGTCCTGGGGGACAAGGTGCTGCTGATCTTGGGCTTGGCGTGGGCCGTGCTGTTCACGATGGGAGCGTTGGGCGTATGACGATCACCGAGCCCGTCAGCCCGCTGCAACGTGTGCCCGGTGAGCAGTTGCTCACCGGCTGGGGACGCACATGTCCGTCACTGGCACGGGTTGTGCGACCGAGCTCCGTCGACGAGATTCGCAATCTCGTCGCGCATGCCGGATCGCGGGGAGTGCTCGCACGCGGACTTGGCCGAAGTTATGGCGATGCGGCGCAGGACAGCGGTGGGGTGGTGCTGGACATGACCTCCATGGCGGACATCACCTTGGATCCGACGGCGGGAACGGTCACCTGCGGCGCCGGGGCAAGCATTGACCAGTTGCTGCGGACGTTGGTGCCGGCAGGCTATTTCGTTCCCGTGACACCGGGCACCCGCATGATCACCGTCGGCGGCGCGATCGCGGCGGACGTGCACGGAAAGAACCACCACGTGGACGGATCATTTGGCGCGCACGTGCAGAACATGGATGTGGTCAATGGCGCAGGCAAGGTCGTCACGGTGTCCCCGAAGAAGAAACCCGATCAGTTCTGGGCAACGGTCGGCGGCATGGGGCTGACCGGGGTCGTTACCCAGGCAACCTTCGATCTCATCCCGATCACCAGCTCGATGATCGCAGTGGACACTGATCGACTGCCCGACCTCGATGCGGTGATGGCGTCCATGGTCGAACACGATGCCAAGTACCGGTACTCGGTGGCGTGGATTGACTCGGTGTCATCGTCCGGTCGCGGCATCATCACTCGTGGGGATCATGCCCCGGCAGCACTGCTGACCGATGCTGGGGACCCCTTGGCCTATGACCCCAAGATCGTGGCCACGGCGCCAGCGTTCATTCCTTCGGGATTGCTGAACAAACTCACGGTGCGCGCGTTCAATGAGGCATGGTTCCGCAAGGCACCCAAGCATAGGGTCGGCGAACTGCAGCCGATCGGTGAGTTCTTCCATCCACTGGACGGGGTGCAGGAGTGGAATCGTGTCTATGGCCCCGGGGGCTTCGTGCAGTACCAATTCGTGGTTCCGGATGCAGCGGGCTATCTGATCGCCTACGCACTTCGTCGGCTGCGCGAGGTCGGCGCACCGAGTTTCCTGACCGTGCTCAAGCGATTCGGTGCCGCGAATCCGGCCCCGTTGTCCTTCCCGCAGCCGGGATGGACTCTTGCTGCTGACGTGCCGGCACGGATCGATGGCCTTGGGGCAGTCCTGGATGAACTCGATGAGCTGGTTGCCGGTGCCGGTGGTCGCCTGTACTTCGCGAAGGACTCACGGCAGTCCAGTGCAATGGTCTTGCGAACCTACCCGCAACTGGACCAGTGGCGTTCGGTTCGCCAGTCGATGGACCCGCGAGCAGTGTTCACCTCTGATCTTGCTCGACGTCTTGGCCTGTGATGACGGCCGGGCTTGTGCGCACGTCCGGGCGTGTGACATGGTGCACGGCAGCGTCCTGGCTACCGCGTCTAGGGTGTGACGACAAGGGAGATCAGCGATGATGGACGCTATGGGTGCACCGCAGTCGGTCTTGGTTCTGGGCGGCAGTAGCGAGATCGCCGTGGCGACGGTCAATGCGCTTCCGCATTCGCGGCTTCGCCGTGTCCTGCTCGCCGGTCGTCCGAGTTCTGCTCGCCACCACGCAGTGGAAACGCTGGTTGCTGCTGGAGTCGCCGGGGTCAACTCGGTGGACTTCGATGCCACCGATACCCAAACTCATCAGCAGGTCATTGACGCAGTGTTCGACGAGGGCGACATTGACCTGGTGATCTTGGCCTTCGGCATGCTCGGTGATCAGGCAGCGGCCGAGGCAGACCCGTCCTTGGCGGTGCAGGTTGCAACCACCAACTACACCGGCGCGGTTTCGGTCGGCCTGCATGTGGCTCGTCGACTTCGCCTCCAGGGACACGGCACATTGGTGGTGATCTCATCGGTTGCCGGTGATCGCGTGCGCCGGGCGAACTTCGTGTATGGATCAACCAAGGCCGGATTGGATGCGTTCGCCCAGGGCCTGGGCGATGCACTGCATGGCTCGGGTGCATCGGTCATGGTGGTCCGGCCCGGATTCGTGCGGACCCGCATGACCGCAGGGATGCCAGAAGCTCCGATGACCGTTGATGCAACCGACGTTGCCACTGCGATTGTCAGCGGACTTCGCAAGGGCAAGCACACGGTCTATGCACCAGGACCGCTGCGATTTGTCATGGCTGCGATGAAGACGCTCCCGCGTCCGGTCTTTCGCAAGGTTGCCGAACGCCAGGGTTGAGATTGGCACGAGCACACCTGGTGCGAAGAACGGGTTTTTCCTGGTCAGGAAACCATTTCCTCGATGACGCTTGCTCGTGATGGCTCAGCCTGGAAGCGCGACGACTCCAAGACCGTCGGTAACCAAAGCGTCCTGCTGCTCAACGATGCGAGCATGCGGATTGGTGGCACCGACAACATGATCTCCCCCGTGTTGAATACGTTCGGGAACGTGCTCATTAGCGTTGCATGAAGACCGCCGCCATCGACAAGGTCAATGCGGCGCCGACAGGGTCTTCATGCTCCCCGTGACCAACACGTTCGCACCCGCGGGGTGCTGCGGCGCATCATGCCTGCGTGCCATAGCCATATTGAGCAAACACCGTGCTGCCCGTGAGTAGCTGCACTCCGCCTCCGGTACCGAGCAGCGGGATACCGGTCACGGCCCAGTCACCATTGCTGGCGGTCGCGAGATTGATGCCGTTGCCGATAGGTACGAAGCCGTTCTCCTGGGGGTTGCTCGTGATACCGACGTAGCGGATGGCCAGAGTGCTGCCACTCAGAACGAACGTTGACGAGCCCGCGAAGGACAACGTGGTGCCATTCACCTGCGCCGCATTGGCCGTCACGCCGTTCGTGGGCCAGGACTGGAAGTCCACCATTTGTCCCTGCGGAAGCCACGCGGCGCAGATGGGCGCGTCCCAGCCGTACCAGGGGCCGTTGGTGTCGCTACTGGAGTAGGGGGTAAGAATGTTGTCGGTCAGGTTGACGTTTCCGTTGGCGGTGTTGCAGGCGACGAGGTTGAAGTTCGCCTGGTTGCTTCCGTTGGTGCCACCAGTGCCTTGATAGTTCGCCTGCAGACCGCTGAAGGACTCTGTGGTCGACAGTGACAGCTTCATGTTGTACCAGCCCTGATTTGCGGTGCCTGACGCAAGACCACCGAATGCGATGTTGTGACTATCACCGATGGCGTTGTAGTCGACACCACCGAGCATCGCGTAATACACGTTCGTGGATTGCGGAGCGACCTGCATGTTCAGCGAGTAGCCCGGTGCTGTCAGATTTTCGGCGCGACCGCAACCCTGAGCATTCAGTGCCGCGGCGTACGAGGTGAAAACTTGAACGTTTGCCGCTAGGCCATTGGGAACCGTCAAGCTTGCGGCCTGCCATTGGTTTGTGGCGTTGCCGACAAGAATGGGTATCAAGTTTCCAGTGCCGCATACGTTCGTGGAGGGAGACCATCCGCTGACTCCCCCGAGGCCTTCGGCATGCGCGGTTGGGGCAATAACTGCAGTCGCGGCCAGCGCGATGCCTGCGATGGCAGCGGGGGTGAATGTCATTGCCATGTTCGTCCTCCTGATTGCGTGATGTGCTCACCGATGAGCATTCCCTCACCTGCCTGAGGCCAGACAATATTCCTCAGGCAAGGATGGGCTCCACGCCCTCGGGGGCAAACAGGGAGCGTGCACGCCACCGTCCGACCTGAGGGCACAGGGGCGAAACGCTCCCGCAGCAAGAATCGTTCTCGGCCCGATCTGTCGCCGAAACGCGCGGGAGTTCCTCAGGTGTGCCGGCTCAGCCAAGCGCAGCGCGCTTTTGCTCGAGGTAGGACTGCAGGTCGAAATAATCCCGCCACAGGCTCACCTTGCCGTCACGGACGGTAAAGCGCGCGGCAATCGGTATGCGCACCCAAGTGCCGTTGACCAAGAATGCGTCAACGCGTTCGTGCATCACGTCCGGTCCGGACTCCGTTTGCACTGACACGGTCCATTCGATGGCTGTCGCGGCATCGGTGATTCCGCCGGACAGCACCGTTCGCACACCGTCGGGACCGTGGACTGCGCCCACCGGAACGTTGTCGTAGACCACGTCATCGGTCACCAGTGCGCACACCGCATCCAGGTCCTTGCGGCTGCACGCGTCCACCAGTGCTGCCACGACCTGCCCAGGGGTCAGCTGTGTCACAAAGGGCGCCGATGGATGCGGACCGGAAGTTCCACCAATCCGCGCAGGCCATAACTTGGGCCGTACCGCAATGCCTGCGGATCCAGGACCTCGATGCGGGTGACGTTGTTGGCAAGCGCCCGCAGTGCGCTTGCGGCCTCCAAGCGGGCCAGCCCGGCGCCGACGCACACGTGAATGCCGTGCCCGAAGGCCAGATGCTCGCGCACGTTGGCGCGCAGCGGGTCGAATGTGTCCGGATTCTCGAACACGTCGGTGTCGCGATTGGCCGAGGAGAACGCCAGGAACACCGTGGAGTTCTCCGGCAGGAGCACTCCGCCGTATTCCACGTCCGCGGTTACCCGTCGCCACAGGCCCATGACCGGGGAGGCCATGCGAATGCCCTCTTCCACGACCTGCGTGCACAATTTCGGATCGTCCTTCAACTGATCCCAGATGCCGGGCATGGTGTCCAGGTACACCAGCATGTCGGCCAGCGATCGGATCGTTGTCTCGTTCCCGGCGACGATCAGCTCGCGCACCAGCCACACCAACTCAGCGTTGGTCAGCGGAGTCTCGCCTTCCTCGGCTGACACCAGTGAGGTGAGCAGGTCATCGCGCGGGTTCACGCGGCGATCGTCGAGTTCGGCGGAGATGACCTGCTGGAATTCCAGCATGTCCGCCTCGGCGGCCAGCCACTCCTCAGCCGTGAGCTTTCCGCCGAGGGTGGCCGTGGCCGAGTCTGACCAGCGACGCAGGTCGTCCTTGCGGGAGTCCGGCAGGCCGAGAATGCGCATGATTGCCCAGACAGGCAGCGGAATCGTGATCTCAGCCTTGGCATCGATGATGGAACCGTCCACCAAGGATGCGGCGATCTGGTCGGCAACGTCGTCGACCAACGGTTCCATCCAGGTCAATGACCGCACCGTGAAGGAGCGGTTGACCATCTTGCGGTACCGAGTGTGCGACGGCGGGTCATTGGTGCCCAGTGCGGCGGCATAGGGAAATCCCTGAGCGCGCAATGCCGCGATCTGATCGGCAACCTCTGCCGGGGGATCGGAGCGACGCGCCGGCGGCATCACCGAGGAGAACGTCTTGGGGTCGAGCAAGGCGGCCTTGACCAGCGGCCAGGTGGTGATGAAGAACAGTCCGGGCGTGTCCGGAATTTCGTACACCGGCGCCTGATCCCGAAGCATGGCGTATGCGGGATACGGATCCTGGTAGAAGGAATCAGCATGCGGATCGATGACCGGGAGGTCCTGCGAATCGGCAGCCTGGTCGATGAGGGACGTCATAGGCTCACAGTAGGCCTCCTGCCGGCACCTTTGCGACAAAGTGGCAACCTGAAGTGGGGCGTGGGTCACCCTTGCGCGTGCCGTGTCCCGACGCTGCCTGCTTCACTCGTACAGTTGTATCGCTCGGGAGGACCCGGGAAATACGGATAAACCAGACCATAATCGGACAATGCCGGGCGAGGGAGACATGAGCGCTGACGCAGCGATCGTGGGCCGACCTGTGCAGGTCTACGAGCCCTATCGATCCGGGCTTCCTCCACTGGTGCCGTATGTGAAGAATCTCTGGCGGCGCCGACACTTTGCGATCGAGCTGTCCCGGGCCAGCATGCGCGCTGCCCACACCGACACGGTGTTCGGTCAGTTGTGGCTGGTCATCAACCCGCTGCTGAACGCCTGCGTGTATTTCCTGCTGGTCAACATCATCAACGGCGGTACTCGGGGCCCGGACTTCTTCACTCACCTCATCGCGGGCCTGTTCGTCTTCAACTTCTTGCAGAACTCCCTGACCCAGGGCGCCGAATCGGTGACCAAGGGCGGCAAGCTGGTGCTCAACACCTCGTTCCCCTTGCTGCTGCTGCCTTACGCAACGATGCGTACCTCGTTCTATCGCTTCCTGCCCTCGATGGGCATCTACGCGGTGCTGTTCGCTGGCCTGGAGTACTTCGGTCCGCGGACGCAAAAGTGCAATGCTGCCGGGGCCTGTGTTGACCTCAACACACTGCATTTCAGCTGGATCCAGCTGCTGGCCATTCCGGTGTTCGCGTTCATCTGGCTATACGTGGCTGGCCTGACCACGTTCATGGCGGCATTGACCGTGTACTTCCGTGACACCACCCAGTTCCTGCCATACGCAACCCGCATCTGGCTCTACCTGTCACCGGTGCTCTACTACGCCGACCAGATGAAGCCCTGGATGACCAAGTTCGAGATGTTCAACCCGCTCTATCCGATCCTGGGCCTGTGGGGTGATGTCATCGCCCGTGGCCAGTTGCCGCATGCGAGCTGGTGGATCGCTACCGTCGCCTGGGGGCTGGGCTCGTTCGCGGTGGGAACGTTGTACTTCCTGTCCCGTGAACGTGACTTCGCGGTTCGGCTGTAGGGGGCGGGCATGTCCGAAGAGGATGAAGTGATCATCACCCCGTCGCAGCGGACGGTCGTTGATGAAGTTGCCGTGTCCGTGCAGGATGTGTGCATCACCTATCGAACGACCTTCGAGAAGCGGCCCACGCTCAAGCAGGCGGTCATGCGCGCCGGGCGCGGCAAGCGTCAAGTCAAGACGGTCGAGGCAGTCAAGAACGTGTCCTTCGACGTGCCGCGCGGCACCGTGCTTGGCATCATCGGTCACAACGGTGCGGGTAAGTCCACGCTCATGCGAGCCATTGCCGGCATCATCCCGCCCACGGCCGGGCGCATCGAGGTGACCGGCCGCACGAGCACGTTGCTGGCTCTGGGCGTGGGCTTCAATCCGGACCTGACCGGCCTGGAGAATGTGCTGCTTGGTGGCCTGGCGGCAGGCCTGAGCAAGGAGGAAGTCGAGACCCGGTTCGATGAGATCGCCGCATTCGCGGACATCGGTGATTTCATCGAGCTGCCCATGCGGACCTACTCATCGGGTATGGCGGCACGCTTGGCATTTGCCGTGTCGATGCACATGGATCCGGACATTCTGCTGATTGATGAGGCGCTGAGCACCGGTGATGCGGCCTTCAAGGAAAAGGCGACGGCGAAGTTGCGCGAGCTGGTCGATAACTCCAGCACGATGCTGCTGATATCTCATGCATTGGCCACGGTACGCAGCATGTGCAACGAAGTCATCTGGCTTGATCACGGGCAGATGAAGATGCGCGGAGAGCCCGATGCGGTGCTGGATACCTACATCGAGGCGATGCACGTGAAGAAGACCGCAGCGGTGATGAACGACTTCTAGATCACCGGTCCCATACCGGTGATCTGCCTAGGACGTGCCGGTCAGCAGTGGTGTCAGGAAGGCGGTGAATGCGCCGTCGAGCTTCTTGGTGCCCGCCACAGACAGGTGGCCGTGGTCACGGTAGAGGTATGTGCCGTCCAGGATTGTCGGGCACACCTGGTTGGGGCACAGCACTGACCGAAAATCGGCAAGTGATGCACCCGTGGACGCAGCCACGGCAGCAAATCCCGCTCGTGCGGCGTGCTCATTGTCGTCGGCGACTGCCTGGGGCATCCCCTGATCGGGAATGCGTCCCGTTGCGATATCCCACACCGAGTACTGATGCGGGTCGGAGGAGTAGGGCGCGGGGAAGTAGGGAGTGTCCTGCACGAGCAGCACCTTGTGCCCGGAGGCCTGCAACGTGCGCACCGCAGACTCCAGGCCGGCCTGCAGCGCTGCGCGCTTTGCTGCCTTGTCAAAGCTCACCGTGCCCGGGGTGGGGCCAGCAGCGAATAGGTCAGAGTTCCAATACGTACTCGACGTGGAGATGATCACCAGGCCCGGTGGTTGCTGTGTCAGCCAGTGCAGCGTTCGCACGACGAACTGATGACACGGGGAGTGCTTGTTCGTGATGTCCAGCAGGTACGTGTCGTAGAACGGGCAGGAGTTTGCCGTGGCGATTGTCAGCGGAGAACCCAGTGCTCCCGTTGCTGCGATCACTGCCTCGGTGTAGTGATCGGCATGCGAGTCACCAACCAGATAGACCGGGGTGCCGGTGTCTGCGGCATGCCATACGCAGGTACCCGGCTTGCGAGCCGATGGAGCAGTGCTGGTGTTGCACCCAGATCGATTGCCAACATGCATCGGTGCAGTGGCCGCGATGAAGCGCTGCACGCGAGGGATCCAGAATCCGTGGTCTGCGGCCACCGACAGGCCGAGCGCTAGCACCACCGGCGGCACGATCGTGGCCGCGATGATCGCTGTCATCCGGTGCACCGGCACGTTGCGCAGGTTGCGAATCGGCTGCTCGATCCAGCGGTAGGAGATCAGTGATGGCACCAACGACGCCAGTGCTGCCAGGAGTGCGATGTACTGATGATTCGGCCAGATCAAGATCGCGAAGACAATGAATGGCCAGTGCCACAGGTACCAGGAGTACGAGATATTGCCAATGGCGACCATTGGTCGAGTCGATAAGGCACGTGATGTCAGGCCGCGGGCGCGCAAGCCGGCGATCAGCACGGCAACCGTGCCGGCAACAGGCAGCACGGTCCACGGGCCCGGCCATGGCGTGCGGCCATTGACTGCCCACAGCGGGATGGCAATGGCCGCTGCCCCCAGGAGTCCCAGCACGGCGGCGGTGACCCGTCCCGGCCGCAGTGCGACCTTGGCGATGACCAAGGCGAGCAATGCACCGACGGCGAATTCCCACGCCCTGGTCACCGGGCCGTAGAAGCCACCGAGTGCCGCAGGAAGCGCCGATACCTTGTGTCCGCGAGCCTGTGCCATCGCGATGATGAAGGACACTCCGCCCACTGCGGTGATGATCACCGCAGTGGTGACCAGGCGCGCACCCCAGCGGTGTCCCAGCTTCCACGCGATGAACAGCAGGAGCGGAAAGATCAGGTAGAACTGCTCCTCGACCGAGAGCGACCACGTATTGAGCAGGGGGTTGGTGGCGGCCGGTGCATCGAAGTACCCGCCGGTGGACTTCGCGATCACGATGTTTGCGGATAACAGCAGCGCACCGATTCCCGTGCGTGCGGTGATCTGCTGCGACCCCAGTGGGGACTGCAGGACCAGCGAAGCCAGGACGACGACCGCAACGAGCACTGCCAGTGCCGGCGTGAGCCGGCGAAAGCGCCGCGCATAGAAGTGGCGAAAGGCCACGGTGCCAGTTCGGGCCCATTCACGGGCGAGCATGGCGGTGATCACGAAGCCGGAGATGACGAAGAAGACATCCACGCACAGGAAACCGCCCGGGACCGGCAGGCCAGCGTGAAAGACGATGACCGCCAGCACCGCGATTGCGCGCAGTCCCTGGATGTAGCCAAGGCGATCAGACGGCGCCGCGTCTGCGGCTGGCTGCGCGCGTTGGCTCACCGTGCTCCTGTCGTTGGGACATCATCAGAGGTGCAGAGCGTCAGTCTAAGAGTCTGACGAGGATTATCGGCCCGCCGTGCGGTGCCGTGCCGTGCCGTGCTGAGCGTTTGCCAAGATACGGCCGACTGGGGCGCATGACTGAATTCGGGTTGACTGGCCGAATGTGCAAGCACGGGGGCGCATTGGTGACCTGATCGCCCCGATGACTGAAGTCCGACTGGGGCCGGCGGTGGTGGTGGCCACCTGTCAGGAACGCCACAGGCGCGGGGGATCGGGTATGCACCATGCACGGGTATCCTGAACGAGCCCTTTTCGGCATCACCGAAACCGTTGCGGATTCGGACCCACACGAGGAGTCGTACGCGTGCAGCTGTCCCGACGACACCTTTCGGTCGTGGGCGCATCAGTGGGAACCGCGGTGGTGATCGTGGCCCTGTTCGTGGCCATGTCACTGGGATTGACCAATGCTGCCCTCGGTGCAACCGGGGATCCCAGTCCAGGTGCCTCGGGTACTGCATTTCCCGGCGAGCTAGGCCCGGGAGTCAGCGCAGGACACTTTGCGCAGGTCCACAACGTGGTGCTCCTGCTTGCCGACGACCTGGATGCTGCCGCATTCGCCCAGGTCCCCCGGCTGCAGGCGCTGCGATCCCAGGGCACCTACCTGACCAACTTCGTCGTCACCGACTCACTGTGCTGCCCGTCGCGGACATCGCTGTTCCGTGGCCAGTACGTGCACAACCACAAGGTCGTGTCCAACGTCGTGCAGTCCGGTGGTGGGTTCGGCACGTTCTATGCCCGCCGCCTGCAACAGGACTGCCTGCCCACCTGGCTGAAGGCCGCCGGCATCAAGACCGGATTTGTCGGCAAGTACCTCAACGGCTATCCCACGGGCGCGCCCTCGAAGAACTACGTGCCGCCGGGGTGGGCCGATTTCGTCAGTCCGACATCGGGGAATCAGGCGTACTCCGCGTACAACTACACGCTCAATATCAATGGCACATCCAAGAAGTACGGCAACAGTCCCGCAGATTTTCTCAATGACGTTCTGACCAAGCAGGCCACGAACTTCATCGCAGGTGCCAGGCGCCCGTTCTTTTTGGAGCTGGCGACCTACAACCCGCACACTCCGTTCCCCGTGGCTCCGCGGCACGCAACATCCCACCTCGGTGCCCAGGTTCCCCGGGTGCCCTCGTTCAATGTCGCCACTACCAATCCCCCAACCTGGCTTGCTCGGTTCGGGCCCATCGGACCTGCGCGCGTGGCCAAGCTCGATGCCCTGTGGCGCAGGCGGCTTCAGTCGGCCGAATCGGTGGCGGACTCCTACGATGCGCTGGTTGCCACGTTGCGCGCCACCGGCCATCTCAACGACACGATGATCGTGATCACCGGCGACAATGGATACCACGCAGGTACGCATCAACTCACCACGGGCAAGCTCACTCCCTACCGCGAGGACACCGTCGAGCCGGCACTGTTCCTGGGGCCGGGAATCGTCGCGGGCACGCAGGTGGATCAGATGACGTCCATGGTGGACTTCGCGCCCACCTTCGCCGAGTTGCTGCACGCGCAAACACCGGCATGGCTGGACGGACGTTCCTTGCTGCCGCTGCTGGACGGATCGGTGAATCCGCCGTGGCGCACCGCGGTGCTCAGCGAGAACTTATCCCGCACCCAGCCGGGAGATCCGGACTACAGCGCCATCGAGGCGCCGGTCTTTCATTCACTACGCAGTCAGGACTGGCTGTATGTGGAGTATGCCGATGGCGAGCGGGAACTGTATGACCTGCGCAATGACCCATTCGAGATGCACAACGTGGTGGACAGCACCGATCCGCAAACGGTGGCCGAGCTGCACGCGCAGCTGATAGCACTGAGCGCGTGCGCGGGGGACAGTTGCCGGGTTGCCGATTCGATGATTGTCAATCCGCCAGGGCCCTACACCCCTAATCCGTCAGCCAGTGATTCCACGTCGCCGACTCCGGTGGTGTCCCCGGTCGCAACGTCCAGCCCGATGCCAACCGTGTCACCGACTGCCGGTCCTACGCTGACGGCAACATCACCTGTCGGATAACCGCTTCAGCGGCGTGGCCGTCATCGAAACTGCAGAATCGACTCCGAAACGATGTGCGCAGCCCCGTGGTTTGCTCGGTGTCGTAGTCACCGGTGGTGAACAGCTGCTGGATCTGGCGCTGGGTGCGCGCAATGGCTCCCGGCGGTTGGGCCATCAGGTCAAAATATGCACCGCGTACTTGTCGATACGAGTCCCAGTCATCGGCATAGATCACGATGGGTCGGTCCAGATGGGCGTAGTCGAACATCACTGATGAGTAGTCGGTGATCAGCACATCGGCAGCCAGGTAGCAGTCGGAGATTGATGCGATGCTCGAGCCGTCGATGACGGTGCCGATGTCGATCAATGCATCCAGTGCCCCGCCGAACGTTGCCGTGTGATGGGCGCGAACGATGAAGACATATTCCGGGCCTGCAGCCTGCGCCAAGGCAGCCACGTCCACGCGCAGTGAAGGATCTCCAGTGGTCTCGCGGAAAGTGGGTGCGTATAGCACCGCGATGGTGTCGTCTGCGATTCCCAGACGTGCCCGTGCGGCCGCGACATCCGCGGCGCCGGCGGTGACCAGCACGTCATTGCGCGGATATCCGACTTCGAGCCATTGATAGTTGCACGGATACGCGTGCGACCACATCTCAGTGGAGTACGCGTTGGAACTAATGGCATAGTCCCATCGGTCGCTGCGCACCAGCATGTCCGCGAACTCCTGGTGCATGCGCGACTGACTGCCGGTCACCACATTGCCGTCCTGGCGGGCCACATTGCGCCTGGGATCCACGGCCATGGCAGCACCTGCGGAGTTCAGCACGTCCAGGCCGCAGTACTTCAGGGGCGTTCCGTGCATGGTCTGCACATGCACTTGGCCAGGGCGCTTGACGTAGGCACCGGGAAAGTTGACGTTCGACACGAAGTACTTGGCCCGAGCCAGAACCTTCCACTGCGCCAGGGAGTCCGGTTGGACATGCGGGGTTCCCGGCGGTAGCGCTGCGGCCTTGCTATCGGTAAGAATCCAGACCGCCTTGAGTCCGGGAGCCACGGCTGGCAGTTGCTCGAAGATCGCCCGCGGATTGCAACCGAAGCCTGTTCCCCAGTACTCGCTGAACACGACCAGTTGTTCGTCGATGGGGCGCATACGGTGCCAGCGATAGGACAACCGGCCCAGCGCTCGAACCTTGCGCAACACGCGGCGGACGGGCCAGTACACCTTGCCTGCGGCCCGCCGGGCTGGTGAGCGCTTTCGATCGAGCCAGACATAGGCACGAAAGCGCCCCCAGTGCTGGTCACGCATGAGGCGGCCGCGCAAGTCTGATGCCGCATTCGACCGGTGGTCACCGATGTCAGTGCGCTGCAACTTCCGGGCCGACTCTCCGGAAGCGGCGAAGAATGCCCTGCGCTGCGAACGGGCAATGCGATCGGCACTGGTGATGATGGTGACGTAATGGTTGATCATCACGTCATACAACTTCTTGCGCGCCGCTGGATTCAGTCCGGTTCGTTCAGCCTCGGCGAAGACGGTGTCGTATTGGGCGAAGATGTCGAAGTGCTTGTCACTGGTGGTCTTGAGGATGTTCCCGCCACCGCGCCGCTGGCGGTACATCAGCACGACCTGATTCAAGGTCACCGCGGTCCGCGCATTCAGCAGGACGGTGTAGGTGAAGGAGATGTCTTCGTAGAAGCCGGTGGGAAACGTCACCGCCAGGCGCTGCAGGAAGTCCCGTCGGTATGCCTTCGAGCAGGAGATCGGTAGCAGCGTGAAGAGCTCGGGATGGTCAGCCGGGGCGAACACCTGTGTCGACAGCTGCGCGAGTTGCTCGGCACCCCAGCTCACCGCCTGGCGGCCGTCCCACCAAAAGCGCGAGTAGTTGAAGATCAGTAACTCCGGGCAGTCGTTGCGCTGCAACTTGGTGGCGATGGCCGACAGTGATCCCGGTGCCAGCGTGTCATCGCCGTCCAGGAACAGCAGGTAATCGCCGGTTGCTGCCGCGATGCCGGCATTGCGTGCCATTCCCAGGCCGACATTGGCAGGCAGGTGCACCACGGTAATTCGCGGATCATCAGCGGCCATCTGATCGGCGATCGCGCCGCTGTGATCTGGAGTGGCATCATCGACCACGACGATCTCAACATCGGTGAAGTCCTGCATCTGCACCGACGCGATCGCCTCGCGGAGATAGGCCTGCACGTTATACACAGGAACGATCACCGAGAAGAAGGCCACGAGAGTGGAGAATACAGGCGTACTGGAGCAGTGATTGCGTCCTGACAGTCTTGTGCATGACCAGGACCAACGTCGCCGCTGTAGTAGCGTCACGATCATGGCCGAACGTTGCGTGCGCACCGACCCGTTGTTGGTCGGTGGCACCGGCCGCAGCGGCTCGACGATCTTGGGCCGATTCCTGGGCCAGCATCCTCACTTGCATCTGACCAATCCAGAGGAGTTGCGCTTTGTCGCCAACGACCATGGCGTTGCCGAAGCGCTGGCATTCGCGCAGATGAAGTGGCCGCGCAATCGAGGAGCCAAGGATCGGGCGGCCGATGCTGCGGGTCGGTGCTCGGACGAGTGGTTCTATCGAGATGCCAATACCGGGCTGCACACCTCCATGACGTTGGCGCAGATGAAGGCAGCCACTCAGGGGTACCTCAATGGGTTCGGTACTGATGCACTGGCAGCCACGCAGAACTTCGTGGACACCGTGATGTCGTTCGTCCTGGCGACATCGCAGGGCAGGCGCTGGATCGACGGCTCGCCGGCGAATGCGCGCGTGACCGACTGGCTGCAACCCATCTGGCCCCAGTGCCAGGTCATTGCGATCATTCGCGATGGACGCGATGTCGCCGCGTCGTTTGTCCAGCAGGACTTCGGACCCGATGACATCTTCGACGCACTGGAGCAATGGTTCACGCGCATGAAGCGCATGCACACCGCGGTCCAGCGCTGCACACCCGGACGGATCCTGACGATCGACATGATGGACTTCGTCGTGCACGACCGGGCAGGCACTGTCAACGCAGTGTGCGAATTCGCCGGTCTTGCCGCAGATGAGCAGTGGCTGGCCTGGTTCGATGAGCACGTCACGGCTGACGCCGCGCATATCGGGCGCTGGCGAAGCCAGTTCGATCAGCAAACCCTGTATCGACTCGATGCCCGGTATGCGCAGATGTGCATCGAGCTGCGAACTTCGGGGTACATCGTGCCCAAGGATCAGTAGCCCCGAGCATGCAAAAACCGGGCACCGGAACGGGTACCCGGTTCGTGCGTCAGGGCTAGTCCTCCTTGCCGGCTTCCTTACCGGTGTAGCCGGCTCGCTGCAGGAAGTGGCGCATGTCGATGACTTGCTGCTCGACAAGATCACGCTCGTGCGGAACGTCCAACACGATGGTCTGGTCTCCCAGGACGACGTGGTACTTGCCGTTGTGTCGCACGTCGACCTCGGCAATGGCCTCCAGCAATGAGACCAGATCTGCCCAACGGATGTTGTGGCTCGTCGGGTGCTGGAAAATCGCAGTCAGCGTGTCCGCGTGATGATTGTTCAAGTGCGCAGGCTCAGGCGTCTCATTCATACATGCATCCTGACATACGACCTGACACTTCCATGCCCTGCATCGGCACGTGAACAGTCCATGATGGCTCCGTGACACCAGTAACTGCTGCCGGAGCGTGCGATAGCGTGCGGGCGTTCTGGGAGGAGATGCAGTGATGGTGACCTCAGCCGCACGCCGATGGGGAGCATGGCAGCGCCTTGGGATCATGGTCATGGTGATCCTGCTCGCGGTCGGCACCGTGATCTACTTCAACCCCGGCTGGTACTCGCAGGCGGCGCAGCACCTGTACGTGCGCAAGAACGTGAAAGACCTGACACCGGCCGAGAAGCAGGCCTACGTCAGTGCCATCCTCAAAGCCAAGAGGACCCCTGACCCGAACCATCCCGGGCTCAGTTACTACGACGCATTCGTCAAGACGCATCTGGATGCATTCGCGTGCAACCTCGGCTGGAACCAGGGAAACAACTGGGCTGGTGCTGCGCACAACTCACCGACGTTCTTGGCCTGGCATCGGGAATTGCTGTCGAAATTCGAGACCATGCTGCGCACGGTCAGCGGAAATCCGTCGATCACGATTCCCTACTGGGACTGGACTGATCCAGCCTCCACAAAGGCGGTGTTCGCCCCGGATTTCATGGGTGGCAATGGGATCGCGTCGCAGGGATATGCAGTCCTGAACGGGCCCTTCCGCAAGGGCGCGTGGAAGATCACGGTGACTGATTCACCCGCGGCGCTGGCCAGCCAAGGAGACAACCTGGCCCCGGTGAAGCCCTATCTCGTGCGACATTTCGGAGCATTCGCGGGCAAGACCATCAGCCTGCCGACCCTGGCGCAGGTCGTTGGCGCGGTGCACGTGCATGGGTATGACACCGCTCCGTACAACGCGCAGTCCAAGATCACGCAGTCGGTGCGAAACACCTTGGAAGGCTGGCGGCAAGCCGTGCCATCCACGTGCGTTCAGGGGTACCTCCAGCAGAACTCGGCACCGGGAGCACCGCACGACCTGCACAACGCGGTGCATCTGTATGTCGGCGGGGTGTGGAAGCAGGGCGCATCGATACTGCAGGGAACCATGACCTTTGATACCTCGCCGAATGATCCGGTGTTCTGGCTGCATCACGCCAATGTTGACCGCTTGTGGGCGGCTCAGGAAATGGCGGACAAGGAGTCGTACTCGCCTCAGTCGGGAGCAAAGGTCGGATGGAATGGCAGCGACACCATGTGGCCATGGCATGACCGGACGATCAATAGCTGGCTGAGCACCATTGAGAATGGATACATGTATGAATCACTGTCCAGTGGCCCGTAAGCCGGCAATCCGGCTTGGCTCAACGGCGCGACTTGCGATCGTTGCCTGCTGCGCTGCGCTGACCGTGTCGGCATGCGTGAACTCCGCCAGTCCTACCGCTGCGGCCCCCAGCACTGGATCTCACAGCGTGCGAAACGGCCTGATCTCGTTCACGCGATTCGATCCGCGGGGATCGCATCTGTACACCGTGGCCCCCTCCGGCGGTCCGGAGCATCGACTCAGTGACGACGCGGGCGTGCAAGCGCATAGTGCCTGGTCTCCGTCAGGAACGGTAGTGAGCTATACCCAGGTCAACGTCGACGGATCGTCGATCAACACCATGAATGCCGACGGCGGCAATGTCACCAGCGTCTTGACCGGCAATCCGTGGGCCCTGGTCCCGTCGTGGTCCCCGGAC
Organism: uncultured Actinomycetes bacterium; assembly: GCA_903832025.1. Taxonomy (GTDB): domain Bacteria; phylum Actinomycetota; class Actinomycetes; order S36-B12; family S36-B12; genus CAIKZY01. The sequence goes on from CAIKZY010000053.1 coordinate 29,616, forward strand.
GGCATGCGACTGGCGTTCACCAGCAACGCCACGGGGGATTATCAGGTGTACACGATGGGTGCCGATGGGTCTGACGTCACGCAGGTCACCCATGCTCCCAGCGGCACCACGTACGTCGGCCCCAAGTACTCACCCGATGGTCGACAGTTCGCCGTGGCACTGCACCGACCGCAGGACCCCAAGGATGTCCAGGACCTGTGGGTCATGGGCATCACCGGAAGCAACCTGAAGCGGTTGACCAATGGCATGAATAACGCCGAGAGCCGCACCTGGTCCCCCGATGGCAAGCAGATCGCGTTCAATGCCGTGGTGCGGGGCATCGGCCAAATCTTCGTCATCAACGCTGATGGAACCGGGCTGCGTCAACTGACGCACAATCCGGGAACCACCCCGGCATTCGCACCTGGCGGCATCTTTCCGGCGATGCGTGGTGACGTGACACCGGCCTGGTCCCCCGATGGCACCAGAATCGCCTACGCCAGTGACATTGGCGGCAACTTCGATATCTACACGATGAAGCCCGATGGCAGCGACGTTGTGCAGGTCACTCGTACCCCGCAGCAGGAATTATCCGTTGGCTGGAGTCCTCGCCCGGGAAATTGATGCTGAGCGCCGGCGCCCAAGCGGCGGCCATTGCGCACATCGCTGCGCGCTGTGTGGAGCGGGTGACGGGAATCGAACCCGCGCTCCAACCTTGGGAAGGTTGTGTGATGCCATTTCACTACACCCGCAGTGGCAATCAAGCCCTGCCAGTATTCCGCATCGGCCCCATGCACCGAAGACCAGGTGGTCCACGATGCCGCTGGGCAGATGCACGAGGTCGTCATAGGCTGCTCCCATGTCCGAAGCAGCCGCAGATCAGGTCAACGTGCTGGGCGGTGCACTCACGGTGTGCAGCACCGAGCCACTGACGGGCTTCTATCGGGATGGTTACACCACGTCAGGCCCGGACGACTTCGGCTCGCACACGGTCTGCGCGATGGTCACCGCGGAGTTCTTGGAGCATCAGCGGGCAATCGGCAACGACCTGTCCACGCCGCTTCCGCAGTATGGATTTCCCGGCCTGGTGCCCGGCGATCAGTGGGCCGTCTGCGCCGGTCGATGGCTGCAGTCCCACCAGGCAGGAATCTCCGCCCCGGTTGTCCTGGCCGCGACCAATGCGCTGGCACTGGACATCGTGCCGATGGCCGACCTGCAGTCGTGCGCAGCAGATGCCCCGGATGACCCTTCGGCGCTGGTGGACTAGACAACGACAACCTGCCTGCCCGATTCACCCATCGGATACCCTTCGACCGTGCTGCTTTCAGATCGAGATATCAAGGCGGAGATCGCTGCCGGCCGCGTCGGCGTTGAGCCGTATGCCGAGGCGATGATCCAGCCGTCCAGCATCGACGTACGCCTGGACCGCTGGTTCCGCGTCTTCGAGAACCACCGCTATCCCTACATCGATCCCTCAGCCGAGCAGCCCGAACTCACCCGATTGTTGGAGCCGGAAGGCGATGAGCCGTTCGTGCTGCATCCCGGGGAATTCGTCCTGGGCTCGACCTATGAAGTGGTCACCCTTCCCGATGACATCGCCGGTCGACTGGAGGGCAAGAGCTCCCTGGGGCGCCTCGGGCTGCTGACCCACTCCACTGCCGGATTCATCGATCCGGGATTTTCCGGTCACGTGACCTTGGAGCTGTCCAATGTCGCGAACTTGCCGATCGTGCTGTACCCGGGAATGAAGATCGGACAGTTGTGCCTGTTCCGCCTGTCCAGCCCGGCGGAGCATCCGTATGGATCGGAGAAGTACGGCTCGCGGTATCAAGGCCAGCGCGGTCCGACTCCGTCGCGCTCGTTCGCCAATTTCCATCGCACCTCGCTGTAAGGACGAGGTCGGTCACCGCATCGCGGTGCGACCTCGTCGGCCGGCACCTGGTGCCCCGGTGCGTGACCTACTGGTACTGCCACAGCCCTTGGGCGACGTCATAGACGTAGGTGCGATCGCACGTCGGGCCGCCGGTGTGGTTGTTGGGCCATTGCGCCCAACTGGGATGCCACGTGGTGGCGCACTGCTCTGCCGCGGCGTGCCGAGCATAGGACTGGAACCACGGTGTCGGTGCCTGCTCCGGTGCCGGCTCAATCGTCAATGAGCCCACGACGTCACCGACGGTGGTCAGCGTCACCGCAGCGGCATGCAGGCCCACCGGGGCATGCGGCAGCACGGTGAAGGTGATGGAGTCACCGACTGTGGCGGTTCCACTGCCCTGGTTTGCGCTGAGAATGCGCGTGTCATACCGCACGGTGACACAGCTGCTGAATTGCAGCGTGAATGTCTCACCTTGCACCGCATCGATCGTGAACGCCCCTGCGGTGTTGCACACGACAGGGTTCGGTGACACGGTCACCGCGTGCGCAGCGGTCATTGGCACGCCCGCGCCGATGGACAGTGCGACCAGGGGAATGGCACTCAGTCGCGCTGCCCGAGAGGGGAGTATCACCTTCATGACCTGAGCCTATTGGCGCTCGGGCGTCGGGCATGTATTCGGGAATCGAGCTAGGGCTTGATCGATGCCAGCATCAGCGTGGCGACATCGACAACTTCGACGCCCTGCGCAATGCCCTCTGACTGCCGGGAGGTGACGGCATCGTTGAGCATGACCGAGCAGAACGGGCAGCCGACTGCGACCTTTGCCGCACCGGTGGCGATGGCTTCATCGCCACGGTTCTTGTTGATCTGCTGGCCGATCTTCTCCTCCATCCACATGCGGGCGCCGCCGGCGCCGCAGCAGAAGGACTTGTCGCCATGGCGTTCCATCTCGATCTTGGCCGCGCCGGTGACCTCGATGAGCTCGCGCGGGGGAACGTAGACGTTGTTGTGACGGCCGAGATAGCACGGATCGTGATATGTCACTGACTGTGCCACCGGGGCAACTGGAGTCAGCCGGCCGGCCTTGACCAGGTCATTGAGCAATTGCGTGTGATGCACGACCTCGTAGTTACCGCCCAGCTGCGGGTATTCACGCTTGAGGGTGTTCAGGCAGTGCGGGCAGGTCACCACGATCTTGGTGGCCTTGATCTCGTTGAGCACTTCGACGTTTTGCATCGCCTGCATCTGGAACAAGAACTCATTGCCGGCCCGTCGCGCCGGATCACCGGTGCACGTCTCTCCTTCACCGAGCACCATGAAGTTCACGCCGGCGATATTCAGCAACTCGGCCACGTTCTTGGTGGTCTTCTTCGCGCGGTCCTCGAAGGCTCCGGCGCAGCCGACCCAGAACAGGTAGTCCACATCGTCGGGGATCGTGTCCTGCCCGTCAGCGCCGAAGACCCTGACGTCGAAGTCGACCTCTGCGATCCAGGCGTTTCGGTCGGAGGCGTTCATGCCCCATGGATTGCCCTTGTTCTCGATGTTCTTGAACAGGCCGTTGAGCTCGGAGGGGAATTCCGCGGTGACCATGACCTGGTTGCGACGCATGTCGGCGATGTGATCGATGTGCTCGATGTCGACCGGGCATTGGTTCACGCATGCGCCGCACATCGTGCAACTCCACAGCACATCCTCATCAATAATGGGCAGCTCGGCATCGGAGGTCCGGTGCCCGTCGAAGGTGTAGCCGTCATCATCTGCGTGGTCAGATCCGGCACGCGGCCCGATGAAGGGGCGCATGACCTCGGCCTGCACTGTCTCAGACAGTGACTCCAGTGCCTTTTCGTCCACTTCACCCAAACCGGGGTGGGTGCCCTTTGCCGCCTTCAGGTACGGAGCCTGGGTGAACATCGTGTCGCGCAGGTCCATCATCAGCAGCTTCGGGCTCAGCGGTTTGCCGGTATTCCAAGCCGGACACTGCGACTGGCATCGCCCGCATTCGGTGCACGACATGAAGTCCACGTAGTTCTTCCACGTGAAGTCCGCAATGTGGCCCTTGCCGAATGACGCATCATCGGGCGGATCCTCGAAGTTGACCGGCTCGCCCTGGTAGTAGATCGGCAGCAATGGGCCCAGTGCATTGGGCCGACGCGAGGTGTACACGTTCACCGGTGCTGCACCGATATGCAGGTGCTTGGAGTTGAGCACGATGATCAAGAAGACCAGGACCACGGCGATCTGCAACCAGATGCCAACGACTTCCAGTACGACATTGGCGCTGTGGCCCAGAGGTGCCAGCAGGTCAGCAACCCACTGCGAGGCGAATGCGCCATCGGGATACGGGAAGTGACCGGTATTGATCTGCGCGCCGCGGTACAGGAACAGCGTCCAGACCACGTTGAAGATCATGAACAGGATCAGCCATGCACCCTTGGTGTGAGAACCGAAGAAGCGGGAGTCACGCCCTTCTGTTGCGGGGTTGTTGCGAACGCGAAGGATCGCGAAGATTGCGATACCCAGGAGCACCAGGACGCCGAACAGGTCCTCGGCGAATCCGATGATCGACCAATGGCCGACAACCGGCACGGCGAAGTCGGCCCAGAACAGTGCTCCATAGGCCTCCAGGATGGTCAGGCCCAGCACCAGGAATCCCCAGAATGAGAACACGTGCGCAATGCCCGGGATCGTCCATTTCAGCAACTTGCGCTGGCCGAGCACTTCCAGTGCCTCGGCCTCCACTCGCTTGGGGGCGTCCTTGGTTCGGCCGACCGCGGGCTTTCCCGAGGCGACCAGGCCGACCAGGAAGCCGGCGCGCCGAGCAGCCAGGCCCAGCAGGACAACTGTGATGAGCACACCCACTACGGCGCGCAAGACCATGGATTCCACGAGCGAACACTATCGCGAAACGACAATTTTGATAGGACGTCCTAATACCCGCTTCATCCCCGCCGCTGTGATGGGGCAAGAGCTGTGCGGGATCGCGGCCGGGACTGAGCACGTGCGGGCGTGCCCTCGATCCAAGGTGCGCGAGCCAGACTCAAGTCATGTGATGCAGATCACATGTATATCCGGATTGGCCGGAAATACGCAGGCGACTTCCGTGGTTATCACATATGAGTCATCCTAGCTCAAAGAATCGATTGCACAAGTTGCATATGGTTCGCGGTCAGGTCAGACTAGATATAGACCAACCGGTGCACGCCGGAATCGGGCAACTCCATGGGGAGCCGCCCACATCACGAAGGAGTAGGAACACCATGGCACGAGCAGTAGGCATTGACCTGGGCACGACGAACTCGGTTGTCTCAGTCCTTGAAGGCGGCGAACCCACCGTCATCGCAAACGCAGAGGGCGCCCGCACCACCCCATCGGTTGTCGCCTTCGCCAAGAACGGCGAGGTGCTGGTCGGCGAGGTCGCCAAGCGCCAGGCCGTGACCAATGTCGAGCGGACGATCCGTTCGGTCAAGCGCCACATGGGCACCACCTGGACCCAGGACATTGACGGCAAGGCATACACCGCGCAGGAGATCAGCGCCCGTACGTTGATGAAGCTCAAGCGCGACGCCGAGGCCTATCTTGGCGAGAACGTCACCGATGCGGTCATCACCGTGCCGGCGTACTTCTCCGACGCCGAGCGCCAGGCAACCAAGGAAGCCGGGGAGATCGCGGGACTGAACGTGCTGCGCATCATCAACGAGCCGACCGCCGCAGCACTGGCCTATGGCCTGGACAAGGGCGACATCGAACAGACCATCTTGGTCTTCGACCTTGGCGGCGGCACCTTTGACGTGTCGTTGCTGGAGATCGGCGACGGCGTGGTGGAGGTCAAGGCCACCAGTGGCGATAACCACCTCGGTGGCGACGACTGGGATCAGGCCGTGGTCGACTGGATGGTCACCTCGTTCAAGAACGCGCACGGTGTTGACCTGTCCAAGGACAAGATGGCCATGCAGCGTCTGCGTGAGGCGGCGGAGAAGGCAAAGATCGAACTGTCCAGCTCGATGCAAAGTTCCATCAACCTGCCGTACATCACCGCAAGCGCAGAAGGCCCCCTGCACTTGGAAGAGACCTTGACCCGCGCGCAGTTCGAGCAGATGACCGCTGCCCTGCTGGAGCGCACCAAGGCACCATTCAAGGCAGTGCTCAAGGACGCCGGCATCTCCATCGACAAGATCGACCAGGTGGTCCTGGTCGGCGGCTCGACCCGCATGCCGGCAGTTGCCGAATTGGTCAAGGCCGAAACGGGCAAGGATGCCAACAAGGGCGTCAACCCCGATGAGGTCGTGGCCATTGGCGCGGCACTGCAGGCCGGTGTCCTGAAGGGCGAGGTCAAGGATGTGCTGCTGCTGGACGTGACGCCTTTGTCCCTGGGCATTGAGACCAAGGGCGGCATCATGACCAAGCTCATCGAGCGCAACACCACGATTCCGACCAAGCGCAGCGAGATCTTCACCACCGCTGACGACAATCAGCCAAGCGTGCTCATCCAGGTCTACCAGGGTGAGCGTGAGATGGCTGCGTACAACAAGCGGCTGGGTACCTTCGAGCTGACCGGCCTGCCGCCGGCACCGCGAGGAATCCCGCAGGTCGAGGTCACCTTCGACATTGACGCCAACGGCATCGTCCATGTGACGGCGACCGACAAGGCCACCGGCAAGGAGCAGTCGATGACGATCTCCGGCGGCTCGGCGCTGAACAAGGAAGACATCGACCGCATGATGCGCGAGGCAGAGCAGCATGCAGAGGAAGACAAGGTGCGTCGCGAGGAAGTCGAAGTGCGTAACAACGCCGAGGCGTTGGTGTACCAGACCGAGAAGTTCCTCAAGGACAACGAGGAGTCAGTCCCGGCCGATGCCAAGGCCAACGTTGAAGGACCCCTCGATGAGCTGAAGAAGGCGCTGGAGGCCGGTGACATGGCCGCAATTCGCGCGGCGACGGACAAGGTAGCCGAGGCATCGCAGGCACTGGGCGCGGCAATGTACGCCTCCGCCCAGGAAGCCGGAGCCGGGCAGGGTGCAGCAGATGAAGCAGCTGCCGCAGCCGAGGACGAGGTCATTGACGCCGAGATCGTGGATGAGGGCGACAAGTGAGCGAGCAGTCCGAGCACGAAGGAGTGCGGGTAACGGACAAGCGTCGGATTGACCCGGACACATTCGAAGTGCGGGAAGTCGTGCAGGAGTCGGAGTCACCGCTTGCCGGTGGCTCCGACCCCCTGGCCGATGAAACCGCTGCGGCAAACGAGCTCGACTCGGAGATCCAGGAACTGACAGCAACGCTGCAGCGCGTCAGTGCGGAGTACGCCAACTACCGCAAGCGCGTTGATCGAGATCGGGAGGTCATCCGGGACATGGCGGTGGCCTCGGTCCTTTCGGAGTTGCTGCCCGTCCTGGACGACCTGGATCGAGCCAAGGAGCACGGCGAACTCCAGGGCGCCTTCAAGACGGTGGGCGAGACCTTGCAGTCGGTCGTGACCAAGCTCGGCCTGGAGCGGTACGGCACTGCGCCGGAACCGTTTGATCCGGAGATCCATGAGGCACTGGGCACCGAGTCGCGCGAGGACATCGCCGAGCCGACAGTGGTCACGGTCTATCAGTCCGGCTACCGATTCGCTGCACGCGTGCTGCGTCCGGCTCGCGTGGTCGTGGCCGGCACGGATTAAGTGTCGGCACCTGCAACACAACGGAGAAGTGGGTAGTGAACAAGGACTGGCTCGAGAAGGACTTCTATGACCTGCTCGGCGTGGGCAAGACGGCCACGCCGGAGGAGATCAAGAAGAAGTACCGCAAGCTCGCCCGTGAGCTGCACCCGGACAAGAATCCCGGGGACGCCAAGGCCGAGGAGCGGTTCAAGGAAGTCTCCGAGGCCTATGACGTGCTCTCCGACACGCAAAAGCGTGCCGAATACGACGAGGCGCGCACCCTGTTCGCCTCCGGCGGCTACGCGCAGCAGGGACGAGGCGGTGGATTCGGCGGGTACGGGCAGCAGTCCGGCAGTTACAACGTCAACATGGAGGACCTGTTCGGCGGGGAATCCGGTGGGTTCGGTGACTTCCTGGGAGGCGTGTTCTCCCGCGGTCGCGGGCAGCAGTCACGTCGTGCTGCGCGCGGGGCGGACCTTGAGTCCGACCTGACGCTGTCGTTCGCCGATGCCCTGGACGGGGTCACCGTTCCGCTGCAGCTGTCCACCGATGGCCAGTGCGGTCCATGCCGTGGCACCGGTGCGGCACCGGGCAGTCCGACGCAGACCTGTCCGACCTGTGGTGGACAAGGACAGGTAGCCCGCAATGCCGGCGGGTTTGCGATCCCCGAGCCATGCCCCAGTTGCAAGGGTCGGGGCGTGCTGATCGAGAACCCGTGCGCGACGTGTCGGGGCGCCGGTCATGCGCTGAGTACTCGAACGGTGCAGGCGCGTATTCCCGCCGGCGTGAAGGACGGTGCGAAGATCCGGCTGAAGGGCAAGGGGAGTCCGGGCAGCAACGGAGGGCCAGCGGGGGATCTGCTGATCAACGTCAAGGTTCGCAAGGACTCGGTCTTCGATCGCAAGGGCGATGCCATCACGGTGACGGTTCCGGTCACCTTTGCCGAGGCAGCACTGGGCGGGGACATCGTCGTGCCGACCCCACGTGGTGGCACGGTGACGCTCAAGGTCGCGCCCGGCACTGCCAATGGTCGCGTCATGCGGGTTCGGGACAAAGGCATCGCCAAGAAGGACGGAACCTATTCCGACCTGCTGGTCACGGTGGAAGTGGCCGTTCCCCAGCAGTTGTCCGAGCAGGCCCGAGCAGCACTGCAGGAGTACGCCGACGCCACCGCTGATCACGATCCACGCAAGGACCTGTTGGCGATGGCGCAGCACGACTAACAACATCGCAAGGATGGCGAACCGACACCACGGTGTCGTCGCCGGCAAAGGAGGTGACGGACATGGCCAGTGCACGTGGGCCCATTCGGGTCAGTGATGACACCCCGGTCTATGCCATTTCCATCGCTGCCCAACTGGCAGGGCTGCATCCGCAGACCCTGCGACAGTACGACCGGCTTGGACTCGTGCGTCCGACCAGGATCGCCGGCCGCAATCGGCTGTACTGCGCGCGCGATATCGCGCGCCTGCAGCAGATTGCCGAACTCAGCGCTGAGGGACTCAGCCTTGAGGGCATCCGCCGAGTGCTGGAACTTCAGGAGGAAGTTGCCCAGCTGCGCGGCAGGCTCGCTGAGGTGCACCGGCACCAACAATCAACATCACTGGTGGTCTGGCGTCCTGATCGCCGCACCGACAACGCATAGGAGACGTTATGGACAAGCAATTCACGACCAAGGCGCAAGAGGCACTGTCGGCTTCGGTGCGCATGGCGGCATCCAAGGGCAACGCGCAGGTCGAGCCAGTGCACCTGCTGGATTCCCTGCTGTCCCAACTCGAGGGCATCGCGGTCGCCTTGCTGGATGCCGTGGGCGCCGACGTGGCACTGCTGACCTCCCAGGTCAGAAGCGCGCTGGACGCACTGCCGGCCGCTACCGGATCATCGGTGGTGGAGCCACGCATCTCCCAGGGCCTGCACAAGGTGCTCACCGCAGCCAATGAGCTGGCGGCCAAGCGCGGCGATGAATACGTCAGTACCGAGCACCTGCTGATCGGGTTGGCCAGCGATGGCGGCGCCGGGGTGGTCGATCGACTCACTGCGTGCGGTGCATCCCCGACTGCGCTGCTCGATGCCCTGTCCAACGTGCGCGGCAGCACGCGGGTGACCAGTGCTGATCCGGAGACCACCTTCCAGGCGTTGGAGAAGTTCGGCGTTGACCTGACTGCCCGCGCGCGGGAGGGCAAGATCGATCCGGTCATCGGTCGCGATGAGGAAGTGCGGCGCACGATTCAGGTGCTGTCCAGGCGCACGAAGAACAATCCGGTTCTCATCGGCGAGCCCGGCGTGGGCAAGACCGCCGTGGTGGAGGGACTGGCCAGGCGCATCGTGGAAGGCGATGTGCCCACCTCGTTGTCCGGCAAGACCGTGTACGCCCTTGACCTGGCCGCGATGGTCGCCGGTGCGAAGTACCGCGGAGAGTTCGAGGAGCGGTTGAAGGCGGTCCTGGACGAGATCAAGAACTCCGACGGCCAGATCATCACGTTCATTGACGAGTTGCACACCGTCGTGGGCGCCGGAGCTGGTGGCGAGGGCGCGATGGACGCCGGCAACATGCTCAAGCCCATGCTGGCTCGCGGTGAGCTGCGCATGATCGGGGCGACCACCTTGGACGAGTACCGCCAGTACATCGAGAAGGACGCCGCGCTGGAGCGACGATTCCAGCAGGTCCTGGTCAATCAGCCCAGTGTCGAGGACACCATCTCGATCCTGCGCGGCATCAAGGAAAAGTACGAGGCACACCACAAGGTGGTCATCTCCGATGGCGCCTTGGTCGCAGCGGCGACCTTGTCCGATCGCTACATCACCTCACGCTTCCTGCCCGACAAGGCCATCGACTTGATGGACGAGTCAGCATCGCGGTTGCGGATGGAAATCGACTCCTCCCCGGTGGAAATCGACGTGCTGCAACGGCAGGTCGATCGGCTTCGGATGGAGGAGATGGCCATCTCCAAGGAGACCGACGATGCCTCCAAGGCGCGTCTGGAGGCCATCCGCGTGGAGATCGCGGACAAGGACGAGGAGCTGCGCGGACTGCGTGCGCGCTGGGATGCCGAGAAGTCCGGGTTGGATCGCATTGGCGAGATCAAGGTCGCGATCGACGAACTTCGCGCGACCGCAGATCGCGCCCAGCGCGATGGCGACTTCGAGCAGGCATCGCGAATCATCTACGCAGACCTGCCCGGCTTGGAGGAAGACCTGGCGCGGGTGACCGCCGAGACCAACAACCGCGCGGCGATGGTCAAGGAGGAAGTCACTGCCGACGACATCGCCGAGGTCGTCGCGGCCTGGACCGGCATCCCGGCCGGGCGCCTGCTTGAGGGGGAAAGCCAAAAACTGCTGCGCATGGAGGATGAGCTCGGCCAGCGCGTTGTGGGCCAGACCGAGGCAGTTCGCGAGGTCAGCGATGCGGTGCGTCGCGCCCGCGCCGGCATCTCCGACCCGAACCGTCCCACTGGCTCGTTCATGTTCCTGGGACCAACCGGGGTGGGCAAGACCGAGTTGGCAAAGGCCCTGGCGGAGTTCTTGTTCGACGATGAGCGGGCGATGATCCGGATCGACATGAGCGAGTACTCCGAGAAGCACTCAGTCTCGCGCCTGGTCGGTGCTCCCCCGGGATACGTCGGCTACGAAGAGGGCGGGCAGCTCACTGAGGCCGTGCGTCGTCGCCCCTACTCGGTCGTGCTGCTGGATGAGGTGGAAAAAGCCCATCCGGAGGTCTTCGACATCTTGCTGCAAGTCCTCGATGACGGCCGCCTGACCGACGGTCAGGGCCGCACGGTGGACTTCCGCAATGTCATCTTGATCCTGACGTCCAACACCGGATCACAGTTCCTCATCGACACCTCCATGCCGTTTGCTGAGCGAAAGCAGCTCGCCCTTGACCTGGTTCGGCAGCAGTTCCGTCCGGAGTTCCTCAATCGCCTGGATGCCATGGTGACGTTCGAGCCGCTGGATCATGCGGTGCTGACGCGCGTTGCCGATATCCAGATCCAGCAACTGGCCTCGCGCCTGGTCGATCGACGCATCACGTTGCAGGTCGGCGATGGCGCCAAGTCCTGGCTGGTCGAGCGTGGCTTTGATCCGGTCTACGGAGCCCGGCCCCTGCGTCGACTTGTGCAGACGGCTATTGGTGATCAACTGGCCAAGGCACTGCTGTCTGGCCAAGTGCCGGACGGATCAACTGTTGACATCGCGGTTGACCAGGACGGTGAACAGCTGTCGTTGTCGGCACATCACTGAGGTGGCCATTGCGCACTGAATGACCGGTGCTGCATTGCCTGGATTGACTCGCGTGCGCTGGCCAGGGGAGTTGACGAATCAGTTGCGTGCGGCCGGCGGTCTTCGCAGGCCGGCGGCATACAGGGCCTGGACCAGTTGGCGGCTGCTGACTGATTGGGCACCCTCGGCGATCGCGCAGTCGCGCAACTCGGATGTGATGTCGTAATGGTCCCCCTGGAACGCGCGCTCGGGTACCCCCAGTCGGCGCGCGAAGGCATGCAGCTCCTCGATCGAGGTGTCGGAGACCATGTGACACCACAGATGGTGTCGCCACGGCCACGATGCGGTGTCAACCAGGATCACCGCGATGCACGCTGATCACTCGATGCTTGCTGATGAGTCGATGCATGCCGATAAACAGCACCATCGGTGACCACAGTGCCGCCATCGCGACTGACAGTGCCATCGGCATCGCGGTGACCGAGCCACCCGCCGAGTCGATCCAGGGCCTGCTGCAGCACCTGATCCTTCTTGCAAAAGGCCCAGCGAACGTGATGCACGCCGGCCCCGTCGGTGTCGTAGAACACCTGGTGCGGGATGGCCGCCACACCGGCGACCATGGGCAAGTCCCAGCAGAACTGCACGCCGTCGTGGAATCCCAACGGTGCGATGTCGGTGGTCAGGTAATACGTCCCTTGTGATGGCAGCACGGTCAAGCCCAACTCGCTCAGTCCGGCAGCCAGCAGATCGCGCTTGGCCTGCAGGCTCAGCCGCAACTGTGTGAAGTAGGAGTCGGGAAGTCGAAGCCCGCGCGCGAAGGCGTACTGGAATGGGCCGCCGGAGACATACGACAGATGCTGGCGCACCACGCGCACCGCGGCGATCAGGTCCGCAGGCCCGCTGGCCCAGCCCACTTTCCAGCCGGTGAATGAGAACGACTTGCCGCCCGAACCAACGGTGATGGTGCGATCGAACATCCCGGGAAGAGTGGAAATGGGAATGTGCGGGTGTCCGTCGAACCACAGATGCTCATACGCCTCATCGGCGATGACCACCAGGTCATGTTCGATGGCGATGTCAGCGATGCGCTGCAGTTCTGGACCCGTGAACACCGTGCCGGTGGGATTGTGCGGTGAGTTGATGAGCAGCACCTTCGTGCGTGCGCTCATGACCTGCTGCAACCGGTCCAGGTCCGGTCGCAGGTCTGCCGTCATCGGGACCGAGACGCGTCGTGCGCGCGCCAGGGATATGCCGGCTCCGTAGATGTCAAACCACGGCTCGAACAGCACGACTTCGTCATCGGGCTCCAGCAGGGCCAGCAGCGCCGAGGCCAGGGCCTCGGATGCACCGGTGGTGACCACGACATCGGTGTCGGGATCCAACGTCAGGTCGTAGAACCGCAGTTGATGCTCGACAATGGCCAGCCGTAAGTCCGGCAACCCGTGCGCCGGCGGGTATTGATTGCCCAGACCGTCGGTGATGGCCTGCCGCGCAATGTCCTTCAGCTCATCAGGTCCGTCGGTGTCGGGAAATCCCTGACCGAGATTGATCGCCTGATACGTCGCGGCGCGCGCGGACATCGCGCCGAAGATCGTCGTGGCGTGATCACTCATTCGGGCAACCAGCGGGGGTGTCCGTCGTGTCATGAGTGCACGCTAGCAACCGCGATCGGCAGGTGCCGGTGTTCTCCTGCCCCGATCATGACCGTGGATATGGCAGCAGAGTGGCTAACCGCGAGCGGTCACTGCGACCGGATCGGAGCTGTCTGCTCCGAGATGATCGCGAACTTGATGAACGCAGGAATAGCTGCCGGCCGGCAGGTGGGCGAAGATCGCGACTCGGTCGCGTACCGCGGTCCGCCGTGATGAGCCACCGGTCAATGGCGTGCAGGCAATTGAGTTCACCAACAGGTGGGCTCCGGCCGTGCGGGTCTTGGCAACGACGAAGCCGGTGATGCCGCTGGGCTGCGCCTGCACTTTTACGATCGCGCCGGCAGCCGGACCGTGCTTGGGAGTGATCGTCAGCGCGGCCGAAACCGGCGAGTTGCCTCCGCCGGCCGATGCCACTGCGGCAACGGCGTATGCAGTGCCGTTGGTCAGCCCGGTGATGTTGCAAAACGGTGGAAGTCCGTCGTCACGGGTGATGGCACTGCAGGTTGCCTGCGCACCGGTCGTGGGATCAGTTGCGGTCGCCTGGTACTGCAGCGGCTGTGCGCTGCCGGCCGGTGGCCCGAAGATGACATGTGCACCCGATGGCCGAGCGAAGGCGACCATGCCCGGACCGGCCACTGGTGCGATGCCGGTCGTTGCGATGTCGACGGTCTTCAGGAAGTCGGCCATGGCGGCCACGCGGGTGTAGACCCCGGGAAACGTGCCGGCACATGACTGGCCCCAGCTGACGATGCCGGCAAGGCGCTCGGCGCCGGCGACGTTGGCGATCAGTGGTCCGCCGGAATCTCCTGAGCACGTGTCGACGGTCTGCCGGTCAGCATTGACCCCGTCGGCACACAGCATCGTTGCGGGGTCGGCGTCGGC
>CAIKZY010000054.1 GCA_903832025.1 uncultured Actinomycetes bacterium
CCACGGGGTCGGTGTCCTGTTGCTGGGATTGCCGGCGACGACGCGCGTCATCTTGCTCGATGAGCTCATAGACGTCCCGCTGAATCGACTCAACGTTCGGTACATCAACGATGTCCAGGTCCGAGTCATCGCCGGCGGATCGAATGTCCAAACGGCCGTAGTTCAGCACCCGGCCTAATGCGGGAACGGTAAAGGACACGTTCACCACCTTGGACAGGGGCATGTCGCGCCCCTGACGAGTGATCAATCCCCGGCGCACAATGATCCGCCGGTCGGTGAACACGTACTCGGTGGTAATCCACTGCAAGAAGACGACGAGCACCCTCCACACGACCAGCACCACCATGGCAACGCCGATGACCCAGCGCAGCACCGACACGTCGGTCAGGAAGAACAGCCACGAGCCGATGAAGACCGTCAGCACCAAGGTGATCGCAGGCACGATCAATCCGCGCCAGTGCGGGTGCATCTCGTAGTGGATCGTCTCACCGGGCGCCAGCAGTTTTTGTGGGTATGCCATGGCTAGATCGTCGCATGAATGACGTCACCGGCGGCGACTTCGGTGATCTGCGCGTCATGGGCCACCAGCAGTTGGCCGGTTCGGCTGATCCCGCGCGCGGATCCCTGGAGGCACTGGCCCCCCGGCAGCATGACCCGCACGTTGCGCCCGATGGTCAGACAGTGGTCTGTGTACTGCTCCACGGGCCATGTCCCGGCGTCAAAGTGCGCCAGCGCGCGTTCGAGCCCCAACAGGATTTCGGCAATCACCACCTCCCGGTCCGCCTTGCCCCCCTCCACGGCCACCGAGGTGGCCTGATCGGTCGGCAGCTGATCGATCGACGTGGACATATTGATCCCCAGTCCGAAAATCACCGCGTTCTGGGCAGTGACCTCGGTGAGGATGCCGCCGATCTTGCGCGGACCTGGGTCACCGTTGCGCCCCGGCCCGTCGATCACCAGGTCATTGGGCCACTTGACCCATGCCGGCACACCGCAGACGTCCGTCAGCACTTGCCGGGCGGTAACTGCTGCCAGGAGCGGCAGCCAGCCCCACATTGCCGGTCGAGTCAGGTCAGGACGCACCAGGACCGACATCCACACCCCAGAACCTGGAGGGGAATCCCAAACCCGGTCCAAGCGCCCGCGACCTGCGGTCTGCTGCTCGGCCACGATGCACGTTCCGGTAACCGCATGCGGCATGGCCGCCAGGGCGCTGTTGGTGGAGTCCACCTGCCGCACCGCCTGCAGGTGGGCCCAGCTTCCACCCTGTGATGTGATGAGGGACTCAATTCGTGCCGAATCCAGGCAGAGCCCGCGATTAGTGCTTTCCACACGGTTAAGGTACGCCTGTCGAGGAGGACCATTGAGCAGCCCAGCAGAAACCACACAGCCCGAGTTCGATAAGCGGACCACCAAGGGCAAGGCCGAGGTACTCAAGGCCCGTCGGGCTGAGTCGCAGGGCCGCCGCGCAGACTCCGTTGATAAGCAGCACGCCAAGGGCAAGCTCACGGCCATGGAGCGCATTGACGCACTGTTGGACCCGGAGTCATTCCAGCAACTGGACGGTCTGGCACGGCACCGGTCCCACAACTTCGGCCTGGAGAAGAACCGTCCGTACGGCGACGGGGTCATCACCGGTTACGGCACCATCGACGGCCGTCCGGTGGCGATCTTTGCTCAGGACTTCACCGTCTTCGGCGGCAGCCTGGGTGAGGTATTCGGAGAGAAGATCGTCAAGGTCATGGACTTTGCGCTGAAGACCGGTTGCCCGGTGATTGGTCTGAACGACTCCGGTGGCGCCCGCATCCAAGAAGGCGTGGTGTCGTTGGGCATGTACGGCGAGATCTTCCGTCGCAACGTGGCAGCGTCCGGAGTCATCCCCCAGATCTCGCTCATCTTGGGTCCGTGCGCCGGCGGTGCGGTGTACTCCCCGGCCATCACCGACTTCATCGTGATGGTCGACAAGACCTCGCACATGTTCATCACCGGCCCTGACGTGATCAAGACGGTCACTGGCGAGGACGTGGAGTTCGAGGAACTTGGCGGGGCTCGAACGCACAATTCGAAGAACGGCGTAGCGCATTACATGGCGGCCGATGAACACGATGCGTTCGACTACGTGCGCGCGCTGCTTTCGTATCTTCCCAGCAACAATCTGGCCGATCCGCCGATCTTCGACATCCAAGCCGACCTGGACTTCAGTGATGAGGACTTGGAACTGGACACCTTGATTCCGGATTCACCAAATCAGCCTTACGACATGCACAAGATCATCGAGCACTTGATGGACGATGATGAGTTCTTGGAGACGCAACCGCTGTTCGCCCCGAACATCATTTGCGGATTCGGTCGCGTTGAGGGTCAAAGCGTCGGCGTTGTGGCCAATCAGCCGATGCAGTTCGCCGGCACGTTGGATATCGATGCCTCCGAGAAGGCGGCTCGCTTCGTGCGCACGTGCGATGCGTTCAACATCCCGGTCCTGACGCTGGTCGACGTACCCGGCTTCCTGCCCGGCACCGACCAGGAGTGGAACGGCATCATTCGCCGGGGAGCCAAGCTGATCTATGCCTACGCAGAGGCGACCGTGCCGTTAATCACTGTCATCACACGAAAGGCGTACGGCGGCGCATATGACGTGATGGGCTCCAAGCACTTGGGCGCCGATATCAACCTTGCTTGGCCAACTGCAGAGATTGCCGTGATGGGCGGCCAAGGCGCGGTCAATATCTTGTATCGCAAGGAACTCGCCTCAGCCGCAGATCCGGACGCAGAGCGGGTACGCCTGCTCGACGAGTACCAGGACACCCTGGCGAACCCCTACTTGGCTGCTGAACGCGGCTACATCGACAGAGTGATCCTGCCGCATGAGACCCGCTCGATGGTCACGCGTGCATTGCGAGCCCTGCGCAACAAGCGCGAGTCGCGTCCGCCGAAGAAGCACGGGAACATCCCGCTGTAGGGGTGAGTGATATGAGCGATCAGCAGTCAGGCCCGGTACTTCGGGTGATCAGCGGCAGTCCGACTCCCGAGGAGATTGCCACCATCATCGCAGTGGTCTGCGCGCGTGGACCGGTGCGAACCCAGCCAGCCCCGTCATTCAGTCTGTGGGCACATCGCTCGCGGCAAACGCGCCCTGCACTGCGACCTGGCTATGGCGCCTGGCGCGCTTCTGCCATGCCTCGCTGAAGCCCGTGACATGACCCGGGTGGTACTGGCTTCTGCATCTCCGGCTCGCGCTCGCTTGCTGCGAGACGCGGGAATTGCCGTGCACATCGAAGTGAGCAACGTCGATGAACGGGAGCTTGAATCTGCCATGCCCGATGCAACGCCAGAGCAAATATGCCTGGCCCTGGCTCAGGCAAAGGCCCGCGACGTGGCCGAACGAATCAACCCTGAACCCGACACGATCATCATCGGCGCGGATTCGGTCCTGGATGTCGACGGCACTTCCTGGGGCAAGCCGGCAACCGAGGAGGTCGCCCGTCAGCGATGGCATGCGATGGCCGGACGATCAGCGGTGCTGCGTACTGGTCACTGGCTGATTGCCGGCTCGGTACAAGTGGGCCAGGTTGCCTCGACCACCGTATGGCACGGCACCCTCAGCGACGCCGAGCTCGATGCTTACATCGCCACCGGAGAGCCGCTGCAGGTGGCCGGTGGGTTCACCCTTGATGGCCTCGGCGCACCTTTTATTGACCGAATTGAGGGCGACCCTTCGAACGTGATCGGACTGAGCCTGCCGTTGCTTCGCTCGCTGCTCGCCACCGTTGGTGTCACCTGGCCCTCCTTGTGGTGATGTTCACAGGCAGGAACGGCCGCAGAGTCCATTCCTGCCCCCAGGAGGGTGCGGAAATCGCTACAGTGCCAACGCTGGCGATGGGTAACGATTTCCTGCTCGCCGCCACCAGATAGAAGGAGCCTTGTGCGTACCGTCCTGATCGCAAACCGCGGCGAGATCGCCGTCAGAGTCATTCGCGCCTGCAAGGATGCCGGCCTGCAATCGGTGGCGGTCTATGCCGATCCGGATCGCGATGCCCTGCATGTGCGCCTTGCCGACCAGGCATTCGCCCTCGGGGGCAGCACCGCCGCAGAGAGTTACCTGGTCATTGACAAGATCATTGACGCAGCCAGGGCCTCGGGAGCCGACGCAGTGCACCCCGGCTACGGCTTCCTATCCGAGAACGCTGACTTCGCCCAGGCCGTCATCGACGCGGGGTTAACCTGGATCGGCCCGTCGCCTGACTCCATCCGCTCGTTGGGTGACAAGGTTTCCGCCCGACACATCGCACAACGGGCCGGGGCACCTCAGGTGCCTGGCACCCCCGATCCGGTCACCGGGTCTGATGAGGTCGTGGCATTTGCCCAACAGCATGGGCTGCCCGTGGCGATCAAGGCGGCCTTCGGCGGCGGCGGCCGCGGACTCAAAGTCGCCCGAACGCTGGAGGAGATTCCCGAACTGTACGAATCAGCCGTTCGAGAGGCCGTTGCCGCATTCGGCCGCGGAGAGTGCTTCGTGGAGCGCTACCTCGATAATCCTCGCCACGTGGAGACTCAGTGCCTTGCTGACCAGCACGGCAATGTCGTGGTGGTTTCCACACGAGACTGCTCATTGCAGCGCCGCCACCAAAAGCTCGTCGAAGAGGCACCTGCTCCCTTCTTGACGCAGGGACAATTGGACGAGCTGTACTCCTCGTCCAAGGCGATCTTGAAGGAAGCTGGCTACTACAACGCCGGAACCTGCGAGTTCTTGGTGGGCGCAGACGGCACGATCTCCTTCCTGGAGGTCAACACCCGCCTGCAGGTCGAACACCCGGTGACCGAGGAGGTTGCGGGCATCGACCTGGTCCGCGAGCAGTTCCGGATCGCCGAGGGTGGCGTGATCGACTATCCGGACCCCGTACTGCGCGGACATTCGATCGAGTTTCGCATCAACGGCGAAGATCCCGGCCGCGGCTTCCTGCCAGCTCCCGGAGTGCTGGCGGTATGGAATCCACCATCAGGCCCGGGCGTGCGCGTTGATACCGGCTTCCAGGCCGGTGACGTCATCGGCGGCAACTTCGATTCGTTGCTGGCCAAGTTGATCGTGACGGGCAAGGACCGCGCCGAGGCACTGGAGCGTTCGCGCCGCGCCCTGGACGAGTTCACCGTCGACGGCATCGCCACCGCGCTGACCTTCCACCGGGCAGTGGTGCGGGATGCGGCTTTTGCCCCGCTGGATCCTGAGCAGGCGTTCACCGTGCATACCCGCTGGATTGAAACCGAGTTCGACAACACGATTGCCGCGTACGCCGGACCCGGTGCCGACCTGGATGAGCCGCTGGCACGCGAGATCGTCGTGGTGGAAGTGGGCGGCAAGCGAGTGGAGGTGTCCCTGCCGGCCGGCATGGGAGCCGGCTCGGTCCCCGTGGCGAGCGCAGCCGGACCGAAGAAGCGAGGAGCAAAGAAGTCAGCTGGCGGAGCCTCGGGTGATTCACTGACCGCCCCGATGCAGGGCACCATCGTCAAGGTCGAGGTCCACGAGGGCCAGACTGTTGCTGCCGGGGACTTGATCGTGGTCCTGGAGGCAATGAAGATGGAGCAGCCGCTGACCGCGCACAAGGCTGGAACCATTACCAGTTTGAGCGCCGAGCCGGGTACCACTGTGGCATCCGGCACGGTGCTCTGCGAGATCAAGGACTAGCCCCGCCTGGTCACGAAGGACTCGGCGGAAGTCCTTCCATCGCTCGAAGCAGATTGATGCGCTGCGACAGTGGCGGGTGGGTGTCGAACATGGACTTGTTCTTGCCATCAAGTGGCGACTCGATCCACACGTGTGCCACGGCATTGGACGTGTGCCGGACCACTGTGGTGTCTGCAGCCAAGGTCTCCAGTGCTCGGCGCAGACCGGTCGGGTTTCGCGTGAACTGTACGGCCGTGGCATCGGCGAGCGACTCACGCTTGCGCGAAATCGCCGCCCTGAGCAGCAGCGCCGCCAACGGAGCCAACGCGATAGCGACTAACGCCAAGATCTGAGCAACTGGATTGTTATCCGACCCCCGCCGGGAGAACAACGTGGCTCGCAGCCCCATATCGGCAACGATTGCCAGGAGCCCGGCAGTGGTGGCCGCAACGGCCATCACCAACGTGTCCCGGTTGGCGACGTGCGCAAGTTCATGAGCTGCCACGCCCTGAAGCTGCTCGCGGTCCATCACCTGCAAGATTCCGGACGTGAATGCGATCACCGCGTGGTCCGGATCCCGCCCCGTCGCAAAGGCATTGGGCGCTGGATCGTCCACGATTGCTACCCGTGGCATGGGGATTCCCGCGGCAAGGGCGACTTCCTCGACCAGGTTGTACAGCTGCGGGGCATCATCGTGTCCGATCAATCGGGCACCCGTCATGGTCAAGACCAAGGTGTCCGACTTCCAGTAGCTCACCCAGACTCCGATGAGGGAGAAGCCCACCGCCATGGGAAACAGCCATAGCCCGCCGAAGTGGAAGATAGTCCCAACTGCCCAGATCACCGCGATGAGCGCGATGAACATCAATCCCAGCAGCAGCCAGGTCTTTCGACGGTTCGCTGATTGCTGGGCACGAAATTCCAGTGCCACCGGAGCTCCTTGGTTTGGCTTAGAACTGCACCGTGGGGGCGTTGCGATCAGCGGCGTCTGGCACCACGTAGAACTCGCGAGCATGCACACCGGCAATTCCGACAAAGAACTTCGATGGAATCGTGACGATCGCGGTGTTGAGGGAACGAACCGAGTCGTTGTAGTACTGGCGCGCAAAGGCAATCTTGTTCTCCGTGCTGGACAGTTCCTCCTGGAGGGACAGGAAGTGTGCGGACGCCTTCAGGTCCGGGTACGCCTCGGCGACTGCCAGCAGCCCACGTAATGCTTGGGTCAATGCGCCATCGGCGGCAGACACCTGCTGCAAGCCACTTGCACTTTGGCTCGCCTCACGAGCGGCGGTGACTTTCTCCAGCGTGCCTGACTCGTGCGCGGCGTACCCCTTGACAGTGCTCACCAGGTTCGGAATGAGATCAGCCCGGCGCTTGAGTTGCACCTCGATCTGCGAGTACCCCTCGTCGATGGCCACATTGGCTTTCACCAGTCGGTTGTACGTGGCGGCGAGGTAAGCAATGACCGCGATGATGACGATTGCGACGATGATCCAGAACCACATGATGTCCACGGTACCCCTGGTTTGCCGAAGTTGGCGACCAGGCTCAGGCCAATGACGGGCGTCCTCTTGCCACGGCTATTGCTGGCCCAGGGAGCGGCACGGGTGCAAGCGGATGCCCTGGACGTAATCGTGGGGTGCTCCGGCAACCTCGGCGGCCGTCGCCACGGTCTCCAGGTAGTGGGCGGAGGGCAGTCCACCTTCGTAGTCGTCGATTACATAGAGCCAGGCCAGCACTTGGCCTTCCATCGTGTCCACACGCACTCTGAGCTTGCGCCACAGGCCAAGATCAACCCCCTCCCAGGCGTCCAGCGCTCGCTCATCTTGGGTCGGCACGTCGTAAATCATCACGAAGACTTGATGACCCTGGTCTTCCACCACGGTGACCAATGAGCCATCCCAGCCGATTTGCTCGCCGGCAAAGGTCAACCTCCAATTTGTCAGCCACCCGGATGCGTGCACGGGGGACGCAGGGGCCAGCCGGGCCATATAGGACGGATCCAAACTTGGACCGTATGCGGCGTACAGCGTCATGAGGCCAGCGTACGGAGTGCCGCTGGAATAGGGAACAATGCACGATGTGAGCCAGGTGGTGATCGTCGGTGGTGGTCCAGGCGGTTATGAGGCCGCGCTCGTCGCCCGTCAGCTCGGCGCCGACGTGACGATCGTGGACCGTGACGGCCTTGGCGGATCAGCAGTGTTGACAGACTGCGTACCAAGCAAGACGTTGATTGCCACCTCCAACATCATTGCTGTCGCGGGGCACAGTGCCGCCCTTGGGGTCCTGGTGGACGGTTCGCCCCCCACCAGGGAACGCATCGGGGTTGACTTGGCCTCGATCAACCATCGGATCCACGAACTGGCAACCGCCCAGAGCGCTGACATCGCCGCCAAGCTCGCTGGCGAGGGCATCACGGTGGTTTCCGGTCGAGCACGCCTGAGCGGTCCGGATGCGGTGATGGCGCTGCAAGCAGACGGGACCATGACCCAGCTTCACGCAGACGTGATCCTGCTGGCGACCGGAGCGCGCCCTCGAGCCCTGCCCGAGGCCATGCCCGACGGTGAGCGCATCTTGACCTGGGAGCAGGTCTACAACCTTCAGACACTGCCAGAGCGACTGATCGTGGTGGGCTCGGGCGTTACCGGTGCAGAGTTCGCCGGCGCGTATCACGCGCTCGGCGCTTCAGTCGTGCTGGTGTCCAGCAGGGATCGGGTTCTGCCCGGCGAGGACCCCGATGCCGCGCAGGTCCTCGATGATGTCTTTCGTCGCCGAGGCGTGGAGGTGCTCAGTCATGCGCGCGCGATCGCAGCACGGCGAACTGACGACGGAGTGGAAGTCGAACTGCAAGACGGCCGGGTGATTGCCGGTTCCCATGTGCTGATGGCAGTCGGGTCCATTCCCAACACCGATGAACTGGGGCTTGCCGATGCCGGGGTGGCCGTTGACGAAGCCGGTTACATCGTCACTGACCGCGTATCGCGAACGTCAGTGCGGGGCATCTACGCCGCTGGCGACTGCACCGGGGTTCTCATGCTCGCCTCGGTGGCGGCCATGCAAGGACGTATCGCCATGTCCCACGCACTGGGCGATGCAGTGGTTCCCTTGGAACTGAACACGGTGTCCAGCACGGTATTCACCGACCCGGAGATCGCCACGGTGGGATTGACGCAAAAGGGCCTGGACTCCGGGAGCTTCCGGGGGGACGTGATCTTGCTCCCCCTCGCGACAAATGCGCGCGCGAAGATGTATGGCCAGCATGACGGATTCGTGAAGATCTTCTGCCGAAGAGGATCGCGCATCATCGCCGGTGCGGTCATTGTCAGCGTTCAGGCCAGCGAACTCATTCACGCCCTGACGCTGGCTGTTGAGCAACGACTGACCGTGGACGAATTGGCAACGACCTTCACGGTGTACCCGAGCCTGAGTGGATCGGTAGCTGAGGCGGCACGACAACTGCACGTAGCGGCCGAAGAGCGCTGAGTCACCCTGCGGTCAGCGTCAGGGCCCGGGATCTGATTCCCCTGACTGGCGATAATCTGTCTCGTGATCGCAAGGACACGTGCCACATTGCGTGAGCGCCACGGATGAAGGCGCGCATCTCCCAGTAGATTCGGCATGTGCAGGCAATCATCTTCGGGCTGTTGACCGCGGCATGTTTTGCCTCCGGAGCCGTCGCATCATCCCGAACTTCTCGAACTATCGGCCCCTATTCAACTATCGCCGGTATCGCGGTGGTCGGCATGATCATCACCGCTCCATTCCTGATTCATGCAGGAATGCCGACGCAGATGGATGGCGCAAAGTTCGGCTGGCTGATGGGTGTTGGGATAGGAAGCCTTGGTGGCCTTGTCTTGAGTTACATGGCTTTTCGTGTCGGCAAGGTTGGCGTTGTCGCGCCCATTGTCAGTACGGAAGGCGCAATCGCCGCAGTGCTTTCTGCGCTTTTCGGGGAATCCATCGCTCCCCTGGTCGGCATGCTGCTGGTGTTCATCGTTGCCGCGGTCATCGCTGCAGCGATTGCCCCCGATCCAGCTCCGGTCGCCCACGAGCAGCCACTGCGCGCGGCGCTGCTTGCCGTTGCGGCAGCCGCTGCGTTCGGAGTCGGGTTGTACTCCAGCGGGCATTTGAGCACAGAGCTCCCGATCGCCTGGATCTTGCTGCCAGCGAGGCTGATCGGCGTGGTCGCCATAGCGGCACCACTGCTGATCACCCGACGATTCGTCATGACTCGGGTCGCCGCGCCCTTGGTGGTCCTGACGGGAATCACCGAAGTCCTCGGATTCACGTTCTATTCGATGGGCGCGCAACACTCAGTGGCCATCACCGCTGTCCTGGCTTCCCTATTCGCGCCAATCGCAGCAGTTGCCGCCTTCCTGCTTTTCGGCGAACGCCTGGGCAAGTTGCAAATCGCGGCAGTGAGCACGATTGTGGTTGGGGTGGTCGCACTCAGTCTTGCCGTTGCCTGACCCGCCACGCTCGTCAGGCGACGTCGGTGTAGCTCAGCGCCATGCCCGGGGTGTGCGACGGTGTCACAGCGAGTCGATTGGGGTGTACTGACCCCATACCGCCCGCAAGGCATCACTGACCTCGCCAACTGTGGCGTGAGCTTTGAGGGCATCCTTCATCGGGTACAACAGGTTTCGGTCCGAGTTCGCAGCAGCCTTGATCGCATCCAACGCACGTGCGACTTCATCGTTGTCCCGACTTGCACGAAGTGCAGCAAGTCGTGCCACCTGCTCCGCTTCGATTGCCGGATTGACGCGCAATGGCTCGTACTTCTCCTCAGCATCGATCGTGAACTTATTGACACCAACCACGGTGCGCTCGCCGGCATCAGTCTGTTTGGCAATCTCATAGGCAGAGCGCTCGATTTCCGACTTCTGGAAACCTTGCTCAATCGCAGACACAGCACCACCCATCTCGGTGATGCGATCAATCAAGGCCGTTGCTGCGGATTCGATATCGTCGGTCAGCGATTCCACCACGTAGGAGCCAGCGAACGGATCCACTGTCTCGCAGACATCAGTCTCGTAGGCAAGCACCTGCTGGGTGCGCAAGGCCAGGCGGGCAGCCTTCTCGGTCGGCAACGCAATCGCCTCGTCGAAGGAGTTGGTGTGCAGCGACTGCGTGCCTCCAAGCACTGCGGCCAGGCCCTGGACAGCCACGCGGACCAAGTTGATTTCCGGCTGCTGGGCGGTCAGCTGAACACCGGCCGTCTGCGTATGAAAGCGCAGCATCCAACTCTTGGGGTTCTTGGCACCGAACTGCTCTTTCATGATGCGGGCCCACATACGACGAGCGGCACGAAACTTGGCGACTTCCTCCAAAATCGTGGTCCGAGAGACGAAGAAAAATGCCAGGCGCGGGGCGAAGTCGTCAACATCCTGACCGGAGGCAACAGCTGCCTTGACGTACTCGATGCCGTCGGCGAGGGTAAATGCGATCTCCTGAACGGGGGTGGCCCCGGCCTCGGCCATGTGGTAGCCGGAGATCGAGATCGTGTTCCATTTCGGAATTTCATTGCGGCAGTAGGTGAAGATGTCCGTGATCAGTCGGAGCGACTGCGCCGGAGGGTAGATGTAGGTCCCTCGCGCGATGTATTCCTTCAGGACATCGTTTTGAATGGTGCCATTGAGCGCAGATGCCGGGATGCCCTGCTCTTCGGCAACCAGCTGGTACAGCACGAGCAGCACGGCTGCCGGGGCGTTGATCGTCATCGAGGTCGACACCTGGTCCAGCGGAATGTCGTTGAACAGCACCCGCATGTCCTCGATGGAGTCAATGGCCACCCCGACTTTGCCGACTTCGCCATGCGCCAGGGGGTGGTCGGAGTCGTACCCCATCTGCGTGGGAAGGTCGAAGGCCACCGACAGCCCGGTGGTTCCGGCGGCCAGGAGCTGGCGATAGCGCTGATTGGACTCAGCGGCAGTCCCGAAGCCGGCATATTGGCGCATCGTCCAGGGCTTACCGGTGTACATCGAGGGGTACACGCCCCGCGTGAACGGGTACTGCCCTGGCTGCCCAAGCTGGACCTGCGGATCCCACCCGTCCAGAGAGGAGGGCTGATACACCTCAGCGAAGGGCAATCCCGACTCGGTCACCGATTCCATGGCAGTCCTTCCGAAGGTTCCTGTGAGGCAAAACATAGGACGTCCTTGGATCCTGCCGATGCCCGGTATGCCAGAAGTGACTACTGTTGACGTAGCAAGCAGCACAGCGAACCTGGAGGCGGGCGTGGCCAAGTCGTTCGGGACCCTTTACCGCGGTGGCGAAGGCATGTGGACCTGGGTCCTACAGCGCGTCACCGGAGTGGCGGTCTTTTTCTTTCTCTTCGTGCACGTCCTCGACACCGCCCTCGTGCGGGTGTCTCCCACGGCGTACAACTCCGTGATTGCCTCCTATAAGACCCCGATCGTGAACCTGCTCGAGGTCGGCCTGGTCGGCGCAGTGCTCTACCACGCACTGAATGGGCTTCGGGTCATCCTGGTCGACTTCTGGAGCAAGGGCCCGCGCCTGCAGCGCCAGATGACCTGGGTCATCGCGGCGGTCTGGGTGGTCGTGATGGTTCCCGGCATCTTCTTCATGCTCAAGCACACCGTCGAGACAATCTTCGGGAGCACCTCGTGACAACGATCGAAGCCCCTCGCTCAACAGGGCGCAACAAGCAGCGCAGCAACTTCGAGATGTATTCGTGGCTGTTCATGCGAATCTCAGGCATCGTCTTGATCTTCCTGGTCCTGGGACACCTGCTCATCATGAACATCCTCGACGGAGGCGTGCAGCGCATCAACTTCGCATTCGTCGCCGGACGTTGGGCCAGTCCGTTCTGGCAGGTCTGGGACCTGGCCATGCTCTGGCTGGCCATGCTGCACGGCGGAAACGGCCTGCGCACCATCATCAATGACTATGCAGAACGCGACATGACGCGGTTCTGGCTCAAGTCACTGCTGTATGTCTCGGTGATCTTCATCGTGGCACTGGGCACGTTGGTCATCTTCACCTTCGATCCGAACCTCGGCTGATCGGGAGCATCACGCATCATGCAAACACATTCCTTTGACGTGATCATCGTCGGTGCGGGCGGCGCCGGCATGCGTGCCGCACTGGAGTCGGGCAATCGAGCCCGCACTGCGGTGCTGACCAAGTTGTACCCCACACGCTCGCACACTGGTGCTGCCCAGGGTGGCATGTGTGCCGCGCTGGCGAACGTGGAAGAGGACAACTGGGAGTGGCACACCTTCGACACCATTAAGGGCGGTGACTACCTGGTTGACCAGGACGCCGCAGAGGTGATGTGCAAGGAAGCCATCGACGCGGTGCTGGACCTGGAGAAGATGGGCCTGCCCTTCAATCGCACCCCTGAGGGACGTATTGACCAGCGCCGTTTCGGCGGCCACACGCGCAATCACGGTGAAGCAGCAGTGCGCCGTGCGTGCTACGCCGCTGACCGCACCGGCCACATGATCTTGCAGACCCTCTACCAGAACTGCATCAAGGCCGGCATCGAGTTCTACAACGAGTTCTACGTCCTGGATGTGGTCCTGTCCGAGGTCGACGGCCAGCCTGTTGCTTCAGGTGTGGTGGCCTACGAGTTGGCTACCGGTGAGATTCATGTCTTCAAGGCAAAGTCAGTGGTGTTCGCCAGCGGTGGATTCGGCAAGGTGTTCAAGACGACCTCCTACGCGCACACGCTGACCGGTGACGGCATGG
>CAIKZY010000055.1 GCA_903832025.1 uncultured Actinomycetes bacterium
CCTGCTACGACTGCACATTCGTCCACCAAGACGTCCTAGGGCTTCCTGAAGGCGCACCTCACGCACGTCGCGGCTGCCGTCAGCCGGTGCCCTACACCGTCAATGCGGTGAATGCGCCCGATGTCTGCAGCGCCACCGACCGCGATGTTGCGAAGTCCGTTTGGGAGAGTTCAATGGCATACCACTGCGGATCATCAATGGTGTTGTAGATGTACCGTCCCGCAGTGAGGTTGCAGACCGTGGACCACATGGTCAACAGTGGCATCGGTCCATTCGGGGTCTGCTCCACCACCACACCCGGGACCAGATCGAAACCATGAAGCACGCGCACGGTGTCCATCTCGGCCGACGTCTGGTCTTTCGGCTGTCTGGCGAACCGCACGTTTGCCTGTACACGAATGAACCGTGACGGAGAGTTTTCATCGGCGGGCAGCCCTCGCATGCCCTGGCCTTGGCCCGATGCGGAGAACAGCTCACCGCCGATGGACACCGACGCGGGATTTTCTGGCGACAGGCTCAAGTAGTTGGCAACGTTCGTCAGATGCCAGTCCAGATACGGGGCGTTGGTCGCTACCTGCGTGGGGTTGTCAGTGACTTTCATGCCATCGGGGTGGAACTCGGCAACGATGCAGGAGTGATTGTCGTGCACGATCAGGTGCAGCGGGAGCGGAACGGGGATTTCCTTCGGGGTCGTGTTGACGATGTTGACCGTGGCCAAAGCAGCCGTTGCCTGGCCCGTGGTTGCGCAGGTGCCAAGGACGAAAGCGATCAGGTCCAGGATGCCAAGATCGCTGCCATCGGCCTTCGGGTCGTAGTACGTCGCATGGTTAGGCATGTACAGCAGATGCGCCGACAGGCCCTGCGTGTTCATTGCGTCCGCGAACCACTGCGCATTGCCGAATGCCGACATCCCGATCACGCCATAGGCGGCCTTCCATGCCTTCCCGCCGGTCACCACCGAGCACTGGCCATCATGCTGGGCGGATAGCACAGCAAGCTGCCACGGGATGACATCGGGGAATTCCATCGTGCGACCCACGCACACTGTGCCATGCAGGGCTGCCGGATGCTTGAAGTTCGTGCACATACCTGTGCTCCCTTGGCCGATGGTGACAGGGTCAGTGTAGGCGCCGCGCGGGAGCAGTCCGACACGTGTGCACAGCGCTAGATGGCCGCCATATCGACAAAGCGCGAATAGTGACCCTGAAACGCCACGGTTACCGTGGCCGTTGGACCATTGCGGTGCTTGGCCACGATGAAGTCTGCCTCTCCGGCTCGCGGTGACTCCCGCTCATAGGCATCTTCACGATGCAGCAGGACCACCATGTCCGCATCCTGCTCCAGGGATCCACTTTCGCGAAGATCGGACAGCATCGGTCGCTTGTCCACGCGCTGCTCGGGACCGCGATTGAGCTGGCTGATCGCAATCACAGGAACTTCCAGCTCTTTGGCAAGCAACTTCAGGGACCGTGAGAACTCAGATACTTCCTGCTGCCGGCTCTCAACGCGCTTGCCTGAGGTCATGAGTTGCAGATAGTCCACCACGACAAGGCGTAGGTCGTGACGCTGCTTGAGTCGACGACACTTCGCGCGAATCTCCATCAGCGTCATGTTCGGAGAGTCATCGATGAACAGGGGAGCTTCGCTCACCACGCCCATCTTGTTCGCCAGCTTGGCCCAATCGGCATCACTCATCGTTCCGGAACGCATGTGATGCAGCGGTACCTGGGCTTCGGCGGACAGCAACCGCATCACAATTTCATTGCGGCTCATTTCCAGCGAGAAAATCACGCTGGCTAATCCATGCTTGATGGAGGCAGTTCGCGCAATATCGACACCGAGGGTCGACTTTCCGATCGCAGGCCGTGCCGCAATGATGATGAGCTGTCCTGGGTGCAACCCGTTGGTCAATGCATCAAGATCCGCAAAACCAGTGGGAACACCGATCATTTCCCCGCCGCGATTTCCAATCGCTTCGATCTCATTGAGCGCGTCGCCCATGATGTCGCGCAGGGGAAGGTAATCCTCGCTGGCCCGGCGGTCGGTCACGTCGTACACCTCTGCCTGCGCGCGATCAACAGTCAGGTCGACATCACCGGTGCCGGCGTACCCCATGCTGACAATGCGCGTTCCGGCTTCAACGAGTCGACGCAGAATGGCCTTCTCGCGAACGATCCGGCCGTAATAACTTGCATTCGCAGCCACGGGAACCAAGGACATCAGGGTGTGCAAGTACGTGGCGCCACCGATCCGCGAGATCTCCCCGGTGCGCGTCAGCTCTGCGGCAACGGTGACAGCATCGGCTGGCTCACCCCGGCCGTACAGGTCCAGCACCGTTCCGTAGATCGTCTGGTGCGCCGGTCGGTAGAAGTCCGCCTCGCGCACGGTCTCAACGACGTCGGCAATGGCGTCCTTGCTCAACAGCATCGCGCCCAAGACCGACTGCTCGGCGGCAACGTCTTGCGGAGGACTGCGATCAGGCACACCAAGCTCGGAGTCGTGAGGAATCTGGTCGATTGACATGCCCATCCCTCCTGACTTGGTGCCTGGACCATTCATATCCCCAGGGCCTGACGAACGCTACGCATCCGCGGTGTCGCGGTCCATGTCACGTGTGGACGCACCGGAGGACAACCTGTGGATAAGTAGGGACCTGCTGTCTGATGAGCTGGGGAAAACCTGGGGAATTGTCGGGTTACCACTGCCAATCACCTGCATTTCATGAGGCAGACCGTCCACACAGGCTGTGGATAGAAAATTGTTCCGCAATAAGTCGATACCGTTCCTGCCGTGCGAATCACCGTCGTGTGCCTGGGAAATATCTGCCGCTCACCCGTAGGGGCAGCAGTCCTGCGGGCCAAGCTCGATCAGGCCGGTCTGGGCGACGACGTCTTGGTGGACTCCGCGGGCACGGGGGATCACACCCAGGGTCAGCCTGCAGACCCACGAAGCATTTCCGTAGCCGAGCAGGCGGGCTATGTCCTGCAGCATGCAGCCCGCCAGATTCAGCCCGAGTGGCTCTTCGGCATCGACCTGCTCTTGGCCATGGATCGCGCCAACTACTTGGACCTTCAGGAGCTGGTCGCCGGCACCGGGGCAAGCCCGAGGCTGCGCATGATGCGCTCGTTCGATCCGCTGCTGTCCCACATTGCTGAGCCTGATCGTGCGCTGAACATTCCAAATCCGTACTACGGAACCCTGGATGACTTTCGATCCATGCTGGCAAAGATCCAGGCATCAGCCGACGGACTCGTCGAGCAACTGCAAGCTGGGGCGGTCCTGTAGCCTGCCGCGATGCGCATCACCGTGGTCTGTCTTGGGAATATCTGCCGTTCACCGATCGGTGAAGTGGTGCTCCGCGACAGGCTGAGGACTGCGGGGCTGTCCCAGAGCATTCAGGTGGACTCTGCCGGGACCGGTGACTGGCATCTGGGTCATGATGCCGATCCCCGCAGCGTTGCTGTCCTCACCTCATCCGGCTACACCATTGATCACACAGCTCGGCAAATTCAGGATCACTGGCTGAACGAGATTGATCTGGTGCTGGCGATGGACACGGTGAATTACGCCGATCTGCGAACCATGATCGCGCGAGCTGGTTCGGGCACACGACTGCACATGATGCGCGCCTTTGATCCTGAACTGGCGCATGTCAATGAGCCGGACGCAACACTGGATGTTCCCGACCCGTACTACGGCGATCCGGGAGGGTTTGCTGATGTGCTGGCCATGGTCGAGCGAGCCAGCGATGGCCTGGTCGCGCACCTTGCTGCCAATCAGGGACCGCAGTGATCCGACGTTGATCGTGATGCACATGCAATGAGCCCGGCCTCCATGGCCGGGCTCATTGCAATTGAGGTGCACGCGATGGCACGGCCTTTATGCAGTTGGTGCTGACTCGCCATAGGTATTGGCACCTGGAGTTGACGGAAGCAGGAACAAGATCAGCAGCACCAGTCCGCCAACGCAGGGCAGGATGTAGAGCAACTGCAGCCAGCCGGACTTGTTGGAATCGTGCAAGCGGCGGCAGCCCACTGACAGGTCAAGCACCAGCACGATGATGCCGACGATGATCGTCAGCACATTGCCGTGGTTGGCCAGTCCGGTGATCCAGTCCAGGATGTACGCGGCGAATGTCACGATGACGACAAACAGGTACCACCACCAGTACTCCGAGCGCGATGCTCGGCCCTGGTAATTGAAGGCATTGTTGAACACGTGCGAGATCGACGTTCCGAAACTCATTGATCCTCCTCAAGATCTGCAGTGCATCGGACCGTGCAGGTCCGCACGCGCCGAGGCTACACCCGCCGATGGACCGCTGTCTGGCCCGCGAGTAACCTCAGGCACCACGGCCATCGATGTCAGGCCGGTACTGCCCCGCAGGCACGGGTATCAGGGGCTGGTCAGGCGCTTGGCGCTCCGTAGACATTGTCGCCGGCAGTACCCGGCAGCAACCAGAAGATCAGCAGCACGAAGTTGCCGCACGGCACGATCAGCAGAAGCTGGAGCCATCCCGAGGTGCCGCGATCATGCAGGCGGCGACAGCCGACTGCCAGTGTCGGCAGCACCAGGGCCAGGGCGACCAGGAACCCTGCGACATACAACACGATGGCGATCGCGACCAGGGCACCGTTGGATGATCCGCCGCTTCCGCTGGACGAGCCAAGTGCCAGGAAGACCACGGCGATGAGGATCGGAATGACGGTGACGAGGACCTGGAACAGCATCCACCACCAGAACTCCGCGCGTGAAGCGCGGCCGGTGAACGTTACGTACTTGCGAAATCCAGTGCCGACGGCCGTGCCAAAACTCATGGGAATCCCCTCAGAAACAGTGATGGGACGCACTGTACCCAGTGCGTCCCATCACAGACCAGAACTAGCTGGCAACAACCTCAAACTTCACTGCAGCGACAACACCTGGGTGCACTTGCACGGTCGCAGCATGCTTTCCAAGATTCTTGATCGCCTTGTTGAGTTCGATCGTCCGCTTGTCCAGGACGGGGCCGCCGGCGGCCTTGACCGCTGCTGCCACGTCTGCGCTGGTGATCGAGCCGAACAGTTTGCCGGTGTCCCCTGCCTTTGCGGGCAGGAGGATCACCAGTGATTCCAGTGACTGCTTGACCTCGTTGGCGTGATCCAGATCGCGAATCTCGCGCACCTTTCGGGCACGCTTGATTTGCGTGACCTGCTTCTCACCGCCCTTGGTCCAGGCAATCGCCAGGCCACGCGGCACCAGGAAGTTCCGGCCATAGCCGTCCTTCACCGTCACCACATCGCCGGCCAGGCCGAGGCCGGACACTTCCTGCGTCAGGATGAGCTTCATGTCAGTTCTCCTTCTCCTGCGCGACTATCGAGCGGTCGAGGTGTAGGGCAGCAGTGCCATCTCGCGGGCGTTCTTCACGGCCATCGCGACATCACGCTGATGCTGGGTGCAGTTGCCGGTGACCCGGCGTGCGCGGATCTTGCCGCGATCGGAAATGAACTTGCGCAGCAGGTTCACGTCCTTGTAGTCGATGCCCTTTGCGTCGGGGTTCTTGTTCTTCTCCCGGCAGAACGGGCATGCCCGTGCATTGGGCATCTTCTCTGGGGGCTTTGGCCCACGCTTTCCTTGCTCTCGTGCCATTGCAGTGACTCCTTA
This sequence comes from uncultured Actinomycetes bacterium, assembly GCA_903832025.1. Taxonomy (GTDB): domain Bacteria; phylum Actinomycetota; class Actinomycetes; order S36-B12; family S36-B12; genus CAIKZY01. The sequence continues at coordinate 5,644 of CAIKZY010000055.1, forward strand.
GAAGTTCTGGTTTCGAAGTTAGAAGGGGGGCTCGTCGAATCCACCGGCCGGGGCTGAGGCCCACGGGTCTTCACCCGCAGGAGTGCCTCCGCCGCCGAAACCGCCGCCGGAGTCGTTGCCCTGGCGCTGGACGCGGTTGACCTTGGCGGTGGCATACCGAAGCGCGGGGCCGACATCGTCGACTTCGAGCTCCATCACGGTGCGCTTTTCACCCTCGCGCGTCTCGTAGGACCGCTGCTTGAGTCGGCCCGACACGATGACCCGAGTTCCCTTGGTCAGTGATTCTGCGACGTTCTCGGCGTACTGGCGCCACACGCTGCAGCGCATGTAGACCGGTTCGCCGTCCTTCCACTCATTGGTTGCCTTGTCCAGCACGCGCGCGCTGGATGCGACGGTGAACGAGGCAACAGCTGCACCCGATGGGGTGAAGCGCAGTTCCGGATCGTTGGTCAGGTTTCCAACGACGGTGACTGTGATGTCGCCCGCTGCCATTACTTGCCCGCCAAGGTGACCTTGGTGCGCATCACGGACTCGTTCAGTCCCAACTGGCGATCCAGTTCGGCAACCGATTCCTTGGTGGCGGTGACATCCAGCAAGGCGTAGATGCCTTCGGGCTTGTGGTTGATCTCGTATGCCAGGCGGCGCTTGCCCCAGACATCGATCTTGTGCACGGTGCCACCGTCGTTCTTCACGACGTTCAAGAACGCCTCGAGACTGGGGGCAACGGTCTTTTCTTCCAGATCGGGATCCAGAATGAGCAGGACCTCATAATGACGCATGAACAACCCACCTCCTTCGGACTAAACGGCCACGGTCTTTCCGTGGCAGGAGGGTCTTCTGCGGTCTGCGATCCGATGAATACGCACTTCACCGACTTGCAGGCCTGCCAAGGATAAGTGCCCGAGCCCCGCAGCCATAATTGGCATACATTTCGGACATTTTGCCTGCGGACACCTCCGCGGTCTGTCGCAGGCAACTAGGCTCTGGCCGTGCGGATCGCCACTTGGAACGTCAATTCCATCACCGCACGCCTGGACCGAGTCACCGGCTGGTGCCAGGTGCACGCACCCGACGTGGTGGCGCTGCAAGAGCTCAAGTGCACCGACGACGCCTTCCCCACAATGCCCATCGCGGCGGCCGGGTACCAGGTGGCCACCTTGGGGACCGGTCGCTGGAATGGCGTCGCCGTGATGTCTCGGGTCGGCCTGGACGCGATCACGTACGGCCTGACCCAGCAGCCGCAGTACGACGGGGTCGATGAGCCACGAGCCATCGGGGCCACCTGCGACGGGGTGCGGATATGGAGTGTGTACGTGCCCAACGGTCGCGAGGTCGATCATGACCACTTCGCATACAAGCTGCACTGGCTTGCCGCGCTGCGCGACACGATTGCCGCTGAACTTGCCAGCAATCCCGATCGTCCCCTGGCGGTGATCGGTGACTTCAATGTCGCCCCGACCGATGACGATGTGTGGGATATCGCCAAGTTCGACGGCGCCACCCATGTGACGGCAGCAGAGCGCAGCGCGCTTGCGCAATTGCGGGACATCGGCCTGGTCGATGTCGCCCCGCGTGCATTGAAGGGAGCGCCCTACACGTTCTGGGACTATCGGGCAGCGGCGTTCGGGCGCGGATGGGGGATGCGCATCGATCTGGTCTACGCCAATGCGCCGTTCGCAGCGCGGGTTACCGATTGCTGGATTGATCGAGAGGAACGCAAGGGCAAGGGTGCCTCCGATCATGCACCAGTGGTGGTCGACCTCAATTCGACCAGCACGGAGTAACCGGTGACCATCACCGTTCGAGCCATCACCACACAGGCCCATGACCAGTGGGTGTCCAGCCAGCCGTTCGTGTCGTTCCTGCAACTTCCCCGTTGGGGTGCTGTGAAAGTCGGCTGGCAGGCACAGTCCATCGGCTGGTTCTCCGACTCGCAGATGGTTGCCGCGGCATTGGTGCTGTATCGCCCGATTCCCAAGGTGCCGTCCCGCACCCTGGCGTACTTACCCGAAGGACCGGCCCTGCCGTGGGCCGATGCATCGATGACCGAAATCAATCAGTGGCTGGACCCACTGATCGCCCACTGCAGGGCCGCAGGTGCATTCATGATCAAGATGGGCCCGCCGATTGCTCTTGCCCGGTGGCATGCTGCCACGATCAAGGACGCCATCGCCGCACGTGAGGATGCACCCGATCCCAGTGCCTTGCCGCGTCGACTGTCGCAGGTGCCGCCGGACTGGAGCAGTGAGCACGCCGCTGCCACGGTGCGGTCGTTGCAGGCAGCCGGCTGGACCCAGCAGGCCTCCGAGGGTGCCGGCTTTGGAGACGTCCAACCCCGATACGTGTTCCAAGTGCCGCTGGAGGGTCGCACACCCGAGCAGGTCTTGGCCGGCTTCAACCAACTCTGGCGCCGCAATGTTCGCAAGGCCGAAAAGGCCGGCGTGCTGGTGCGAATCGGTACGCGCACAGATCTTGACGCGTTTCATCCCATTTATGTCGAGACTGCCAAACGCGACGGATTCACTCCCCGCGGGCTGAGTTACTTCCAGCGGATGTGGGACTGCCTCAACCAGGACACCGATGGCCGACCCGGCACCTTGGCGCTGTACCTCGCCGAGTTCGATGGTCACGTGGCCGCAGCAACGCTGATGGTCAGGGTCGGACAGCACGCCTGGTATTCATATGGTGCCTCCACCACTGCTGACCGCGACGTGCGCCCATCCAATGCCCTGCAGTGGCAGATGATGCAAGACGCCATGGCCGCAGGCTGCACGGTCTACGACCTGCGCGGCATCACCGACACCGTAGACAGCGCAGACCACCTGTTCGGGCTGGTGCAGTTCAAGGTCGGCACCGGCGGGTATGCCCAGGAGTATGTGGGAGAGTGGGATTACGTTCTCAGGCCAATGTGGGCGCGGGCCTATCGCACCTGGCAAGCCCGCCACTAGCGGTTCACCAAGGGAGTCACCGTGACCTTTGCCCTGCATATTGATTCCACGCGCTGGCAGCAGCACATCGACTCCACCATCGCCCGGTTGTGTCCGCTGGCCGCAATCGTGCCGGTAATCAAGGGCAATGGCTACGGCATCGGGCAATGGCGCCTTGGCGCGCAGGCGGCACGGACCGGAGCTGACGTGGTCGCCGTGGGCACTGTCTGGGAAGCCGCCGAGATGCTGACCGCTACTGATGCCACGGTGCTGGTTCTTGAGCCATGGGACAGCCGTGACCGATTGGCCCATCAAGCCTGGGTGCACCTCCAGCCGTCGCGCGTCATTGCGACAATCGCCAACCCGCAATCGCTGATGGACCTGCTGGACTGGCAGACCGGTCCGGTGACGGTGATCTTGGAGGGCCGAACCGCCATGGCCCGATTCGGCTTCACGCAATCCGAACTCCTGTCAGCACTGGCCGCGCCGACGGTGCGCGCGGCTGTTTCCCAGGGACGACTCACGATCGCCGGCCTGGCACTGCACATGCCGATCGTGCAACCGGCTGATGAACCCGCCGCGCGCGGTGCAAGCTCACCGGCCTCGGCCAAGGTCCGACAAGCCCTGGCATGGATCGGGGTGTGGGCTGCCGAATCCGCGGCACTGAACCTGGATCCGCACGTGTGGGTGTCGCATCTTGATACTTCCGAGCTGGCCGCGGTCGCCGGCGGAGCCGGCGCCGCGCATCTGCACCTGCGCATCGGCACTGAGCTCTGGCTGGATCGAGCCGCACTGCGCGCATTGGGAACGGTGCTTGCCGTACATCCACTGCAAGGACATAAGCACGTGGGCTACCGACAACGAAGCGGCCCGAAGGATGGAACGGTCGTGGTGGTCTCCGGCGGTACCACCCATGGCATCGGGTTGAGTGCACCGAGCCCGGCAGGCAACCTGCGGCAACGCGCAGTGTCCGCGGGCACCGGCGTGCTCGACGCCGGCGGACGGGCCATGAGCCCGTTCACCTGGGCGGGCAAGTCGCGGTGGTTTGCCGAGCCACCCCATGCGCAGGTATCAATGCTGTGGCTGCCATCGGGGGTTCCGGTACCGGCAATCGGCGATGACCTTCACGCGCAGGTTCGATTCACCACGTCGCGCTTCGACGCAATCATCACCCGCTAATCAACTGTCGGGCTTGCTCCCCAGGCCTTGGCGTCCCAGGTTGTCGCGGTCATGATGTCAGGGCTTCGGCACCTGACTGCGCGCCGTGGATGCATTGTCCTGGCTGACGTCAGCGGCGGTTCGACTCAGGCTGAACACGTCCGGGGCACCGTCGAAAACCCCGCCACCTGGATCATCATGATCGGCGCGAATGCCGTCGTTGCGAATCAAGTCGTGGTCCGGGCGCACCATGTCGCGGATCACCATCACTGCCAGGTAGATGCTGGCCGCGATGTGAATGAACGTCGCGATGGCGTACCACTGCGATTCCAGGGTCTTGGTGGTATCGGTGCCGTAGCCGACCAGAAACCACCAGATCGCAGCGAAGTAGATCAGCTCTCCGGCCTGCCAGATCAGGTAGTCGCGCCATCGCGGGCGAGCCAGGGCCACCAGCGGTACCAACCACAGGACGTACTGCGGGGAATAGACCTTGTTGGTGATGGTGAATGCGATGACCAGAAGCAGCAGGACCTGCGCCAGTCGGGGTCGGCGAGCGGTACTCAAAGACACCACGGCGATTGCCGCAGCAAGGGCAATGAACAATCCGGTGGCGACCACATTCAAGGTGTGCGGATCCAACGCCGGGGCACCCAACAGGTTCGCGGCAAACCATGCCGAGCCGAAGTCCTGTCCGCGCGATGAACTGAAGGAATAGAAGTAGCTCCACCCGGAGAAGTTGCCGACCATGAATGGCACGTTGACGACCAGCCACGCGATGGCCGTGCCGCCCACAAGCGCGCCGAATGCGCGCCACTTGCCGCTGCGCAAGGCCAACACCGCGAAGCCGATCAGGAAGATCAGGGGATAGAACTTCGCGGCGATCGCCAATCCCAGCAGGACTCCGGCCCAGAACGGTCGCTTGCGTGACCACAGGGCCAGTGCGATACCCGCAAATGCCAGCGGTAGCAGATCCCAGTTGATACGCGCAGCGACAATGACCGACGGTGAAATCGCGATCATCAGCGCATCCCACGGCCTGCTGCGCACGGTCAGTGCACACGCGATCACTGCAGCCAGCAGCGCCAGGAGCAGCAGCACCGAGTTCACGTCGAAGAAGGTCACCATCGCATTGGCACCGTGGGCCAGCCCGTCGGCCCCCTTGGTGATCACTGCCGCGATCTGCATGAATACCCCGGTCAGCACCGGGTACTCAAGCGGCTGCCCGCCGGGGGGAGTTTGCAGGTATGGCAGGTATCCGTCGGCGAATCCGCGCAGGGAGAACAGCGCAGGAATATCTGAGTAGCACAGGTGCTCATACCGATCCGGTGAGGCCCAGTCGTTGGAGCGGCAGGGATAGCTCAGCAGATAGCCGATGGCATAGGAGATCGTGGTGAGGATGACCAGCACGCGCACCGCAGTCCACCACGAAGCGCTCCGAGCCCAGCGTCCGATGGGCCCACCCAGTCGTGCCTGCATGGTGGCCGCAATCGGATCAGTCAGTACCTGCCCCGATGCAAGTTCCCCGCTCTGGTCCGGCCCTTGCCCTGGGGTGCTCACACACACATCTTGACCGATGCGTCCGGCCTAGTGCGGCACGGCCTCGTTCTGTGGCGGACCATCAATGCCGCCGGCCGGCTTGGCCGTGGGTTTTGCCCCGTGGGTGGCCGCGTTGGTCGGCGTGGCCGTGGGGGATGTGGTGGGCGTTGCTGTGACGCCGGCAACTGCCGGACCAGTGTCCCCGCCGGACAGGTTCGGCGCGGTATCCCCATTGCCGGAGGTGCCGCCGCTGGTTCCCTGCGAGGGACCGAAGTTCATCGCCGTAGGCGTCGGGCAGCCAACCGGCAGGGCACTGCCATCGGTGGGGATGGTCTGCGGGCAACGGGATCCGAACACCAGTCCCGGCGCCGGGGCGGGGAATTGGGCGACTGGCTGCGATGCCAGGGCCTGGCTCATGAACGCGGTCCAAATGGCAGTGGGGAATGAGCCACCGGTGACCTTGGCCATGCCACCGGTTCCCGACAGCGAGCCCGGCAACTTGCTGGCGTCGTCCTTGGCCATCATCACCGCGGTCGCGAGCTGGGGGGTGTAGCCCACGAACCAGGCGCTTTTGTTGCCATCCGTGGTGCCGGTCTTGCCCGCGGCCGGTCGACCCAGTCCTGCAGCCAGGTAGCCGGTGCCGTTGGCGATGACCTGATTCAGGGTGTACGACACCGAGTTGGCCACGTCTGCGGGGAATGCCTGCTTTTGCTGCGGAGCATCGGTATACAGCAGTCCGCCGTTGGCACCGACGACCTTGGTGATGGCGGTCATCTTGGTCTGCACACCTTGTGCTGCAAACGTCGAGTACGCCGATGCCATGTCCAGTGCGGACGGGGAGGCCGTGCCCAGCACGAAGGTCAGGTCCAGGTTGTTCAGGTTCAGCCCGGGGACACTTTCGGGCACGCCGGCTGCCAATGCGGCATCGGCGACGGTCTGCACGCCGATGGTCTTCTCCAGATTGACGTATGCGGTGTTGACCGAGTTCTCCGTCGCCTTCAGCAGCGAGATCAATCCATAGGACTCATTGCCGTAATTGCTCAGGGTGTAGCCGTTGATGGTCTGCGGGCTGGATCCATTCCACATCGAACCCAGTGACAGCCCTTGACCGAATGCCGCGGCAAGGGCGAAGGGCTTGAAGGTGGATCCCGCCTGCGCGAACTGCCGCGTGGCGTTGTCAAGCTGATTGGTGATGAAGTCCTTGCCACCATAGATAGCCATGATGTGACCGGTGCCGGGCTGCACCGCTGCCAAGCCGATGCGCAGTCCCTTGGTGTGGGTCTTGGGCCCCTTGGCGGCAACTGCCGCGATCGCCGCATCCTCTGCGGTCTTGTCGAACGTCGAGGTGATCTGCAGGCCACCGGCTTGCAACTGCGCAGCCGAGAAACCCAGGGACTCCAGTTGGTGCTGGACGATCCCCAGCATGTAGCCCACTTGCCCGCCCAGTCGATTGGGCGTGTGCAACTTCAGGGTTTGCGGAAATTGCATGGCATCGCGACGGGACTGGGTCAGCCATCCTTGGCTGACCATGCCGTCCAGCACGTAGTTCCATCGGGCCTTCAGTCCGGGCAGATTGGTGTCCGGGTTCAGCCCCGAGGGGCTGCGGATGATCGATGCCAGCATGGCGCCTTCGGCGACGGTCAACTGCGAAGCCGGCTTGCCGAAGTACGCACCGGCCAAGCGAGCCGCTGCCAAACGGCGCCCTGGGGCCAAGAAGCACTGGATTCGCCGCATCCTGATTGCCGTGGTGATCCTGGCCGGGGTC
>CAIKZY010000056.1 GCA_903832025.1 uncultured Actinomycetes bacterium
ATGAAATTCCCGTCGATGGTGTCCAGCAACGACATGCCGGCGGCAAACAGCACCGGCAGCGTCAAGATCGCGTACCAGGGAAGCGCGAAGGCGGCCGCACCTCCAGCCAGCACCAGAAGTGCCACCTCGGTCGCGGTGTCAAACCCCAGTCCGAACAGCAGTCCCACCGGGTACATCTGCCAGCTCTTGGTGACCGCGCGGGTGACCTTGCCCAGGATGCGGTTGATGAGGCCCCGATTGTTCAGGTGATGCTCAAGCTCTTCCTCGCTGAAGTCCCCCTGCTTCATCCCGCGGAACACGCCAATGATCTGGCGCAGCACCACCAGGTTCAGCAATCCGATTGCTAGCAGGAAGAACCCCGACACCGCAGTGCCCACTATGCCGGTCCAGGTGTGCAGGGCTGAGTTGTTGTCCGCTACCTGTCCAGCCAGGGCGCGAATTCCCAGGGCCAGGAGCACGCACAGTCCGAAGACCACGGAGGAGTGCCCTAGCGAGAACCAGAAGCCCACCGACAACGGACGCTTGCCATCGGCCATGAGCTTTCGCGTGGTGTTGTCGATTGCGGCGATGTGATCAGCATCGAAGGCGTGACGCATTCCCAGGGTGTAGGCGGTCACTCCAAGACCGACGCCGAACACTTGCGTGCTGGTCACGTGGTAGTTATGCGGTGCGATCAGGAAGATCAACGTGCCCCAGCCGACGACGTGGAGCAGCAGGACGAAGCCGTACATTCCGGCCATCGAGGCCCACTCTCGCGGGCTGAGCGACTTGCGTACGGTTGCCCACCTGGAAGCGCTGCCAACACTGGACTGGATAGGCTGATGAGGCACGAGAGCAGGCTATTGCAAAGTTTTCGCTTCTGCCAGTCCAAGGCTTTACGCCACGCCATCTGTGAGGGACACGATCATGACACGACTGCAGCCCGGCGATCCGGCCCCCGAATTCTCCCTGCTGGCCGATGACGGCTCAACGCGCACCCTGGCCTCCTACTCAGGCCAGCGCACGATCATTTACGCCTACCCGGCAGCCTTGACCCCCGGGTGCACCAAGCAAGCCTGTGACTTCCGCGACGCACTGGCACTGTTCACCGATCATGGAATGACCGTAGTGGGAGTCTCCCCCGATACCCAGGCCAAACTCGCAACGTTCCGAGATCGAGACGGCCTCACCTTCGAACTCCTATCCGACCACGACAAGACCATGCTGAGCGCGTATGGCGCCTGGGGCTCCAAGCAGCTCTACGGCAAGCAGGTCACCGGAGTGATTCGCTCGACCTTCGTCATCTCAGGTACGGGTACCGTGGAGCATGCGTTCTACAACGTCAGGGCCACCGGCCATGTTGCCAAGCTGATCAGGGACTTGGGGCTGACATCCGGCTGAGCCGGTGTCCTAGACTCCATCGGGCACGCGGGAGTGGTGGAATTGGCAGACACGCAGGTTTTAGGTACCTGTGTCTTCGGACGTGAGGGTTCAAGTCCCTTCTCCCGCACGCTCAGGCCTAGCGGGCCACTTCGGCAAATAATTGCTTCCACTGTGCGGTGACCACTCCCGGCAAAAGTTTGGCGGCCCTGGCCCGACCGGCATCTGCCAGGCGTGCAGCAAAATGTGGATCTGCCATCACTCGCGCAAGTCCGTCAGCGAGCCAGCGAGCATCACCGCGACCGACGAGAACACCGGTGACACCGTCTTCGACCAATGCGCGTACGCCATCTGAGCAGTCGGAGACCACGCATGGCACGCCGCATGCCATGGCTTCGGTCAGCACCAACGGGAATCCTTCAACCAGCGATGGCAGTGCGACCACCGATGAAGCTAGCAGGATCGATTTGGCATCGATGACCGGATCGACGAAATGGACCCGGTCCGCACCCGAGCTCAACGCTGCGGCCATCTCACGGACCGACTGACCATCAGGTCCATCACCGACGAACTGAATCTTCCACTGCGGAAAGTCAGGCGCAATCATTTCCCATGCCCGCAGCAGGAAGGTCGGACCTTTCTCCCTGGACAACCGCCCCAGGTAGGTGATGGTCTGGGATGCAAGCGCAGCGGGCAGCTTGGGGAAAAAGGGCACCGCGTTGCCGATGGCCCGAGTGTTATTGAGCCCAGAGGCAGTGAAACGGTCGGCATCAGCTTGGGTGAGCAGCACGAAGGCGTCGATCTGTGCAGCCGCAGCCATCGCCCGCTCGAGATCGCCGTTGCTTCGGGCTGCCTCGAATGAGGAGTGGTACTGGCCGATGACGTGCCACGTGGAGTGCGGAACCTCCAGCACATGCTCAAGTGCCCACAGCTGTGCCGCAACAATGATTCCCGGTGGGCCATCAGTAAGCGCAGACTCCAGGTTCTTGACGCACATGGCCCGAAGGTCTGCAGTCCCCTGGAGGTCATCACGCGCCGGGGACGGCCGATCGCCGAGGGTGAACTGGCGATAGGCCGGTGATTCGATGAACTGGTGACCTGCGCCATGCGGGACGATGCCAATCACGTCAACGTCGAATCCGCTCAGCGACAACTCCTGTGCCAGGTGGTGCACGACGCGCTGAGCTCCTCCCATCTCGTCGATGGAGTTGGCCACGAACACGATACGCGTCATCTCTGCTCCGTCAGCCAGCGCAGCACGCGTGCAGCGCCTAGGCCATCTGCCGGACCGCTGTAGCACTCCGCGAACTCACTGAC
>CAIKZY010000057.1 GCA_903832025.1 uncultured Actinomycetes bacterium
CTGAAATTCATCGACCATAATCATCTGATAGTTAAATTCAGCTCCCTCTCTCCTTAAGTGTTCAGCTGCATTTGCAATCATGTCGTCAAAATCTACTGAATCCTCTTTGGTCCTCAGCCGACAGGGGAGTACTCCGACAAGACGAGCTCTTTGGGCTGGCTGGCTCAGCAAAGCTGGCTCTATGCCAGTCGAGCACCCGGCAATACCTGTCTGAGCGCTTTGGCTCCTGGACTGCCCGGATACCTGGACACCCATGGCCACTTCGGTGACCACGCAGATAACGCCTCAAAGGGTTGCGGGGAATTATGCGCTCGGCTCCTTACGGATGGCATTCCATGACATATCCGCTACACACCATCTATGAACTGGCGTACGAGGCAGCCGGCTACACCCACGGTCACCCAACCGGAAAGAGCGCATCGGGGGCCCTGGCCGTACTCATCGGCTTGCTGTTCCAGGACCGCACGCTCGAGCATGCCGTACGAGAGACCATTGAATTCCTGGTGGCATCTGGTCCAGATGCAGCAGAGACCGCGCAGGCCCTACGAGCCGCGGTAGCGCTGTTCACCGAAGGGGATAGCGATACTCCAGGTCGGTATGCGATCGAACGATTGGGTCAAGGCTGGATCGCCGAGGAGGCGCTGTCCATGGCGGTATACGCGGCCCTTCGGTTCAGTGGAACCCATCAGTGCCTCCAGGCGTTAAGTTGCGCGGTCACCCATGGTGGAGACAGTGATTCGACTGGGTCAATCTGCGGCAACATCCTGGGGGCGCTACACGGTGAGCGATGGCTGGACGCATCACTGGCATTTCGCGTCGAAGGACGGGCAGCCATGCTGGAGATCGCTGACGACTTCTCGTACCTCATTACTGATGGGAGTACCCCTTCTGATGACATTCCTGTCATCGTGAGGGATGGACGCCCCCTCTGGGAGACTTCAGGAACGAGGACGCTCCTTGACTGCCAGGAGTGGTTCGATCGGTATCCGCCTGGGTGACGGTGCATTCAGGTGCCTAGGAGGAAGGCGGCGACCAGAGCCCGGCGCCCGCGCGCTGCGTGCAGATCGACCAGGATCAGATCTGGTCAACCGTTCCTAACTGATTGGCCGTCGAAGCTGGTGCTGCACTGATCCGTCAATGCATCGTGGGAATCGGGGGGAAGACCCCGGACTCGCTGTTTCATAGCGTGGAATCTAATTTGACATAATGTACGTTATCGGTTCAGAACAAACACTGCGTGAATGCCTAACTTCCTGCTACCAACCATCAGGCCGTCACGAGACGCGGTTCAATCGTCAGCGCCGACAGTCTGTCCGTGCAGGCCAATTGATGGTCGCTTGTGGTCACTTGGCCACGTCCGGGCCAGATGACCATCGGATCGAGTTCGCACGCCGTCGTGCATCAATACCCATCTTGACATGCACGCCAGCCGAGTCGGCATCGAGCCCGCCATCGGGAGCACCCGCCACGCGCGTGTCCCGCTCGCGCGTCACCCGTCGCGTGAGCGATACTCAAAGCCTTCGCCTGAGATTGGATATACATGCGCAATCGTTCGCTTGTTACGACCGCCTGCCTGGTCGTTGTCGGTGTGGCCGCCCTGGCCGCCTGCTCCAGCGCGACCACCGGTGGTGGTTCCTCGGCCGCCAGCAGTGCCGCGGCTTCTTCAGCTGGGTCAATTCCCCCGTCGATGGCACCATCCGTTTCGCCCTCTGGAAGCTCATCGGCTATGCCCGGCAGTAACCCAGGCACTTGGACGCCTGTCACCGTCACCCCCGCACAGGATGGTTCAATCGTGCGGCTGAAATTGCATCAGGCCGTGATCTTTAGCGGCTTCGGTGACACCGCCACCTATACCTCGTCCTCACCCGCGGTATTCACGGTTCACCCCGCAGGCACCTCTGGCGGAGTCACCACAACCGCCGGTGGACAGGTCGTGGGCCAAGGTGATTCCAACGTCACCATTACCAATGGGACCAAGACCTACACGATCCAGATCTCCGCGATCGGGGGCTGAATTCCTCTGGTGGATGGGGTTGACTGAGAAACTGCCCCATCCGCCGGATCGCCCTGGCGCAGCGCACACACGATGATTCGACACAGGGCTTCTCCCCTGCAGCGATTGGATCCCACTGCTGGGGAATTGCAGATGGACGGAGCGTTCCGCATCGGATGTACGGCAAGCAGATGTGCGCCTCGCATCCCGAACCCAGATGGTGCCCAGGTGGGCTACCAACTTTTCGTGCCATGGGTGATGTCCGCGCCAGTCGGCTGTGCGACTGCAGCCAGAACTCTCCCAACCGGCAAGCGGACCAAGACCAGGATGCGCATGCCTTCGTGCCATCGCGCTTCAGTTCGGATGAGTCGATGCTTCGCCGCACCGGCTCTGGCCCGGATTGCGCCGCACAAGGCCTCGGACTGCTGCTGAACGGTGATGGTCTCCCGTGAGAAACAACACCAGACACCACATTTAACCAGTGACCGCGCCAGCATCCCAACCGCTCAATGCACGCGCCCAGACGACGCCTACCCCCTCGCCCAGGTGCATCCGTCCTTGCGCGAAAAGGCCTGCGAGCAAATCGCCATCTTGCTGTTGAATCGCGTAGCGAACCTCGGACATCCAGGTGTCCTCGTCCCACGCCTTTGCTCCAGCCACACCGACAGCATCGCTTAGGAGAGCAAAGTTGGCTAGTACCGCCTACCGCTCACCGTGAACGGGCCTACCATCCATCAACCGCTGAATCGTGTCATGCGTGTATTGAACCGCAATCTCATTGCGACCGATGATCATGTGTCCGTTTGGATTGGACTGCAGGCCGTTCATAACTTCTGTCTGCGCCGCGTAGTCCTCGTCACGAAATGCCGCGTAGAACCACTCAGCGGTTTTCTCAGCCTCTTCAATCTCTGCCGCGGTCTGCGGGCTGTGGCGTAGCAACGTCGTCTGCCACGTCATCGAGGTGTCCCAAGTATCGCCGGGCAGCATGATGGATACCACGGTACGTTCACGAAGACCGCCGGCGATCGACATGCCCGGAAACAGCCAATACACCAGGCCCAACGTAGCGGCGGGATCCCACTCATCGGTTGGCCGATCGTGATATTCATCCAGGGACTTCAAGGCGAACACATTCCGCAAATGCGGACCGAAAGCGTCGAACACCGCTCGATTTGAATGATTGGTCAGGAATACGGTGTTGGGATGCAGGGAGGCAAAGTGATAACCCTCCAGGAAGCCATCAACGGTCACCTTCCAGTTCGGTCCGGGAAGGGTCTTTGTCGTGAAGTGCACGCACTTGTCGAGCTCGAGCGCTTCCAACTTCGGCAGGACGTCGCCAAGCCAAGCATCAACGTCAAATGGCATTCCGGGCGTGAGCCCCATGAAAATGATCCCAGCCCGCTCAGCGACGGGGAGTTGCACAAGTGAGTAGTCCCCCTTTTCAACATCCCCGAACGTGTCCTCCCCCGGAATGCCCGTGAGATTGCCTGCAGTGTCATACGACCATCCGTGATAGCCACACGTAAACCGTCGCGAGTTTCCGCACCCACCGGGTAGCAGCTTCATCGCCCGATGTCGACACACATTGAGCATGGCCTTCATCTGTCCATCAGCACGGCGAACAAGGATCACTTCCTTGCCGACGACGCGCATTGCCTTGTAGTCCCCAGGCTTGGGTAACTCAGCACTCAGGGCTGCCGGCAGAGGAATGGCGTAGAAGATCTCCTTGATCTCCCGCTCCCACTGCTGTTGATCCAAGTAATACTCAATGGGGACCTTCACCTGGCCAGGCGCCATGTCCGTTGACTTGTTCTGCAAGTGAGTCATCAGTCGCTGCATGATCGAAAGCGCCTCGGCTCGCTCCAATGCGGCATGAGTACCAGCCCGATATTCAGGGAGCACCTCAGTCACGACACAACCTCCACTCAGCCAGCTTGTATAGACAACTTAGCAGATGTGCCCGAAAACCCGGGTCAACAATGACCAGTCATTGCCGCGAATGTCCACACTGAGGACTGTGCCGGCCAGTGAACTTTGCCTAGAGGCGAGGACATGAACCCAACAGTCCATGGTCACGAAAGGGGAACAGAATGAATACGAATCAACCCTCATTTCGGCCGGTAGGGATACGAATCTGTGAGTGAGTTGGCAACTTCGTAAAGGACACGTAAGGCAGGGCCGTTGCCCTTGGAATATTGGAACCGACGCGCTGTTATAGACGTCAGAGCGTCACCAGCACATCACACGATGAGCGAACGAACAGGAGTGGCAATGATTACCGACACAGCCATGCGTGGCACCCGAATCGGCGGTAACAGCTACGAGCGCGACGATCACAACGTCGAACCAGTTGAAACCGTGGTTGTTCGATACCAATGTCCCAAGGGGCATGGATCACTGGTGCCCTTCTTTGCCGAAGCCGAGGAGATCCCCCTGGAGTTCAGTTGCCGGTGCGGCATGACGGCCAAGGCAACTCACCACGTTGAGAATATGGCAGCACCTGATCTCCGCGAAGCACGATACGTGCGGTCTCATTGGGACATGCTTCTCGAACGACGCACGATCGCAGACCTCGAAGCCCTGCTTGCCGAGCGTGTGTCTGAGCTCCATGGCAACGAGGAACTGCAGAAGATCGCCTAACTATTCGTCAGTGATCGAGGGCCATCCGCGAGGGTGGCCCTCGTCTTGTTCTGATGGTGGGTAGATAACCGTCCCCGGTATGACGTCACCATCAGCGAACTTGGATTCACCCTGCTCCGTCGAAAATCGCAAGAAGGAAACATTTGCATCCAGCCATTCGTACCCCCGCCGAATAATCCATCGATGCACGACGGGCAGACACACGACCGCCCCGAGAATGTCAGTGATGAATCCAGGAATGGCAATGGGGACTGCCCCGAGTTTGGTTGCCTCCTGACCTGTGAGGATTCGTCCTCGCTGGAAGGATGTTTGTCATGCCGAAAGCATTTCCGATCGAGTTCCGCCGCGATGTCGTCGCGGTTGCTCGTTCCTC